>NZ_JBEXNQ010000049.1:0-28691 GCF_040611155.1 Streptomyces sp. NPDC002994
GCGCCCCGCACGCCCGGGGCGCGCAACGGTGCTTCCACGGATGAACATCAGCGAGATGATCGCGGCCGCCGAATGACGCCGCAGCCCGGGGCGCCGGGCTGTCCGCCGCGGCGTCCCCGGCCGTCGCGCCGGACAGTGCTCGACCGCGGCTTACTCTTCCTTCGCCGCACGGGCGTACGCGGTCGAGGGCCTGGCGAAGAGGGCGGATCGCCTCAGTTGTGCAGGGCGCCGTCGTCGTCCACGACCGCATCGCCCTGTGCGTCGTCGCCACCGACCTCGTCGGGTCCGCCGACGCCGGTGCCGTCCGCACCGCCGTTGCCCTGGACACCGGCGTCTGCCCCGGTGTCCACACCGCCGTCCGCACCGGCGTTCGCCTCCGCGCCGCCGTTGTTCGCGACGCCGCCGCTGTCCTCGGCACCGGCATCGGCACCCGCGCTGTCCCCGGCTCCGCCGTTCTCCTGAGCCCCGTCCGCACCGTCGTCGTCGCCGGCATCGCCGCCCGCGCCGTCACCGACCCGGGCGCCGACCGCTTCGAGCGCCGTGGTGACCGGCTGGAAGAACGTCTCGCCTCCCGCCGTGCAGTTCCCGCTGCCGCCCGACGTGAGGCCGATCGCGCTGCCGTCGGCTGTGAAGAGCGCGCCGCCGCTGTCGCCGGGCTCAGCGCACACGTTGGTCTGGATGAGGCCCGTCACCGTGCCCTCCGGGTAGTTCACCGTGGCGTCGAGGCCGGTGACCTGGCCGTCGCTGAGGCCCGTCGTACTGCCCATCCGGATGACGTCCTGGCCCACCGCGGCGTCGGCGGCCCGGGCGATCGCCACCGTCTGCCCGTCGCCGGTGTCGACCTCGCTCGGAGCCTCGGTGGCGGGGTCGTCGTACGTCACGAGCGCGAAGTCGCCCGCGCCGGGGAACACCGCTTCCTGGACGGTGCCGATCGGCCCGCCGCCGGCTTCCTCCGACCACTGCTCGGCCGCCACACCGCAGTGTCCGGCGGTCAGGAAGCCCGGACTGCCGTCCTGCGTGGTCACGTTGAAGCCGAGTGAGCAGCGCGCGCCGCCGCCGAAGATGGCGTCGCCGCCTTCGAGGAACGTCTTGAACTCGCCCCCGGACTTCTGGATCCGGGCCACGCCCGGCCCGAGGTTCTCCACCGCCGACTCGAGCCTCTCCCAGCGCTCACCCGTGACGGTTCGGTCGGCCGTGACAAGGACCTGGTTGTTTCTCGGGTCGATGGCCCACGACGTGCCCGGAACGGTGGCCTTGCGGGACAGTGTGCTCTTGGCCGCGCTCAGCTCGCTCACGCTGTTGTCGACGCTCCTCGGCACCGCGCCGGCCTTCCTGACCCGCACGTCGATCTCGTTGTTGTCGCCCACGACATTCACGACGAGCTGCTGCTTGCCGGCGTCGTAGTACGCGCCGCCGTAGGACTCACCGAGCTGCTTGCCGAGCTGCTGGAGCAGCTCCGCCGCGGAGGCCGCGCTCATCTGCCGGGGGGCCGACGCGTCGGACCGGGCCCCGTCCTGCCCGGCGTAGGCCTGCGGAAGCAGGACAGCGGCCGCGGCAATGCCGACCGCCCCCGCTCCCGCCAGAACGGCCTTTCGCTTGGTTATTCGCCTGTGACTCAACTCGCCGCCTCCTGTAGGGGTACGGAGCCGGTTGCCGATGGGCAGCCGGGGGACGCGTCCGCCTCTTGATACGCATGAGGTGCGTGTTGTTCTCATCGCACTCGCGGATATCTGCGCGGACGGTTTGTCAGGCCGCGGATCTGACCGGCCGGGGGGACCCGGACGAGCCCGCCCCGTCGCACCCGCGGGCGGCGCCGGAGCACCCCGCTTCCGGGACGGGTTGACCTCAAGTCCGATTGAGGTCTTAGCGTCACGCCCATGGACATGGAAGTCACCGCTTGGACATCGCTGCACAACGCGATCAACGCCAGTCAGGACCGCAGGCCCGTCTCCCGGACCACCCTGCGCCGCATCGCCCGGTTCGCCGGGCCGCATCACCGGCAGCTGTACCGCTTCCTGCTGCTCAGTGTGGTGACCGCCCTCCTCGCGGTGGCCACGCCGGTGCTCGCGGGACGTGTCGTCGACGCGATCGTCCGGGGACGCGAAGAGGGAACGGTCACCCGGTTCGCCCTGCTCATCGCGGTCATCGCCGTCGCCGAGGCAGGGCTGGGCCTGCTGACCCGCAGGCTGTCGGCCACCCTCGGGGAGGGGCTGATCCTCGACCTCCGCACGGCGGTCTTCGATCACGTTCAGCGGATGCCGGTCGCCTTCTTCACCCGCACCCGGACCGGTGCGCTCGTCAGCCGCCTCAACAACGACGTCATCGGTGCCCAGCGCGCCTTCAGCAACACGCTCTCCGGCGTCGTGTCCAACCTCGTCACCCTGCTGCTGACCCTCGCCGTCATGCTCAGCATCTCGTGGCAGATCACCCTGCTCGCCCTCGTCCTGCTGCCGGCGTTCGTCGTGCCCGCCCGCCGGATGGGCGCACGCATGGCGACGCTCCAGCGCGAGGCCGCCCACCACAACGCCGCCATGGGCACCCAGATGACCGAACGCTTCTCCGCCCCCGGCGCGACCCTCGTCAAGCTCTTCGGCCGTCCGGCCGACGAGTCCGCCGAATTCGCCGCCCGCGCACGCAGAGTGCGCGACATCGGCATCCGTACCGCCATGGCGCAGTCCACGTTCATCACCGCGCTCACCCTGGTGTCCGCACTGGCGCTGGCCCTCGTCTACGGACTCGGCGGCTTCTACGCCCTGCGCGGCAGCCTCGACCCCGGAGCCGTCGTCGCTCTCGCCCTGCTCCTCACCCGGCTCTACGCCCCGCTCACGGCACTCGCCGGCGCACGGGTTGAGGTGATGAGCGCCCTCGTGAGCTTCGAGCGCGTCTTCGAAATCCTCGACCTGCGCCCGCTGATCGCCGAGAAGCAGGACGCCCGGCGGGTACCGGACGGGCCGGTGTCCGTGGAGTTCGACCGGGTTTCCTTCGGCTACCCGTCCGCGGACAAGGTGTCCCTCGCCTCCCTGGAGGATGTGGCAGCCCTCGACTCGCGTGGCGGCACAGAGGTCCTGCACGACGTCTCGTTCCGCGCCGAACCCGGCCACATGGTCGCCCTCGTCGGTTCCTCCGGCGCCGGCAAGTCCACGATCGCGCAGCTCCTGCCGCGGCTGTACGACGCCGACTCCGGGTCCGTACGGCTGAATGGCGTCGACGTACGGGACCTGTCCGCCGACTCAATCCGCGAGACTCTCGGCATGGTCACCCAGGACGGGCACCTCTTCCACGAGTCCGTACGCGCCAACCTGCTCCTCGCCAGGCCCGACGCCACCGAGGACGACATCTGGGACGCCCTGCGCCGCTCCCGCCTGGACGGCCTCGTGGCCTCACTGCCCGACGGCCTGGACACCGTCGTGGGGGAACGCGGCTACCGGCTCTCCGGCGGCGAGCGGCAGCGCCTGACCATCGCCCGCCTGCTGCTGGCGCGCCAGCGCGTCGTCATCCTCGACGAGGCGACCGCGCACCTCGACTCCACGTCGGAGGCAGCCGTACAGGAGGCACTGGCCGAGGCGCTCGAGGGACGTACCGCCGTGGTGATCGCTCACCGCCTGTCGACCGTACGGGCCGCCGACCTGATCCTGGTCGTCGAGGAAGGCCGGGTCGTCGAACGCGGGACGCACACCGAGCTGCTGGCGGCGGGTGGCCGCTACGAGGAGTTGCACCGCACCCAGTTCGAACGCCCGGGCATGGAAGAACCGCAGGCGAAGCAGGGCGCCCCGGCAGCGCTGTGAACTCCGACAGCCCGGCGTGACCAAGCCGTCCCGGCCGGTGGGCACCCGCGGACCCCTTCCACACCGTCCCTCCGTGGATAGATCTTTTCGGGCACGCATGCGGTGGAGCGGCGTGGAGGGTTGGGGGCAGCGAATGAACAGGCCGCTGAGGCGCGTGGCGATCTTCTGCGGGTTGCTGATACTGGCCCCCTGCTCCTGCGGATCAACTGGGTCCAGTTCGTCCAGGGGGAAACCCTCGCCAACCACGAGAACACCGGCGGGTGAAGACAGCCCGGTTCGCCGAACCGCGCGGGGACATCACCGTCGCCGGACAACCGGTCACCGGCTCGAAGGAAGTCGCCGACCAGGACTTCAAGTACAAGCGGACTACGCCTCCCAGGCCCAGGGAATGTCGCTGCTGGAGAAGACGTACGACTCGATTCTGAGCGGACAGGACGACCGCTTCGCGTTCAAGCGGGCGCGGAACGTCCTGACCGGGGAGCTGCTGCGCGGCGGATCTGTCGTCACGACCATCGGCCCCAAGGCGCAGAAAGCCGCCTACAAGGGGCTGACGGATCTCGGGGCCAGGGGCGCGGTCCTCGCCCTCGAACCGAGCACCGGCAAAGTGCTCGCCCTCGCGTCCGCGCCCTCGTACGACCCTTCCGTGTACGCAGGGATGACGTTCAAGGAGAGCGACAAGTTCCAGGCACTCGCAGCCGACAACAGCAAGCCGCTGGCGAACCGTGCGCTGCGCGAGACGTTCCCGCCCGGCTCCACCTTCAAGATCCTCACGGCTGCCGCGGTGCTGGAGCACGGCGTGGTCACGGACGTCGACGCCCCGTCCGGCGCCCCGGCCCACTGACAGCCGGTCCACCAGCCCCCACTGCTGAACCAGTACAGGCTCACGAGCGGCCCATCAGTGCAGAGACAGTGAGACTCTGCGAAGCGTGAAATTGATGTCGATGATCTCAACGACGACTTCGTCGCCGACCTGTGGGAGCGAAGCGAGGCGGCCGGGGTCGCGGTCGTTGAACTCAGACTCGTGGAGCACCCCTTCAATGCCTTCATGTACTTGGACGAAGACGCCGAAGGGGACGACCTTGGTCACGCTGCCGGAAAGCACGCGCCCGAGGTGAGTACGAGCGAAGTCCTTGAACGGGTCGAACTGCAATGCCTTCAAGGAGAGAGACATCCGTACCCGGTCCAGATCGATGTCCAGGACCACTACCGTGACGTCCTGGCCCACCTCAACCACGTCCGCCAGGCGGTCGTAGTGCCGCCAGGACACTTCCGCCACGTTTACCAGGCCATCGACACAGCCGCCGAGATCGATGAACGCGCCGAAATTGACCAGCGAAGACACCACACCCCTGCGGACCTGGCCTTTCTGCAAAGTCCGAAGGAAAGTTCGGCCGGCCTCGCTGGTCACGTCGTCCACGTCGTTCAGCCTTCCGCTCGGGTCATCGTGGAACCTTCTGTGGCCAGGACCAGCTGGCGCAGTTCGGAGGCGGAGGCGGGGGCGAGCCGGTAGATGCCCTGGAGGCTGACCGAGCGGATCAGCCTGCCTTCCTCGATGTACTTCAGTGTCCGCTCGCCGCGGCGTGAGGTATAGGTCAACCGCTCCAGAAGGTACGGCGGCACGGTTGTGCCGAACGCGAGCGGGGACCCAGGCGGGCCAGTCACCACCTCGGTGACGCAGCCGACTTTCAACGGCCGCCAGTCCAAGAGCTTTGCGTAATCGTCATCATGGAGCACCGTGCCCGCGTCCTCGTAGGGGATGATCCGGGCCACCTCCATCGCGCCCAGCACGTGCAGCCGGGTGCGCAGGACCCGCAGGGGGTAGATCCGATCACCGGGCTGCACGCCCGCCCGCTGGAAACTCGGCAGCGACTGGTGCGGTCCGCCAAACAGCATCGTCAGCCGCTGGCCGGCGTAACCGGACTGCTCAAGCTGGCGGCACAGATCGTTGGTCCACAGCGTCGTGTACGAGTTCGACATACCAGGACCGTATCCGCGCCCGCTGACAGCCACCCTGGTGGCTCCGCAACCGAAGAGAACGCGGTGGGTTAAGAGGCGTCGGCGTAGGCGAGATGGGTGCCGCAGACGGTGCAGCGGAAGAGCATGGCGCTTGCTCCCTCACGGAGGTGGGTCAGGAAGTGCTCAAGCTGAGATGCACCGTGCCAGCCGTCCATGCGCAGGTCGAGACGGAGCTGGTCGAGGGCCTCGGGGTGCGCCGACAGTTCGGTGTACCCGACCTCGCCGATGAAAGCGGCCGCGTCCCGGCAGTGGACAAGCCAGCGCGGATCCTGCCAGGCATGGAAGCCCGGCGTGCGGCGGGCGACCTCGTGAAAGGCTTGCTCGCTGACACCGTCGAGCCCATAAGTGTCGGTGAACTCGCCCGCGAACCGTTCAGCGGCGCTGCCATCTGCGATGCACCAGGGGCAGAAGCTCCCGTTGACCTCTTGCGCGGTGTAGAAGGTCGCGGTGTAGATCCACCCCGTGCTGATCGTCGTCCAGTCGCACATGGACGGCCACAAGCCCTCCCCGGCTGCCGAAACGGGCCAGTTCACGCAGCGATTGGATTGGTGGTGAGGGTGTACGACGGCAGTACCGGGAAGCAGTACACCCCGCGCATGCTGCCCTGTCCGGAGCTGGCGGCCCGGATCCCGGACCGTCGGATGCGCGGCGCGATCGCCGCCGAGGTCAAATGCACGAGCATCGCCATAACCGGATGCTAGTGCCGCATCAGCCAACGTTCGCTCTGTAGTGCCTCAGATCGCGGATGGCACAGGTCTCGACGAAACGCGATGTCTGAAAACCGCCAGCATACTCGCGGTCGGTCGGGCGAGAATCCGCTCATGATCGCTGAAACGCAGGGAATCCGCATCCGACATCGCGGGCATGAACCGCAGGTCCATCCCACCGCCTACGTCGCCCCGACGGCCACGCTGGTCGGTGATGTCCGCGTGGGGCCGAGGGCGCGGGTGATGTACGGTGCGGTGCTCGATGCCGAGGGGTCTCGGGTCGAGGTCGGGGAGGCGGCGGTGATCTGCGAGAACGCGGTGCTGCGCGGGTCTGCGGTCGCTGGCGATCAGCCGGTGCTTGTCGGCGACCACGTCTTCGTGGGGCCGCATGCCACGCTGCTGGGCTGCGAGGTCGGCAGGTGCGTCTATGTGGCGACCACGGCGACTGTTCTGCAGTGCGCACGGTTGGGGGCTGGCTCGGTTGTCGCTGTCGGCGCGCTCGTCCATGCGCGCACCGTTCTGCCGGACGAGTACTTCGTGCCGCCGCACACCGTGGCGCTTGACGCGCCGGTGCGGCTGCTGGCCCCTGGTGATCCGGGCTTGGCCGAGGCCGTCGGCCGGGTGGGCTTCGCGCAGGTGGCGTTCGGTGTCGACGCGGAGTGGACCGACCGGATCAGCCGGTACGAGCAGATCGCGGAGGTGCGCGTCGCCGAGTTCGGCACGCACGCGGACGATGAGGTTCTGAATCTCGGCTAGCACCGCATCAGTGACCCTTGTGCTGTGCTGTGCTGTGCTGTGCTGTGCTGTGCTGTGCTGTGCTGTGCTGAGGTGACGCGCTGTCCAGATTCCACTCCGGCGGCGCGCATCCGGCACGCTGTGCTGGTGGCCGAACGAGTACGTATCCGCGAGATCGATGACGACGAGGGTCGGCGGCTGCTGCGGATCATCCGCAGGGGCACCGGGTCGGTGGTGACCTGACGGCGGGCCCAGATGGTGCTGCTGTCCGCGCAGGGCATGCCCGTGGCGAAGATCGCCGAGGTGACGTTCACCAGCGCAGACCGGGTCCGGGACGTGATCCACAACTTCAACGCCGACGGCTTCGACTCCCTCTACCCGAAGTACAAGGGCGGCCGGCCCAAGACGTTCACCCTCCCAGAACGCCGTGAGATCAAGAAGATCGCCAAGTCCAAGCCGGCCGAGCACGGCCTTCCCTTCTCGACCTGGAGCCTGGCCAAGCTGGCCGACTTCCTGGTCGCCGAGGGGGTGGTCGACGACATCAGCCACGAGGGCCTTCGGGTCCTGCTCCGCGAGGAGGGCGTCTCCTTTCAACGCGCATTGCGATCGTCTGTGACAACTACTCCCCGCACCTGACCACAAAGCGGTGCCAGCGGGTCGGCACCTGGGCGGCGTCGAACAACGTGGAGATCGCCTATACCCAGAACACCCGGCCCACACCACGCCACGACGTGCACACCCCGCAAAACGCAGCCAGCGAAACGGCGAACGAAAAAATCAACCACCTCACGGCCCCGCCGCACAGGTTAAAGATCAAGTTAGGGCCTGTAGATAATTAACCTGTGGGTTTTGAGGCTCGGTTCCGCAGGTCAGTGCTCTGCTCGCCCGCATGTTGTTCTTCTGCACGCCCTTAGGCGGTCTTCTCCCCCGAAGGGTTGGCGGAAGTCCAACCCTGCTGATGGAGCCGTTCGAACCCGTCCAGGAGGAGATCCAGGGCGAACTCGAACTCGAACTGATCGTCACAGCCGGGGCCCACGACGGATTCCTCGTCGTGGGCCACTGCCATGGCCAGTTCCGTCACGTAGGGGAACTTCCCGGCGTCCGCAGGGACCACTGCCGTCTGCGCTCGCGGGTCGGGGGCGGGTGAAGCGTCGAACAGCTCCTGGGTGAACCCCAGCATCCGGCTGCCCAGGGCGTGCATCACATGGTGCGTCAGATCGACGGAGAAGCCGCCGGTCCGGAACATTCCGATCACCGAGTCCATGTACGCGAGCACGACCGGCGTCGGGCGGGCTCGCGATTGCACCACTTGCGCCGCCCAGGAGTGGCCCAGGAGAGCGCGTCGCGCCGAGAGGATCCTCTGGCGGACCGCACTCTTCCAGTCGGACCCCGGCGCCGGAGGGTCGATCTCGCCGACGACGACATCGACCATGCCGTCCAGGAGCTGGTCCTTGTTGGCGACGTGCTTGTAGAGGGCCATCGGCACCACACCCAGCTCCTGCGCGAGCTTTCGCATGCTGAGCGCTTCGATCCCGATTTCATCGGCAAGCGCGACGGCGGCGCGCAGCACTCGGTCCCTGCTCAGAGGCGCCCGGCGCACTGCCTCCGTCTGCTGGGCCATTTCTGATCAGCTCCCTGATTGATCCGTCGTGAACTGGGTTCCCACCTTGACGAGTGTACGGCGTACACCTACGCTGAGCCGCAGGTGTACGCCGTACACCATTCATGGGGTGGAGGGTCCAGGTGGACTCAACAAGAAAGACCGCTGTTGTCGCGGGTGTGTTCTTCCTTCTCACCGAGGTCTCGGCGATCGGCGGGCTCGCGCTGTACGGCCCCGCTCTGGACGGCGCCGAGTACGTCGTCGGCTCCGGCGCCGACACTCGGGTGTTCCTGGGGGCACTGTTCGAGATCGTCCTAGTGACAGCCGTCATCGGCACCGGGGTCACACTGTTTCCGATCATCAAGAGGCAGAACGAGGGGGCCGCGCTGGGCTATGTCTGCGCTCGCCTTCTTGAAGCCGCCGTCATCGTCGTCGGCATCATCAGCGTCCTGTCGGTCGTGACGCTGAGGAGAGACTTCGCGCAAACGCCGGGCGCCGATACCGGGTCTCTGGTCACGGCCGGCGAAACGCTCGTAGCGATCCATGACTGGACGTTCCTTTTCGGGCCCAACTTCGTCCTGGGGGCGAACTCGCTGGTTCTGGCGTGGTTGATGTACCGCTCGGGGCTCGTGCCACGGTTCATCGCCGTCCTGGGACTTGTCGGGGGCTCGTTGATCTGTGCTTCGGCGACCGCTGTGATGTTCGGGCTCTACGAGCAGGTCTCCCTGGTGGGGTCGGTCATGGCGATCCCCGTATTCGCCTGGGAAGTGATACTTGCCGTCCGGCTCATCACCAAAGGATTCAATCCATCTCCCCTCACCCCTGGTGACGAGTAAGGAGAGGAGCGGGCGACGGGTGCGCGGTCGGACCCTGATTCCTGAGGAAAGACGGATCGGGCCCAGCGTGCGGAGATCCGCCGCGACGGATACTCACGCCCCTGCTTTTCGACTCTTTCAGATGCTTGCTTGGCCATGGATTGCTTACCTCGCCGGCTACCGGGGCATACCGGGACATGGCGATTGAGTGCCATGGCGGGGGAGTGGGGATGGCGGCGCAGGATAGGCCCGGTACGGCAGAGCGGCGGGCGGATCGCTCCTGAGCACCGCAACGGTGCCATGAGCGAGGTCGTCGCTTCACGACTGCCCTGCGGTGTTTGCGGATCGGGCAACATTCGCGTCACCACCAGCGGCCAGGAGTGCGTGCCGTCGGTCATTGCCAGGGGCTGAGCAAGCGGCGATCCCGCGGCATAGCGGCGTTGAAGTTCGGCTTCCAGGACGTGGACCGAGTCGAGGTGGAGTTGCAGTCGCTCCAGGGTTTTACGGCCTCGTGGCAGCGGGTCAGACCCCAGGTTCTGCCAGGCGGCGTAGCGCGCGAGCATCAGGGCGCTCTCCGGCTTCGCTGAAGGCATCTGCCCTTCGGCGTCGCCTGCTCGCTGATTTGGCCGCCGGCCGGCTCCGGGTCGGTGGCGAAGTAGGTCTCCTCGGCAAGACCCGCAGCGCGGCAGCGGTCGGGGGCCGGCGATCCAGCAGCGCGGGACGTACAGTTCCCGGTCCACTGCGACGTGGCGTGGCCCCGGCGGCTGGCGTAGACCAAATAGACGGCGACCTGCGCGTTCTCGATCCTGCCGGCGGTGCCGGTGTACTGGCGCTGGAACGCTGACCGTTCCGGTGCCCTTCTTTACATTGCCGGTCTCATCGACCACCAGCACCGACTGGTCGTGGTGCAGGTGCTCCACCACGTAGTCGCGCACGTCGTCGTGTACCCGGTCGGCGTCCCACTTGGCCCGGCCGAGCAGGTGCTGCATGCCGTCCGGGGTTGCTTCCCCGGCCCACTCGGCGATGGTCCAGCAGTTCTTGCGTGGCAGGTCCGACAGTAGGCTGAGCACCAACTGCCGTGCGCGGCGCCGGGGCTCGACCAGCGCGAACCGATCCGCGTTACGGCCCATGAGGGCTGTGAACGCCTCCTGCCAGCGGGCGGAGTCTACGATGTGGCTCGCGGTCACCGCGTGATCGTTCGTCTTCACACGCCGATGATCAACGATGGCTGCCGCACTCATGTCCGCGGTGGCCCCACTATGACTGATTGATCGAGTTGGTGGATGAGCGGGTTAGCCGGCGGGACCGCCTGTCTGAGATGGCGAGGGCCAGGGACAGCTCGGATCCCCGGTGATCTTCACCTGCTGGGGGGTGTTTCTGGGGAAGGTCCAGATGCTGCCCAGGGTGCTGGTGGCGGTCACCGTGGTTGCGTCCAAGGTGACTTCGGTGAACGGATTGGACGAGCGGGAGACCGCGATCCATTCCAAGGTGTTGTGGTCATCGTCCCAGGTCAGGGCGACCCAGCCGATACTGCCGTGGTCCGAAGATTCACCTGCCACGGCACGGCTTCCGGCGTAGGTGCATGAGGCAAACGTCGTATCGACGTCCATCCAGTCGCTGGGGGTCCACGCGGTGGCCCGGAGGACCTCCCGCCACTGCCAGTCCTCGGCCCGCATGTCATGGAGCTGGCCTGCGGGGGAGAACCGCACGAGTTCCATTACCGACAGGGACCCGTCGGAGAACATGATGAAGTCTCCGTAGGGCGCCTCCCGGGCATGCCAACGGTCATGCACCAGGCCAGCGTTGGGTATCGCGTCGGGGGAGCTCACACCCGCAATGATGACATCGACGAACAGCGCGAGGAGAGGGCTGCGTCGGTCAACCATCCCGTCGGCCCACCAGAACTCGAACCAGAGGCCGCCAGGCGGGCCGGCGGCTACCGTTTCTGCCCCCCTCACCCCGTGCGCTGAGCGCATGACCCGCCAACCGGAGCGCCCATCCGCCGCTCAGCCACTGATTCACACCCACTACGCAAGATCACGATCTACGGGCTGGAGTACTTGGCCGGGTTTGAGATGTGATCGTGATGCTTGTGTCCCTCGTTGTGGTTGATGCAGGTGTGGTGTGCGCGGGCCGTCGGGGCCTGGCGTACCCGACCGGACCGGGCACAGGATGTCGGGTCCGGCAGGGTGGGTCCTTCCTAACGTGAGTGATCGAAAGGGAAGGAGGCCGGGGTGCTGGAGCGGCTGAACCAGGCCATGGAGCACATCGAGTGCCACCTTGATCAGCGGATCGAGGTGGCCGACCTGGCGCGGATCGTGGTGACGTCGGAGTACCACTTCCGGCGGCTGTTCTCCGCGTTGGCGGGGATTCCGCTCTCGGAGTACATCCGGCGCAGGCGGCTGACCGTCGCGGGTGCCGAGGTACTGGGCGGTGAGCGGACGCTGCTGGAGATCGCGGTGCGTTACGGCTACACCTCGGGGGAGGCGTTCGCGCGTGCGTTCCGCGTCATGCACGGCGTCGGTCCCGGCGAGGTCAGGCGAATTGGTGCGAGTCTGCGGTCCCAGCCACGGATGTCCTTCCGCCTCATCGTCGAAGGGAGTAGCAGCATGCAGTACAAGGTTGTGGAGAAGGACGAGTTCCGTGTGGTCGGCAGGAAGGCGCGTGTCCCCTTGGTGCATGAGGGGGTGAACCCGGCCATTGCCACCTTCATCCGGGAGATCGGCCAGGAGACGCTGCAGCGGATCGAGAGTTTGTCCGATCAGGAGCCGGAGGGGATCATCTCGGTGAGTGACGATCTGGACGACAGTCGCGCCGAGGGAACCGAACTCGACTACTACCACGGCGTAGTGACCCGCGCCGCGGTGCCCGAGGACATGGACGCGCTCACCGTCTCGGCCGGGACGTGGGCAGTCTTCGAGAGCTCCGGGCCGTTTCCGCGGACGCTCCAGTACCTGTGGCGGGACGTGTTCACGCAGTGGTTCCCGTCCAATCCCTATCAGAGCCGGCCGGGGCCCGAGATCCTGCGGACCCGACTGTCGCAGGATGGGACACAGGCGGACGCGGAGCTGTGGATCCCCGTGGAGCGGACAGCGGTCTGAGCAACAGCGCGCGGCGGTCTGGGGCCGCCGCGCGCTGGAGACGTTGCTCCGGTGCGTCATCGACTACGGCGAACCGCGCGTCATCTGTTGTAGGGGTGAAGGTCGCGGGAGAGCTGAAGTTTCTCGTACGGCATGGTCTCCAGGAGTCTCTTCGCCGCCTTCGAGATCGGCAGGTGGGCGTCCTTGAACACCTCGCTGCCCTCGAAGGGGGCCCCTCGTCCGAGGCTTACCGCCTGCTGATGCGTCGCGCCCCGGAACTCGGACCATTCGTGCTGGAGGGCCGCTTCGCCGCGGGTCAGCAGGCGGGCCGAGTTCCAGGGCCGTCCAGTTCTTCACCTGCTTGACGATGCCCGACTCCAGGCCGATGCCGCCCTCCGTTACGGAGCCCGGCTGGTTGCGGCCGATGTCCTTCCCGTGCGGATCCAGGACCTTCCGCCTCCGGTCGCCGATGGTGCCCGCCCCCGCTGAGCGCCGACGGCACGCTGCTGCTCGGCGACGCCGGCCCGGTCCAGGAAGTCGGAGGCCATGGAGTTCACCTTCGACTGCAGCTCGGCGGACATGCCCGGGAGCTTCAGGCGGCCGCCGTTCGCCCTGCCCGACATCGTGCCGCCCCCCGACGGCACCGCCTTGAACAGGTCGGCCTCCGCGAGCATCGGGATCACCGTCTGGCCGAACTCCTCGATGGCCCCCTGCCCCTTCGCCAGGTGCTTGCCCGCCCCTCGCCCGTCCCCGCGGTCGAGGGCGTCCACGGCGGCGACCGGCGCGCCCACCAGCGCCACGCCCAGGTGGTAGAGCCGGTTCATCTCGGCCGTGTCCTCACCCACCTTCGGTATCCCCGCCTCGGCCACCTTCCAGGGGCTGGCCCCGCGCTTGCGTGCCGCCGCCATCGCGTCGCCCGCGTGCCAGGAGGTCGACCCGCTGAGTGCGCGCATCGTGGCCGCCGCCTTTCCCTCTTTGTGGGCGACCGCGCGGACCTCCTTGACCTCGGTGGACACCTTCTCCACCACCATCTCGCCCAGTTTCAGGGGCGCGGTCAACGGGTTGAGAAGCATGGCCTTGTCCGCCAGCGCGGCGACGCGTGTCTCGGCGTACCCCAGGAGCACCGCTCCGGCGGTCTTCGCCGCGCCCTTGGGATCGCTGAGGAACTTGTCGACCACGGCCGGCCACTGCCGCGACTCCATCCGCCGCGAACCCGACGTCGCCACCGAGACCAGCATCGGGCGGATTGCCCGCGACCTCACGATCTGGATGGCCGCCCGCGACATTCCCGGACGGCCCACCCAGCACATCAGCAAGTTCTAAAGCAAGGCCTGGCGCGCCACGCAGTAACGGAGGTAGACGACTCTTGAGCTGAAAGTGCGCGTCTCGACGAGTTCGAGATCCACCCGGCGCTCGCGCTGGGGAAAGAACGGAATGCCACCGCCAACCAGCACCGGGTAGACCATGGCCCGGTACTCGTCGATCAGACCCAATGCGGCCGCCTCGGAGGCGAGAGTCGCGCCGCCGATCGCGATGTCGCCCTCCCCTGGCTCGGCTCGCAACCGCTCGATCTCCTCCGCCAGTCCGCCGGAGGCCAGGCGGGCATTACCCTGCACCGCCGACAGCGTGGTGGAGAACACCACCTTGGGGAGCGGCTTCCAGATCGCGGCCCACTCGAGCATTGAGTCGTCGAGCGATGGATCCTGGTCGGCGGTCTCCCAGTACAGCATCGTCTCGTACAGCCGTCGTCCCAACAGGTGCGCCCCGACCTGTTGAATCTCGTCGATCCAGAAGCGAAAGACCTCCTCGTCGGGTGCCGTCCAGTCGAAGTCGCCGTCCGGCCCGACGATGTAGCCGTCAAGTGAGACGCTCATCGAGTAGGTCACGCTGCGCATCAGAAGTCCTCCTCGGGAACAGGTTCGACACTACGGCCGCCGGCCGCCGTAGGACTCATCACGGCTCGCGGGATCCCCTGAGATCTCCCCGCCCCACGCGAAGATCACCACGAAGGACGGCGATCTTACAAAACACGGCATAGCTTGATCTTTAACGTCCGCCGTCGAATGGCGAGTCGAACTTGATCGCTCGGTGCGGTAACCGGGGTACGCGGAAGCGGCCTCCGTCTGAAACATGTACTCCGACCACGGACGATCCAGCCGGTCAGCCGCTTGCCCGCCACCATCACCCACGGGAAGCCGCCCGGCCGCAGATGCAGCAGGCTCCACACATGTCGGCGCACCCGCGCCCGGACCTTGGCGGTCTTCGCAAGGGCTGCTTCGTCGAGTACAGCCAGCGTGCGGCGGGCTGCGGAGTCCGAGGCACCAGGCCCGAACAGCGGCCCGTGATGCCGTTGGAGCTGCTCGGCCTCCAACAGGTTCGTAGCCCCGAGCACGATCGCGATCGCCAGATGCACCAGTACCCCGGCACGTTCCTGCCAGCCGGCCGCTGTGCTGGTGGCCAGCGCGTCAGTCAGCCCCGTACCGTCAGCGCACCGGCGCAGCAGCACCGCCCCGGCATGCCCGACCAGCCTCTTCCCGTCAGCCATCACCGACAGCCGACGGTCCCAACCTGTACGCTCAACCACCAGAAAGGTGCCCTGACTTCTGCAGCAGATACGGCTTAGATACCCGCATCCTTGCAGGTCAGCGGCACCTTTCTGTTACCAGGGCATCAGATCACCCAATTCCGCTGAATGCCAAAGAGTGGACAGTCCCGCGCAGCCGCGGAGATGAACGAAGAGAAGGTGACACAGTGCCGGTGCCGCTGATGGGCATGCTGCTGCTCCTCAGTGTGGCTACGGCGGGAGCGGGCATCGTGACCGTCTTTCTCCTGCTGAACAACCCACCCCTGCCTCTGTCCAAATTCTGTGCCGTTCTCGTTCTGATCTTCTCTTCTTCGGCAACAGTCGTGTACTGCTACGGCTGGTACTCCGTCACCATGGGAGGAACGTTCCCGGAGTTGTGCGAAGACCGGAACGCCTCCGGTGCCGAATTGGCAAGCATGAAACAGGAGTACTGGCCTCTTCGCGGCGCCTGCGTCTACTCCGATGGCCCAACGGTGGAGTACGTCTCGATGTCGATCAACGTGCTCGTCTGCGTGCTGGCAAGCCTTGCCGTCGTCCTGACCGGTGCCGCCGCATTCCTGCGCTGGCGGGCCCGGCAATCTTCTGAAAGGACCGTCGTTCACCTTCGGCTTCCAGCACCTGGTTGCGGCGGGCGTCGAGGCGGGCCTGCACGGCAGGGGGGTCGGCGATAGGGCGTGGAAGGACTGAAGCACCGATTCACTCCTTTCAGCTGGGTAGGCGCACCAGCCATGGTTGCGCTCACTCGCCCGGTCTTCGAGGGAGCGGGAGGTCCCGCCCCCTCTCAGATCACGGGCCTGGGTGATTGCCCTGACTGGCCCGGGCGGCCTCGGGTGTCAGCCGACGAAGGACTTGACCTGGCCGTAGACGGTGGTGTCGGTCCGCAGTTCGCCGTGGCTGAGGCAGGCGGTCTTGGTGTTGGTGGCGCAGGTGAGGGTGACGCTGCTGTCGGGGTTGATGACGCTGTCGCAGGGCGACCACCAGGTGGCGTAGCGGGATGCGCCGGAGGACTCGTCGGCGGAGTTGAGGGCGCCCAGGAAGCTGGAGCCGGGGGGCATTTCCGTACAGGAGGCTCCACCGCACCAGTAGGCGGTGTCGGTGCCGTGGTGGGGGCCGCCGAGGGAGATCCAGGCGTCGACCTTGGCGTCACCGCCGAGGTTCTTGGTGTAGTAGCGGGAGGACAGTCCGCCCATGGAGTGGGTGACGACGTCGACCTTGGTCGCGCCGGTGGCGGCCAGTATTCGGTCGATTTCCTGGGCGAGTTGGGATGCGGTGGTGGCGTTGGACTGGTTGGTGTTGTAGGTCCACTGGTTGAGGTGACTGGCCGGCCAGCCGTCGGCCTTGAAGCGGCCGGCCATGGCAGCGTGGCGTCGAGGTCCAGGACCAGCCCGGGCAGAATGCGTCCCGCGGCCCGGGCTGGGGGAATGCTCCCGCCGTGTTCGGCGGCCTGAAGCCAGGCGACTTCCCGGGCCTGGGCACGGGCCGAGCGCAGAGAGGACAGTGGCCTCTCATCGGTGTCGGCGAGCAGCCGCCAGGCCGTCGGTGTCGAGGCGACCGAACCGAACACCCCTGCCTTGTCCCGCAGTACGGCCAGATCCGCAATGGCCTCGCCTCCATCGGCGAGCATCACCGCCAGATCGGTGGCGATCCGGCCCGGATCATGCCCGGTCCCACGCGGCCGGAACGGCCTGAGAGCGGCGGAGTACGCCGCGGTGAGCCCGGTGGCATCAGCGAGATCAGCCAGCAACCGTGCCCCAGCGTGACCGACCACCCTCGAACCATCGGCCCTGGCCTGGATGGCCGTACGTTGCGACTCGTCAGTCCCGGTGGCTAGCGCCGCCCGTCCAGCTGCCATCGGATCAGCAGCCGCACCCAGCCGCTGGAGACCGGGTCGACGGTGGGACTGGCCAGGACCAGGGCCGCGACGCCGGGGTGAGCGACTGCGGCGCGCGGCGACCGGTGTCCCACTGGAATGCCCGATGAGGTCTGCAGAAGAGCGAGCCGTCGGCCCCGCAGCGCCTCCTCCGAGAGCCCCAGGGGCGGGTCAGGGGCTCTCGAATTACCAGCACAGATCTCAAAACCGGCGTACGCATGTGGAACGCCTCGTTATTCGGGTCTGGCGCTGATCTTGTGATGTGCCGGTGTGGTTGGTGGGGCTCTCAGTAGGTGCAGTCGTTCCAGTGAGGATCGTTCCAACGGTCGGCGTCGGCCAGTCCGAGCAGCCGTATGTGGTCGAGCAGTTCATCCGAGGCGCCGTGGGCACGGAGACGGGCGGGGGCATGGCAGACGAGCCAAGTCGTCAACTCGGCGTACATTGCGTCTTCCTCGTCCTCGTCGCCCCAGCATGTCCAGGGGAGCCGGTCCCTCAGGTCGTACTCCCACTGGGCGACCGCTTCCGCCAGATGCCCGTCGGCCACGGTGTGACGGATGGCTTCCCAGGTGTTGAGCCACGGTGTGAGAGTGGCGGTGGCTTCGGCGCACACGGCGAAGACCAGGTGCGCGGGTACGGCGGGGTCGGGGTCGGTGAGTGTGTGGGCCCACCAGGCGTGGAGGAATTCTTGGACTGCGGCAGCTCCATCGGCCGGCCCCTGGTGCCACTGGCCGCGAGCGATCGCCCGCCCGGCTTCCGTGATGTCGAAGTCATCTACCAGACCGTTGCAGAGAGCGGCGGCGAACTGAGGCAGGATCCGGCGCATTACGGCGGGGCTGTCACCCCAGTCGGATGCCTGCCAGGTCCTGCGCAACAAGTCGCGATCGAGCTCCACGTCCGGCGTCTTGAGAAGGGCGAGTTCCTCCGCGCTTCCCCAGTGGCACTCGCAGTTACGCTCGTCGGGGCGGGCGGTCATCCCGCGGAAGGTGGCGGCCAGGCCGTCCAGCGCGGTGTCGAGGCGAAGCCGGGCGCGGGGCTGATCAAGGTTCATTATGGGCGTTCGCCTTCAGGGGACTCCGGGAGTTTGCGCCACCCGAAGATCGCTAATCTACCGGGTCGAGCCCCAGGCCGCCATCAGCATGACGGCATCCCAACTCCCGCAGCCGCTGGCGATTGTCCAGCGATGAATCACAAGATCAGCGCCAGACCCCGTTATTCCCCAGGGCTGGGGTCACGTAATTCCCCAGCCCCTCGTCGGGGTCTGGTTGGTCAGGACTCGCCGGTCTTGTCGGTGGTGTTCTTGGGGCGCTTGTTCGGACGGAAGCTCGGGCCATTCATGATGACTTGGTGGCTGGTGTTGATCAGTCGGTCGAGAAGGGACTCGGCGACGACGGGGTTGGGGAAGAGCGGTTCGGGAGACCTGCAGCAGTTCACACGCTCGCTTGACGCTGTGGCCGCTCTGCTTCACCGCCTCGATGAACGGGTGCACCGTCACCGGGTCTTCTTCGCGAAGAAAGCCGTCGCACGCTTGAGGACCTCGACGTCCTCGCGCAGTCCGCGGTTCTCCCGCCGCAGCGTGGCCAGTTCCTCGCGTTCGCTGCTGGTCAGGCCGTCTCGCTCGCCCGCGTCGACCTTGGCCTGGCTGACCCACAGCCGTACCGCGGTCTCGGTCAGATCGAAGTCCTTGGCGATCTGACCGACCGAACGGTCACCCCGCCGACACAGCTCGACGATCTCGGCCTTGAACTCCGGCGTGAACGAACGGCGAGGCCGAGGCCTCTTCTTCCCCATGCTCTCCATGATGGACATCCTCCCGGGGCTGAACCCCTGATCTCGGATGTCCGTCAAAGCGGATCAAGCCCACCACTGCCGGCCATCAGGCGGCGGGCCCGGCCCAGCATGTTTCCGCCGACGACGGCTGGGCACTCGCTGGCTGTGGTGGCGTATGGAGCGGAGCAACGGGTTCGCATTCCCGCGCTCCGCGCCGACTGGCTGAATCAGACCTTCGTGCACTGGCCCTTCCGGTCGGCTCAGGTTCAGGCTCTTGTGCCTGAGGGGCTGATCGTGGAGGAGTACGAGGGTGCGGCATGGGTGGGCCTCACGCCTTTTGTCATGGCGGACGTGCGCCCTCCCGGCATACCCGCCGGGGTGCCTCTCCCGACGTTCGCGGAGATCAATCTGCGGACCTATGTCCGACGCCCGGACGGGCTGGACGGGCTCTGGTTCCTGTCCATCGAGGTGGCCTGCCCGCTGATGGTGGGAGCTCGTGCCGTCGGCGCACCGTACAGCCCGGGCAGACTGAGCGTCTCCCGGAGCGGTGATGTCATCTCGTACGTGGGCTCCCGGTGGAGCGGTACGCCGTCATACCGTCTGGTCGTCCGCCCCGGCGAGCCGATTACGCCGACGGACCGGGACGTATGGCTTACTTCGCGCTGGCGGGCGTACACGCGCCGGTTCGGCGCGATCTGGGAGACGCCTGTCGAGCACGAGCCCTGGCCGTTGTCCGACGCCACTGTTACGTGCTTGAGGAGACGCTGGCCACCGCGGCAGGCCTCCCCCCGCCCCTCACCGAGCCCGTGGTGCACTTCTCGCAAGGAGTCAGGCATGTGCGCCTCGGGGCCTCCCGGCCCTGCGCCGGTCTTACTTGACCTCGGCTGATACCACCGAGGCCTGTCGGACACTGCCCAGAACTTTCGACAGGAGCGAGAAAACGAGATGAGCCGAAAACACGGCAAGGCCACCGGGCCCGCTCGCGTGCGCTTCGACGGATGGATCGCGGGCATAGGGACCTCATCCGGTACGCGCATCGTGATGGGACATTGGACGCGATCGCCGTTCGGGCCGTTCAGCGACGTGATGCTCGAGCGAGCGAACGGGGAACGGTTGCTCATGGCTCCCACTCGGAAGACGGCGGACTTCATTGCCGGTGCCTACGATCTCGACACCGTGCGCATCGTGCCGGTCGGCGTAAGCGTTGAGGGAGATACCTGGATCATCACGGCGGGGTCGCTCGACCTGTGCTTCACCACCGGGCGGCGAGGGCCCCTCGGCCTTCTCTTGTGTGCCGTGCCCGGCGTACTCGCCAACCGTCCGACATGGAGCGCGCTGACGGACCTTCCCGCCCGCCTGCTGCTGGCCGGCGTGCGGACCCGTGGCAGTGCCGGCGCCGGTCGCCGAGAGTGGTACGGCGCGCGGGATCTGAGGCCGATCAGTGCGGTTTCGGCGGTCTTCGAAGGTGACGCCCTCGGCGCGATCGAGCCCATCGAGCCCCCCGTGCACTTCGGGTTCGGTTCGGTGCCCCGGAAACCCGCCGTCACACGGATCACCACGACGGTGGCGCTGGACCGGAGTCCCGCGCCCCGCAGGTGCCGGACGTCCACAGGGCGCGGACTGGCCAGCCGTCCCGGATCGTCCACACCTGTCTGAGGCCGCCGCCCGGCCTGGCGGCGACTCCTTGTCGTTGTCACCTGACTGCGGGGGGGTACCCCGCCTTCCTGTACGAAGGGACGGTCCATGGGTGACGCGGAAGACCGGGCGCCTGCGGGCACTGTCGCGGTCGCGCACGGTGCGTTCAATGTCCTCGGCGGGCTGTGGCCGCTGCTGCACCTGCGCAGCTTCGAGTGGGTCTCCGGGCCCAAGGCCGACACCTGGCTTCAGATGACGACGGGCGGACTACTGGTCTCCTCCGGCGTCGCGCAACTCGCGGCGGCTCGGACCTCACAGGGCCGGGCCCATGTTCGCCGCGTTGGGCTGGGACCGCCATCACCTTGCTGACCATCGATCTGATCTACGTGCACAAGGGCCGGATCCGTCCGACGTACCTCCTCGACGCCGCCATGCAGGCGGGCTGGATCGCCGCCTGGTTGCGCGCCGCCTCCGCACAGAGCGCGGGGGAGTGAAGAACGATGAGTCGCCCCCCGCAGCATCCCCGGCTGAACAAGCGTCGGTGGCAGTCGCCAGAAGGCACGTCCATTTCGGAATTCACGGTGACGGTCCCCTCAAGCGGCGTCATGTACGGCTGCCGCTGGAGCGGCGAGCCGGCTGGCGCCCGGCGTTGGGATGTACATCGCGCAGAGCGCGAGTTTCGCCCCATCCGCAGGTGAGCAAAAGGTATAGCGAGGCGTCCCGGTGTTGCGTTCACGCGGGTCGCGCCTTCACTCTCTGGTGCGCTGCTGATCGACGTAGGGGCGGCCGGTCCGCTGGGCGCGGGTTCTTCCGGTCAGATCCGGTACGCGGTGACCCTCGGGACAATGGTGAGCGGGTCGTCCGCCTAGGCTGCGTGGAGATCCGCCCAGCGAGATATCCCGCCGGGGTGGATCCGTATGCCGCAGCGGGCCGAGAGGGCGGTGACGATGGCGATTCCTCGGCCGTGCTCGTCCGGGTCCGGGGAAGTCCCACCGTCGGCCGGGAGCGAGGGGCCCGCGTCGGTCACTTCGACGCGCAGAGCTCTGCGTTCGTCGACGCGGACCCACGACAACCGCAGCGTCGCCGGTGGCAGGGCGTGGACGAGGGCATTGGTCAGCAGCTCCGACACCACCACGAGCGCGTCCATGGTGACATCGGGGGAAAGGCCCCACTCGGCGAATACGGTGCGGAGCCGTCCGCGTACGGCGGCTACGGCCCCCGAGGCGTGAGGCACGGGGCAGACGTGATCGACCGGCGCGGGGCCGACGGTGTGGAGCAGAGCGGTCATCTGCCCTCCTTGACGAGCGGTGCCGACGGATGTCGGGCACCGCTCACGCTATGAAGCGATAAGACTCACGTCAACGAACTGCGGTCGGCATTGCCGAACGCCAGCCGAGATTGGTAAAAATCACCGCACGATGCCCCATGTGGGCCGGTGAAGCGGACCTAGAATCGCGGTATGGCCGGTCCCGTCCAGTCGATCGAACGGGCGGCGGCGATCCTCCGTCTGCTCGCCGGCGGTCCTCGTCGGCTCGGGCTGGGCGAGGTCGCCGCGTCGCTGGGGCTCGCGAAGGGCACCACCCACGGCATTCTGCGCACCCTCCAGCATGTGGATTTCGTGGAGCAGGACGCGGCGACGGGAAAGTACCAGCTCGGGGCTGCGTTGCTGCACCTCGGCACCAGTTACCTGGATGTCAACGAGCTGCGGTCGCGCTCCATCAACTGGGCCGACGCCCTGGCTGCCCGCAGTGGCGAGGCGGTACGCCTGGGCGCTCCTCTGGAGGGCAGGGTGCTCGTCATCCACCATGTTTTCCGGCCGGACGACACGCTTCAGACCCTCGACGTGGGCGCGCTGCTGCCCCTGCACGCCTCCTCACTCGGCAAGGTCCTGCTGGCGTTCGGTACCGCCCCCCTGAAGTCGGCGCTCGACGTCGGTCTGGAGGCGTACACCCGGCACACCCTGGTCGACCCTGAGGAGCTCGCCCGGGCACTCGCCGATGTCCGGGAGAACGGCTGGGCCCCCGAGGTCCAGGAGATGAGCATGGGCGACGCCGGTGTCGCCGCGCCGATCAGGGGGCACGGCGGTCTCTCGGTGGGCGCCATCGGCGTGTCCGGCCCGGTCGAGCGGATCTGTGACGCCAAGGGTCGGCCCGAATCCAAGCTGATCATGCTGCTCCGTGAGGCCGCCCGGGCGATCTCACGAGACCTGGGGGCCGCCCGCTGGTAGCTCCCCACGCTTCTGTACGCATCGGAAGGGCGGTCCGGATCATGGTCGGACGGTATGTGATGTCCATCGACCAGGGCACCACCTCCACCCGTTGCATCCTGTTCGACCACGGCGGGCGGTTGGTTTCGGTCGCGCAGCGCGAGCACCAGCAGTATTTCCCGAGGCCCGGCTGGGTGGAGCACGACGCCCTGGAGATCTGGCGCAATCTGCGACGCATCGTGCCCGAGGCCCTTTCCGGCGCCGGCGTCGCCGTCGAAGCGGTCACTGCCCTGGGCATCGCGAACCAGCGCGAGACGACGGTGCTCTGGGACCGGCGGACCGGCACACCGCTGGGCAGAGCGATCGTCTGGCAGGACACCCGCACCGCTCCGCTCGTCGAGGACCTGAGGAATCACCCCGGCGACGACTTCTTCATGGCGCGCTGCGGTCTGCCGCCCTCGACCTACTTCTCCGCGCCACGGATCCGCTGGCTGTTCGACCATGTGGCCGGTCTGGAACGGCGGGCAAGGGACGGCGAGGTGCTGTTCGGCACGATCGAGACCTGGCTGATCTGGAACCTGACCGGTGGGACGGCGGGAGGCCGTCACATCACCGATGTGACCAACGCCAGTCGCACGATGCTCATGAACATGCGGACGCTCCAATGGGACGAGGAACTGCTGGAGTTCTTCGGGGTTCCGCGAGCGATCCTGCCCGAGATCAGGTCCTCGGCGGAAAGGTACGGTGAGGATCGCTCGGTGCTTCCGGGCATGCCCATCACGGCTGCGCTCGGCGATCAGCAGGCCGCACTCTTCGGGCAGACCTGCTTCTCCCCGGGGGAGGCGAAGTGCACGTACGGGACCGGCAGCTTCCTGATGCTCAACACCGGGACCGACGTCGTGCGATCCCGGAACGGACTGCTCACCACCGTTGCGTACAAGATCGGCGATCAGCCCGCGGTCTACGCGCTCGAAGGACCGATCGCCGTCACCGGCGCCCTGGTCCAGTGGTTCCGTGACCGTCTGGAACTGATCAGCAGCGCACCTGGCATCGAGACCCTGGCGCGCACCGTGGAGGACAACGGCGGCTGCTACATCGTCCCGGCGTTCTCCGGTCTGTTCGCACCCCACTGGCGCAGCGACGCACGCGGCGTCATTGTCGGCCTCACCTCGTACGTCACCAAGGGACACCTGGCCAGGGCCGCGCTGGAAGCCACCGGCTGGCAGACGCGTGAGGTCGTCGACGCCATGAACGCCGACTCGTCGCTCACCCTGAAGGAGCTCAAGGTCGACGGTGGCATGACATCCGACAACCTCCTCATGCAGATCTTGGCAGACGTCCTCGACGTGCCGGTGGTGCGGCCCATGGCCGTCGAGACCGTCTCGCTGGGCGCCGCCTACGCCGCCGGGTTGGCCGCCGGTTACTGGGCCGACCTCGGAGTCCTGCGGCGCAACTGGCACCGAGCGGCCCAATGGCTGCCGGACATGGACCCCGCGCGACGAGCGTCGGAATACGAAAACTGGCAACGGGCCGTCGAGCGATCCCTGGGATGGATAAGACGGCCGAACGGCCCTTGATGCGCGCACCCAGCCTCCGGCGGAAGACCGCGCCGGTCGAAGGCAGCCTTCCAGACCTCGTACGCAATGACCTCGTGTTCGACGTGGGGCGTCGGCACGATCCCTCCTCCGCCACGGCTACTCCCTCCATGCTGGGACCGCGCGGCCCCAGTCTGCCGGCCGGGGCGCGACCGGCGGAGCCGACGGCCCAGGCCCTCGCGGCACGCTGCTGGCTTCTTTCTCTCCCCGCAGCGCCGTGGCGGTGCCGTAGAAGATGATGAGGGCGGCCAGCCCCAGTGCGGGCCTGATTGGCCTGGAAGTTGTTGAGGTCGACTTCTTCGTCGACCACTTGTCAGGTGGCGAAGTCGGGGATGGGGTCAGCAGCACGGCACCGCATTAGCCGACGAGGGTGCAAGGGGTAGTACGAAAGCGGCACGATAGTCGCATAAGGCGTTCCCGGGGTGCGGCTACGCTGACCACGTGGCGCGGGGCCGAGCTTCCTGGAGTGGATGTGGGCCTGCGCCAATTCGTGATCGACGCCTGGTCGTGGTTGTCGTACAAGTCGGTGATGGCGGATGTCGGCGGTCCCGGTAACCGGGCGTTCCCTGACCTGGCGTCGTTTCCAGATCCGGCCCGATGGCGGACTTCGACAGCCCGGTGCGGGCGGCCATGGAAGCCCGCGACCAGTGCGTGTCCTGGCCCGGAGTGGATTCCAGCGTCGCGATGACAACGTCCTCGACCTGCTCGAGCAGGATGGACGGCGGCCGCCCCGGTCGCGGTTCGTCGACCAACCCGTCCAGCCGCAGCTTGACGAACCGGGCCCGCCAGCGGTTCACCGACTGCTCGCTCACACCGAGTTCGGCCGCCACCTGCTTGTTCGTCCCGCCCTCCGCACACCGCAGCACGATCCTTGCGCGCAGTGCCAGGAACTGGGCGGTCTTCGCCCGCCTCGCCCAACGCATCAACTGATGTCGCTCGGCCTCGCTGAGCACCAGTTCTGCCTTGCGACGGCCTGGCCGCGGCATGTCCGTCAGCCCCTCGAGCCGATGGGCAGCGAACCGCGAGCGCCACTTCCGCACCGTGTCCGCGGTCACCTTGAGATCCGCCGCCACGCGCGTATTCGGCACCCCGGCCGCACACGACAGAATGATGCGGGCCCGCTCGGCAAGACGGGGCTCTACCGCCCTGTCCACCCAGCGCGACAACTCAGCGAACTCCCATCGGACAGCCTGACTTCAACAGCACGGGGCCGGCGACATGGCGACACGCTACAGACTTAAGCCCGTGATTTCAGGCGCATGACTCGGCGTAGACGGTGTTCCAGTGCGGGTAGTCGTGGTCCACTTTTTCAGCCGTCGCCGACAAGTACATAGCGGTGGCTGGACAGCGGGCGAGTGAGTAATCGTCAAGACCTGTGGATGGGGTGGGATGTCGCCTCGCGTTGCGCCGCGGTCGCGTCGAGGGGGAGCTTCGTCACTCCATAGACCGTGGCCGGCTCAGGCAAAGTCTGCTGAGGTGATGCCGTCGGGACATCCGGACGGCCACTCCACCAACTCGATCCGGTAACCATCCGGGTCCGTGAGCCACGACGTCTTCGGGCCGTGAGGGCCGCCCGGGTACTGGAGGGGTTCGGGCCCCAGGCCGGCTTCGGTCAGCGTCTCCAGGGTGGTGGTGAGCGTTTCCACCTGGATCGCGAGGTGGTCGAAACCGCTGCCCACGTCGACCGGTCCGTCGCCGGGGCGGTGGACCAGTTCGAGCGAGGCCGCCGGTTCGTCGGGGAACTTGAGGATCACGAGGCGAGCCCCGTCGCCGCCCTCGACTCTGCCCAGTTCGACGTAGCCCAAGGCGGTGTAGAAACCGAGCGAGCGGCCCAGGTCGGTGACGCGGTAGGCGACGAAGAGCGTCTTCACGCGGCCTCCTCGGGTCGACGCACCCGGTAGCGGAGGTGCGTGACGTCTCGATCCTCGAGCCGTCGGACGAGGTCGAGTTCGATGTGATCACTACCCAGGTGGTCGAACAGTCGTCGGCCGTCCCCGAGGAGGACCGGAATCAGGTGGATCTCCATCTCGTCGACCTGCCCGGATCGGAGAAGTGCTTGGGCCGCCCCCGCCCCATGGACCATGACCGCCCGGTCCCCTGCGGCTGCGCGAGCCTGACGGGCGCAGTCCTCAACATCGGTGACGAAACGCGCGTGGCCGGGTGGAACGTCCCCGTCATCCACCTGGTGGGTGAGGACGAAAATCGGCACGCCGTCGTGGTGGTCGCCCTGCCAGCGCCCGGCGAGTTCGAAAGTCCGACGGCCGGAGATCACCGCGCCGGTCGCCATCGCTTCGCGGAAGACCTGGCCGCTCGGACCGTCGGACTCCCGGTCGTCGAGCCAGTTGAAGAGCCGTCCACCGTCGCGTCCGAGCTCCTGCCCTGGCCGATCGTCCGGGCCGGCGATATAGCCGTCGAGCGACATCGACATGTACAGCCGAATCGGATTGTTCATCCTGGCCTCCATCTCTCCTCGATTACACCGGTATCCGGCGATTCCTGATCCGCCGACGGGGCGGGAATGTCACAAGGAAGACTTCAGGCAACCGGCAAACTCATCGGCCCGACCCGCCGGCCCTGCTGCCGGGCCTCATATGAAGCCAATCCTGTGTGTGCGTGTGCGTCATATATAGGAGACTTCAGTCGCTTCAGTCGCTGTTCTCTGAACGGTAAGCCTGTGACCTGCGGGTTTACGAAGCGGGCGGAGTAGCGACCGACGGGCCCTCAGGTGCTGGGCATGTTGTTGGGTCGCTGAAGTGTCAGGGGAAGGGGGTCCGTCGACGCGGCCGACAGCTTTTCCCCCGGCTGCGCACTCGCTGTCCGGTGCCTCGCTAGTCTGTGTCCGTAGTTGAGTCGCTTCAGTCGCTGAAAGGGGAGCCGCATACCCGCTGAGCTGCGGACTTCCCGTAGCGACTCAGAGCCGACGAGCCCTGCTGCTTCAGTCGCTAGGCCTACGCTGGCCACAGCCAAGTGGTGCGCCAGCCGCGGCTGTCCGGTCCATCCCCTCGCACCGGGCCGCAAGACTCCCGCCGTCAACTGCAGTGCCTGCCGATCCCCTGGCCATACGCACCGCGAATGCCCCTGTCGCTCCGCCGGCCGCTGGTGCCACGGCTTTCATGCCGCCACAGTGGACCACCGCCGCATCGAGCAGTGGTGGGGCAACACCCCCGGCCTCGGTGTGGGAGTCGCGTGCGGCGCCGCAGGCCTGTTGATCATCGACATCAATGCACACCCGCAGAAGCCGCCCCCAGCGGGACCAGTTGCTGCCGGGCATCCCAATTTCCGACAGCGTGGACCTCACCGGACTCTCAACTGGGTACCACACCCTGGCAGTCCTGGCGGCGCTTCGTGGAACCACCAGCCCCGCAGATGACCAGAACACTCTGCGTTGGAACGGAGCACAGCATCAGTGGAAGGCCGTCCCCACGGGCCCTGATCTGGGCAAACCCCACTTACGTGTGAAACACGTTCGAGGCCAGACGATAGAAAACTAGCTCAGTGGATGCGCCGCGTGTGGGCGAGTAGGCCGGTGCCGCGCACTGGCGTTTGTGGAGTAAGTTCGAGCGGGCTGACTCCCAACGCCGCGGCGATCTCGGGTGCCATGTCGTACGCGGCGTCCTTCCACTCGTCCTCGGCTTCACTGCCCCTCGTGTTCTCGTCCCAAGTCGGCGAGAGTCCCAGTTGTTCCCGCCGGGCTCTTTCCAGCGGGAGTGGTTGTCCCAGCGTGAAGAGCGCATCTTCGTCGGCCACCCCGGTCTCGCAGTACCGCCGCACCACGGTGCCGTGTTCGGCGATGAGCCAGGCCGACCCGTCGGCCTGCATACCGAAGTAGTACGCCTGCGCCTGGCCGTACCGGCTGCTGAGATCAGTGCACAGTTGCAGCATCTCGTCGCTCGATTCGTCGTCGCACGGATCGCACCATGGGCCGATCACCAGCGTCCATCCGTCGAGTTCGGGGCTTACGTAGACCCGGGCAAGTCCGTCGGTTCCTCCGTGGCCGTCGTCGTCGATGGCGACAGCGGCTTCCGTAAACGTTACGGACCTCGACTGGGTTAGACCCAGGGTTGTCATGACCCCTGCCTGGTCGCCGGTCGGTACCGCGATCCAGCACATCCAACACGTGTACAGAGGCCGCGGCTGGTCGTCCGTCAAGATCTGCATAGCCACACGATGCCACGACGGGATCCGCGCCCGGATAGGAGGTTAAGAGGTCGTTTTCTCCTAGTGTTTTATCCCGGAATCAACTGTTTGTTCTGGGGTATCGGGTCGCGCCATGAAATGGTGTTCTCGCCGGTGAGG
>NZ_JBEXNQ010000050.1:0-23599 GCF_040611155.1 Streptomyces sp. NPDC002994
AGGCGACGCGACGCAGGAGCGCCCTTGAGGGGCGGGCCTCCGGCGCCACACTTACATGTGGCGGCCCCCATCGCAGAGGCCATCAACGCCACGGGGCGCACGAAGCCCCCTCCCCACCTCGCGCCCCGGGGTCCGTCATCCGCCCCGGAAACGTGCGCCTCAGCGCCGGAGCGATTTCTCGTCGCCCATTACCACCACCGGGTTCTTTGACGGGTCGATGGTGCGGAGCAGGTGCTTCATCACGGGTCTCTTGAAGGAGACGCAGCCTTGCGTCGGGCCCTCATGGTCCACGTGCAGCCAGATGCCGCCGCCCCGCCCGGCGCCCAACGGGCGTGTCCAGTCCAGGGGGGTGGTGCCGGGCTTGCGGTTGTAGTTGATCGCGATGACGTAATCGAACGAGCCCGCCAACGGTTCGCCCCGGGAACCGTTGCCGGTGACGGCGAACGCGGGGCCCGTGTCGTACGTCAGCTTCGTGCCGGGGTCGGGGAGCAGGCCGCCCGCGTCCGTGAGAGTGAAGACGCCGATCGGCGAGCGCAAATCCCCCTGGACGTGCTCGTCCGTCCAGCCGCGCACCGCGTTGTGGGTGGGCCAGCGCTCGCCCGGCCGCCAGGCGGCGCCGGGGCGTTCGCGCTCGTAGAGGACCGCCGTACCCCGGTTCTTGTCGCGGCCCTCGCCTGTGACCACGAGCGCCTGCCGGGTGTCCTCCGGAACCATGCCGAGGGTTTTGGGGCCCAGGCCCGGAAGGGCCCGGGGCCCAGGGCTGAGGAGCCGGCCGGGCAACCTCCGTGGTTCCGGCGCGGCCTTGCCCGCCTTGCCGCCCGACACCTCGTGCGCGGGGCCGCCGCGTTCGGCGACAGCGCGCGAGCCGCGGTCCGTAGCGGTCCCGCAGCCCGTCGCCAGCAGCGCGGCGGCCGTCAGCAGCACGGTCAGTGGCGCCTTGGTTTGGTTCCGGCGCTTCATTTCGTGCCCTTCGTCTTCTTGTTCTTGCTGCCGAACGTGACGGAGTCCAGTACCCGGCGGACCTCCTCGACCCGCTCTGCGGAGGGATCGGCCAGGCAGGCCCTGGCCTCAAGGTGGGGGTGGGTGGCCGGCCCAGCCTCCACCGCCTCTGACACCGCCTCTGCCCCTGCCGGTGCCCTGTGCCACACCACCAGTTCGCGGGTGCCGCCCGGGACCCTGCAGGACTTGACCACATCCGGGCCGCGCCGCTCAGTGACCGCGCCGAGCGGACGGTCCTTGGCGGACGGCCCGGTGCCGTGCTGGAGTCGCAGCACGATCAGCACACCGTCTCGCGGCAAGCGCCTTGCCGGGATCGGAGTGCAGTATTCACGGCCGGGCAGAGAACACGGCTTCTTGTACGGGAAGTAGCTCACGCTCGCCGCGAAGCCGACGAGGTCCTGCTCCTTGCCCGCCATCTCCCGCACGCCCGTACCGCAGCGGCGAGCGTCTGCTCCAGGTCCACGCCCGCGTACGCGTCGAGCGCGCCCGCCGCCTCCGGCAGTTCCCCGTGCGGCACTTCGCCGCGCCAGTGCCGCCGCCACCAGGACGTATGCGTGGTGATCATGGTCTTGCGTACGTACGCCTCTGGATGGCCGCCCGCGCAGATCCGCCGCCATCGGGGCCACACCTTGGCCAGCGCCGTCTGCAGCAGGTCCTCCGCGAGATGTGCGTCGCCGGTCAGCAGCCAGGCGACCCGCAGCAGCCGTGGCCCGCGCACGGCGACGAACTCCTCGAAGTCCCTGTCGCCGCCCCCGTCCGCATGCATGGAGCCACCCTCGCCGTCTCGGTGCCGGCCCCGGCCCCGGTCGCGGTCCCAGTCCCGGTCCTGTTCGTCGGTCCTTCACGACCGTTCAACGCGCCGGGGGACAGATCGGGTTGCCCACGGCACGCCGGCAACCCGAACGAAGAACGACACGAAGGGAACGACACGAAGGAGGGGCTGGGAACCGATCGGTTCCCAGCCCCTCCTTCGTAACGCTTCGTGACTCAACCGCACTACTTGTCAGAAACCGGCTTCCGCAGCTGAATGTTCAGCTCCCGCAGGCGGGCCTCGTCCAGCGTCGTCGGCGCGCCCATCATCAGGTCCTGCGCGTTGCCGTTGAGCGGGAAGGCGATCGTCTCGCGGATGTTCGGCTCGTCGGCCAGCAGCATCACGATGCGGTCGATGCCCGGGGCGATGCCGCCGTGCGGCGGGGCGCCGAACTCGAAGGCGCGGAGCATGCCGGCGAACTCGCGCTCGACGGTCTCCTTGTCGTAACCCGCGATCTCGAACGCCTTGAACATGATCTCGGGCTCGTGGTTCCGGATCGCGCCGGAGGACAGCTCCACGCCGTTGCAGACGATGTCGTACTGCCAGCCCAGGATGTCCAGCGGGTCCTGGGTCTCCAGGGCCTCGAGGCCGCCCTGCGGCATCGAGAAGGGGTTGTGGGAGAAGTCGATCTTCCCCGTCAGCTCGTCCTTCTCGTACATCGGGAAGTCGACGATCCAGCAGAACCGGAAGACGCCCTCCTCGAAGTGGCCGGCGCGCTTGGCCGCCTCGACGCGGACCGCCGACATGATCTTCGAGACCTCGTCGAACTCGCCGGCGCCGAAGAAGACCGCGTGGCCGGGGGCCAGCGACAGGCGCTCGGTGAGGACCTTGATGTTCTCCTCGGTGAGGAACTTGGCGATCGGGCCCGTCAGCGAACCGTCCTCGGCCACACGCACCCAGGCCAGGCCCTTCGCGCCGTGCTCGACGGCGTAGTCGCCGAGACCGTCGAAGAACTTCCGCGACTGGCCCGCCGTGTCCGGCACCGGCAGCGCGCGGACGTGCTTGCCGGCGAAGGCCTTGAACTCCGAGCCCGCGAAGACGTCCGAGATGTCGACGAGCTCCAGCTGGGCGCGCAGGTCGGGCTTGTCGTTGCCGTACTTCAGCATCGCCTCGCGGAACGGGATCCGCGGGAAGGGTGACGTGACGTGACGGCCGTTGCCGAACTCCTCGAAGAGCTCGGTCATCAGCTTCTCGATCGGCTGGAAGACGTCCTCCTGCTCGACGAAGCTCATCTCCACGTCGAGCTGGTAGAACTCACCCGGCGAGCGGTCCGCGCGGGCGTCCTCGTCGCGGAAGCACGGCGCGATCTGGAAGTAGCGGTCGAAGCCCGAGATCATCAGCAGCTGCTTGAACTGCTGCGGCGCCTGCGGGAGCGCGTAGAACTTGCCGGGGTTCAGGCGGGACGGGACTACGAAGTCGCGGGCGCCCTCGGGGGAAGTCGCCGTCAGGATCGGGGTCGCCATCTCGTTGAAGCCGAGCGCCGTCATCTTGTGACGGATGGCCGAGATGACGGCCGTACGCAGCATGATGTTGCGGTGCATGCGCTCGCGGCGCAGGTCGAGGAAGCGGTACTCGAGGCGACGCTCCTCGCCCACCCCGTCGTCCGTGTTGATCTGGAACGGCAGCTGCTGCGACGCACCCAGCAGCTCGACCTCCGCGACCTCGACCTCGACCTCACCGGTGGGCAGGTCCGGGTTGATGTTGTCGGCACCGCGCGAGACGACCCGGCCGTCGACGCGGACGACCGACTCCTTGTTGAGCTTGTCGAGCGCGTCGTACGCGGGGGTGCCGGGGCGGGCGACGAGCTGCGTGATGCCGTAGTGATCGCGCAGATCGATGAAGAGGATGCCGCCCAGGTCTCGACGATTGTGCAGCCAGCCGCTCAGCCGGACGTCGGTGTCGACGTCAGAGGCGCGGAGCTCGCCGCAGGTGTGGGACCTGTACCGATGCATCGTCGTTCATCCAGCCTTCGGGATTCGGGGTTGTCGGAGCACTCAAGGTTACCGCCCGGCGCATCCCCTTTAATTTGCCGTTTCTCTTTGCCGTACGGGAGAGGTCGCAGGGGCACTCGCACAGCCGTTCCGGCCGGGACCTGTAAAGATGAAGCAATGCGTACCGAGGACATCCTGGCCGCCATCGCGACCGGCCTGTGGCGCTGGGACAACGCATCCGAGGTGATCACGCTCGATGCGGAGGCCGCCCGGCTCCTCGGCCTGCCCGCCGAACCCGTGACGCTCACCGAGGCGGCCATACGCTCGCGCTTTCATCCCGTCGACTGGAACGAGATCAACGGGGTCGTGAACCTCGCGGTCACCGAAGGCACCCTCGCCGAGGCCCGGCTCCGGGTCATGGATGTGGAAGGACGGCTGCTCAGGACCGTACGCAGCCGCTCCAAGCCGGTGGTCAACGGCAACGATTACCAGCTCTTCGGCACGCTCCAGGAGGTCGCCGAGCCACGGCCGGGCGACGCCGCCCACACCCCCGTCACCGGCGACTGGCGCCGCTCCCGCGAGGCGTTCCTGCTGGACGCGGGCCGCGGGCTGGCGGAGGCGCGGTCCACGGCGGAGGTGCTGCGGGTCGCCGCGTCGCTGTCCATGCCGGGGTTCTCGCCGGACAGTCTCGCCGTCTTCGGTTCGTCGGGCGGGCGGATCACGGTCCTGGGCCACCACGGGTACGGCCCCGAGGATGCGCTTCCGTTCGCCGACATGCTGCTGGGTACGGACCATCCCGCCCCGGAGGTCGTACGGACCGGGCGGGCCATCTATCTGACCTCCCCCGAGGAGTACAGCCGCCGCTACCCCGCCGGCCGCCCCCTCGCCGCCAGCGACGAGCCCCGCTCCTGGGCGTTCCTGCCGCTGACGGTGGCCGGCCGCACCATGGGCGCCTGGATGGCGGGCTTCGCGCACCCCGTGGCGTTCACCCCCGACGAGCGCTCCGTGCTGGCGACGGTCGCCAGGATGCTCGCGCAGGCGCTGGAGCGGGCCTCGGTGGCCGAGAACGAGCGCGAGCTGTCGCTGGGCCTCCAGCGGTCGATGATGCCGACGCTGGGGCCGGAGATCCCCGGCATGACGGTGGCCGCGCGGTATGTGCCGACCGGCGGCGGGCTCCAGGTCGGCGGCGACTGGTACGACATGATTCCGCTGCCCAGCGGACGAATAGCCCTGGTCATCGGGGACGTACAAGGGCATGACGTACGGGCGGCCGGCTTGATGGGCCAGCTGCGGATCGCCCTGCGCGCGTACGCCTCCGAGGGCCACCGGCCGGACGCGGTCCTCTCCCGCGCGTCCCGCTTCCTGCACGGCATCACGGACACTTACGACCCCGGCGACTACTCCAGCCCGCGCTTCGCGACCTGCCTCTATATCGAGGTGGACCCCGCCACCGGGCTCCTCGACATAGCCCGCGCGGGCCACCCCGAACCGGCCGTCCGCCTCAGCGACGGGACGGTGCTCGTCCGGCCGACGGCGGGCGGCCTGCCGCTGGGCATCGTGCCGGACACCGACTATCCGACGACCCGGCTCGTCCTCGAACCGGGCGAGACGATCATGATCTGTACGGACGGCCTCATCGAGACCGGCGGCCACGACCTGGACACCGGCTGGGCCAGGCTCCGCAGGATCATGGAGGAGCACACCGGCGACAGCCTGGAAAAGCTCGCCGACGCGCTCGTATCGGGCGTGCACGGCCCCTCCTCGCACCACACCACGGGCCCGCTCGTGGACCGCCGCGAGGACGACATCGCCGTACTGCTGCTGTGCCGCGAGGGCGCAGGGTGCGGCTGCGGCCCCGGCTCGACGGTGACGATGGCCCCGGTGCGGCGTACGGCGATGGCCGTGGCCCAGGCCGAGCCGGAACGTATCGCCACCGCCCGGCAGCAGCTCCGGGACCTGCTGCACGACTGGGCGAACGGGGAACAGCTCGACGCGGCCGTGCTGATGGTCTCGGAGATGGTCACCAACGTGCTGGTGCACACGGACGGCGACGCGCTGCTGGTGGCGGAGGCGACGGGCGATCCGGGCGTACGGCGGCTGAGGGTCGAGGTGACGGACCCCAGCGACGAACTGCCGCACAAGCGGCGCCCGGGGGAGATGGCGTCCAGCGGGCGCGGGCTCATCCTGATGGAGATGCTCGCGGACGCTTGGGGCGTGGACCCGAGGGGCGATGGCAAGTCGATCTGGTTCGAGCTGTACGAGGACGGCGACGGGGACGAGGACGGGGACGGGAACAGCGACGGGGACGGCGAGAAGGCCGCCCTGTAGGCCTTCTCCTGGCCGGGGCGCCGTCCCGGCCGTACAGGAGAAGAATGGGCGATATCGATCGCCCGTTTCTGTCGCCGGGGGACCACGGAGACCCGCCATGAGCATTGAGCAGAGGATCGGAAACGAAACCACCGTCCTGGCGGACTGTCTGGAGGTGCCGGGCATCGGCTTCCTCACGGTCAACGCCTTTGTTCTGTTCGCCGACGAGCCGGTCGTCGTCGATACGGGCCTCAGCCTCCCCGACCGGAGTTTCCTCGCGTCGCTCGGCTCCGTCATGGACCCCGCCGACGTGCGCTGGATATGGCTCACCCACCCCGACCGCGACCACACGGGGGGCCTGTTCGACCTGCTCGTCGCCGCTCCGCAGGCGCGCGTCGTGACCACGTTCATCGGCGCCGGAATCATGTCCACCGAGCGCCCCCTGCCGCTGGACCGCGTCCGTCTGGTCAACCCGGGCCAGGCGCTGGACGTCGGAGGCGGCCGCATGCTCAGGGCTTTCCGGCCGCCGCTGTTCGACAACCCGGCCACCGTCGGCTTCTACGACGACCGTACGCAGACCTGCTTCAGCTCCGACTGCTTCGGCGCCACCATGCCCAGCGCGGAGGTCGCCATCGGCGGCGAGGCCCGCGCGCTCCCCGCCGAGGATCTGCGCGCCGCCCAGCTGCTGTGGGCCACTGTGGACAGCCCGTGGGTCCACGCCGTCGACACGGACAAGTACCTCGCCACCGTCGAGCCGCTGCGGGCCATGGACCCCAAGACCGTCCTGAGCACCCACCTGCCGCCGGCCGTGGGTCTCGCCCCGCAGATGCTCGACACGATCGCGGAGGCGCCCGGTTCCGATCCGTTCGTCGGTCCCGACCAGCTGGCGCTGGAGCAGATGCTCGCGGGGTTCGAGCCGGGGCCGGACGGCGCTGTTCCGCCCCAGGCCATGTGACGCGGCAGGCCGTGTGAGCGGCCCTCTCAGGGCCCCTCAGGGCCCTGCTCGTAATGCCGGCGCAGCTCTCCGATCACCCCGAAGACGGCCGCCGTCAGCGGCACGGCGAGCAGCATTCCGAGGATGCCCGCGACGGATGCCCCGGCGGTGATCGCCAGCATCACCACGGCCGGGTGCATCTGCACGGTCCGGCTCTGGATCACGGGCTGGAGGACGTGCCCCTCGATCACCTGTACGGCGAGTACGACCCCGAACGCCCACAGCGCGATCGCGAACCCCCGGTCGGCGAGCGCGACGAGCACCGCGACCGCGCCGGAGATGAAGGCGCCGAGGTAGGGGATGTACGCGCCGACGAAGACCAGCGCGCCCAGGCCGACCGCGCCGGGCACGCGCAGGACCAGCAGCCCGACGGTGATGAGGATGGCGTCGATCAGCGCGATGAACGTCGTACCGCGCATGAAGCCCTCGACGGCCTCGAAGGCGCGGCGGCCCATCGCTTCGACGGTGTCGCCGGTCGAGCCGGGTGCGAGCGACTTCAGGGTGCCGGCGGCCTTGTCCGAGTCGCGGAGGAAGAAGAAGATCAGCAGCAGGGCCAGGACCGCCATCGCGATCACCTCGCCGACGACGCTGAGCCCGGTGATCAGCCCGGTGGCCGCGGTCCCGCCGAACTTGCCGAGGAGCTCCCTGGCGTTCTTGGCCATGTCGTCCAGGGAGGTACCGGCCGCGCCGAGGTGCTCGGCCAGGTCCTTCGCGGCCTGCCGGAGCGATTCGAGGATCTGGTCGCCGGTCTCGACGAGCGCGCTGGCGACGATGTACGCGGCCCCGCCGACGACGGCGACGACCGCGACGCAGGTCAGCATGGCGGCGAGCGACCGGTTCAGCCGCATCTTGATGAGCCGCCGGTGCAGGGGCCCGAGCAGCGCCGTCCCGAGGATGGCGAGCAGGACCGGGGTGACCGCGGTCTTGAAGGTGACGCACAGCCAGATCCCGACCGCCGCGACGCCGGTGACGAGCAGGGCGACGACACACCAGGCGGCGACCCGTCGTGCGGGCTCGGGAAGGAGCGGCTGGGTCGGGTGCACGGCCCCAGCGGATCATGGACGGCGCGGGGCGGCCCGCCCGACGGGGCCGCCCGGGTGACGATTCGTCACCCGGGCGTTGCGTACGGGACTTCTCTTCTGCTACTCGCCCATGCCGTGGACGGCCGGGATGGTGCCGAGACGGCCGCGCTGGAAGTCTTCGAAGGCGAGCTTCAGCTCTTCCTGGGTGTTCATCACGAACGGCCCGTAGTGAGCCATCGGCTCCCGGATCGGCTGCCCGCCGAGGAGGACGACCTCCAGGTCCGGGGTGTTGGAGTCCTGGTGCTCGTCCGCGCGTACGGTCAGCGAGCCGCCGTCGCCGAAGACCGCGGTCTGGCCCTTGTGGACGGGACGGCGGTCCACGCCGACGGCGCCGCGCCCGGCCAGGACGTACGCCAGACCGTTGAAGTCCGCACGCCAGGGCAGCGTGATCTCGGCTCCCGGGCGCAGGGTCGCGTGGATCATCGTGATCGGGGTGTGGGTGATGCCGGGGCCCTCGTGGCCGTCCAGCTTGCCCGCGATGACGCGCAGCAGCGCGCCGCCGTCGGGGGATGTCAGGAGCTGCACCTGGCCGCCACGGATGTCCTGGTAGCGGGGGGCCATCATCTTGTCGGAGGCCGGCAGGTTGACCCACAGCTGAAGGCCGTGGAACAGGCCGCCCGACACGACCAGCGCCTCCGGCGGCGCCTCGATGTGGAGGATGCCGGACCCGGCGGTCATCCACTGGGTGTCGCCGTTCTGGATGCTGCCGCCGCCCCCGTTGCTGTCCTGGTGGACGAAGGTGCCGTCGATCAGGTACGTGACCGTCTCGAAGCCGCGGTGGGGGTGCCAGGGGGTGCCCTTGGGCTCCCCGGGGGCGTACTCCACCTCACCCATCTGGTCCATCATGATGAACGGGTCGAGGTACGTGTAGTTGATGCCGGCGAAGGCGCGGCGTACCGGGAAGCCCTCGCCCTCGAGACCGCCCGGTGCGGTCGTGACGGCCAGCACGGGGCGCGCTACGGCGTCGCGCGGGGCGGCGACCTTCGGCAGGGTCAGCGGGTTCTCAACGGTTACTGCGGGCATGGCGGGCCTCCTTGTACGTCCACTTTAGTTGAACGTAGAACTTCCTGCCAGTGGCAACGAGAAGCGCCCGGGAGGAATTCCCCCCGGGCGCCAGGTCGTGCACCGACACGTCTAGCCGTACATCCGCCGCATCGCGAAGTCGACCATCTGCTCCACCGCCTTGGCGTCGAAGACCATCCGGTGCTCACCCTCCATGTCGAGGACGAAGCCGTACCCGGTCGGCAGCAGATCGATCACCTCCGCCCCGGTGATCACGAAGTACTTGGACTCCTTGCCCGCGTACTTACGCAGTTCCTTGAGCGAGGTGAACATCGGGATCACCGGCTGCTGGGTGTTGTGCAGCGCGAGGAAGCCCGGGTTGTCGCCGCGCGGGCAGTAGACCTTCGACGTGGCGAAGATCTGCTGGAAGTCCTCGACGGACAGCGTCCCGGTGGTGAAGGCGCGCACCCCGTCGGCGAGCGAAGGCGGCGACGGCTCCGGGTAGAGCGGCTGCTCCCCGTAGCCGCCCTGGGGCGGAGGCTGCGGCGGCGCGTACTGCTGCTGCTGTCCACCCTGGTTCTGGTCGTAGCCGTACATGCGCGCAAGCGTACTCAGTCACACATCACCGGAAGGGGTTGCGCCTTATTACCGACGGGTAGCATCATCGTAACTACTTACCAGTAGTAGATGTACGAGGAACCTGCCTCCCGATCCTTAACGGAGCCGTTGCCATGGGTCACTACAAGTCGAACCTCCGCGACATCGAGTTCAACCTCTTCGAGGTACTCGGCCGCGACAAGCTGTACGGCACCGGCCCGTTCGCGGAGATGGACGTCGAGACCGCCAAGAGCATCCTGGACGAGATCGCCCGCCTCGCGGAGAACGACCTCGCCGCCTCGTTCGAGGACGCCGACCGCAACCCGCCGGTCTTCGACCCGGCCACCAACACCGCGCCCGTACCGGCGTCCTTCAAGAAGAGCTACCAGGCCTTCATGGACAGCGAGTACTGGCGTCTCGGCCTCCCCGAGGAGATCGGCGGCACCACCTCCCCCCGCTCGCTGATCTGGGCGTACGCGGAGCTGCTGCTCGGCGCGAACCCCGCCGTCTGGATGTACTCCTCGGGCCCGGCGTTCGCCGGCGTGCTCTTCGAGGAGGGCAACGAGGCCCAGAAGAAGATCGCGAAGATCGCCGTCGACAAGCAGTGGGGCTCGACGATGGTCCTGACCGAGCCGGACGCCGGTTCGGACGTCGGCGCGGGCCGCACGAAGGCGATCCAGCAGGCCGACGGCTCCTGGCACATCGAGGGCGTGAAGCGCTTCATCACGTCCGGCGAGCACGACATGTCGGAGAACATCCTCCACTACGTCCTCGCCCGCCCCGAGGGCCACGGCCCCGGCACCAAGGGCCTCTCCCTCTTCCTCGTACCGAAGTACGAGTTCGACTGGGAGACCGGCGAGCTGGGCGCCCGCAACGGCGCGTACGCCACGAACGTCGAGCACAAGATGGGCCTGAAGGCGTCCAACACGTGCGAGATGACCTTCGGCGACCAGCACCCCGCCAAGGGCTGGCTGATCGGTGACAAGCACGACGGCATCCGCCAGATGTTCATGATCATCGAGTTCGCCCGGATGATGGTCGGCACGAAGGCGATCGCGACGCTCTCGACGGGCTACCTCAACGCCCTCGAGTACGCCAAGGAGCGCGTCCAGGGCCCGGACCTCGCCAACTTCATGGACAAGACCGCGCCCAAGGTCACCATCACGCACCACCCCGACGTCCGCCGCGCGCTCATGACGCAGAAGGCGTACGCCGAGGGCATGCGCGCCCTGGTCCTGCACACCGCGTCCGTCCAGGACGAGATCGCGGCCAAGGAGGCCGCGGGCGAGGACACCTCCTCGCTCGTCGCCATGAACGACCTGCTCCTGCCGATCGTGAAGGGCTACGGCTCCGAGAAGTCGTACGAGCAGCTCGCGCAGTCGCTCCAGACGTTCGGCGGCTCCGGGTACCTCCAGGAGTACCCGATCGAGCAGTACATCCGTGACGCGAAGATCGACACCCTGTACGAGGGTACGACCGCGATCCAGGGCCAGGACTTCTTCTTCCGCAAGATCGTCCGTAACCAGGGCGCGGCGCTGAACTCGCTGGCCGAGGACATCAAGAAGTTCATCGCGGTCGGCACCGGTGGCGACGAGTTCGCCGCGGCCCGCGAAACGCTCGCCAAGGCGGCCGTGGATCTGGAGGCGATCGTCGGCGCGATGCTCACCGACCTCGCCGCCACCGAGCAGGACGTCAAGTCGATCTACAAGGTCGGCCTGAACACCACCCGCCTGCTGATGGCCTCCGGTGACGTAGTCGTCGGCTACCTGCTGCTCAAGGGCGCGGCCGTGGCCGCCGAGAAGCTGCCGAACGCGTCCCCGAAGGACGTGCCCTTCTACACCGGCAAGATCGCGGCGGCGAAGTTCTTCGCCGCGAACGTCCTGCCGGGCGTCGGTGTCGAGCGCGCCCTGGCCGAGTCCGTCGACCAGTCCCTGATGGAGCTGGACGAAGCGGCCTTCTAGTCCACTGCGAAACCCTCTGGTGACGGGCCGGGCACTGAGTGCCCGGCCCGTTGTCAGTGGCCCGTGCGACTCTTGTCGACATGAGTTCCATGGAACCCCGCAGGGGTGGCTATTCCGTCCCGGCCGGCCGGCCGTACGCGCTCAGTGAGCTGCGCGGAAAGCTCGGCTCGGTGGGCGACCAGATCGGCGACCTGTACGACGGCTCCCATCCCCTGGAGTACGAACCGATCGCGGACACCCTGTACGTAGCCTTCAAGACGGCCGCCGACCTCGCCCCCGTCAAGAGCTACACCGGCTGTGACCTGCACCCCAACGGCGCCATCGACCCCGAGGCCCCCAACGGCTGGGGCCGCTGCCTGCTCTGCAACGACCGCCGCCGCCGCGGCGAGCGCAGCGTCCCCGCCCCGGCCGAGCAGCGCCGCCTCGGCTACCCCGTGCCGGATCCGCCGTACACGCTGGACGCACTCAAGGGGTACGTCCAGCGAGTCAACGACCGTGCCTTCGCCGTCACCGTCTCCTCCCCCGGCGAGGAGTTCGTGGACCTCGCGGACACCCTGCACCGCGCCTTCATCGTCGCCCGCGAGCTCTCCCGGCCGCGCAACGCGTCGGGCTGCTCCGAGCACCCCGGCTCACCCATCGACCCGACCGCGCCGCCCGGCGAGGGCTGCCTGTTCTGCGTGGGACGCCGCCGTCAGCAGCAGCGTCCGCCCGGCGCCCCGCAGATGCTGCCGCAGGTGCGCCGCGGCGAGCGCCGGACGATACAGCGGCGCTTCGAGCGACCTCCCGGCCTCTGACGAACGGGCTCCGAGGCAGTCTGCACGGCCCGTAGTTAACCCTGGTTATGGTGAACCCCATGAGCGCACCCGCCCGCTTCGACCGCGGCCACACCGACGACCTGATGTCCTTCCTGGCGGCCTGCCCGACGCCGTACCACGCGGTGGCCAACGCCGCCGAGCGGCTGGACAAGGCAGGCTTCCGGCAGGTAGCGGAGACCGAGGCCTGGGACGCGACGTCCGGCGGCAAGTACGTGCTGCGCGGTGGGGCGATCATCGCCTGGTACGTGCCGGAGGGCGCGGAGGCGAGCACGCCGTTCCGGATCATCGGCGGCCACACCGACTCCCCGCACCTGCACGTGAAGCCGCTGCCCGACATGGGCGCGGCGGGCTGGCGGCAGATCGCCGTCGAGATCTACGGCGGGACGCTCCTCAACACCTGGCTCGACCGCGACCTGGGCATCGCGGGTCGCCTCACACTGCGCGACGGCTCGCACCGCCTGGTCAACATCGACCGGGCGCTGCTGCGTGTACCGCAGCTGGCCGTACACCTGGACCGGTCGGCGAACACCGAGGGCCTCAAGCTCGACAAGCAGCGGCACATGCAGCCGATCTGGGGCCTCGGCGACGTACACGAGGGTGACCTGATCCGCTTCCTGGAGGAAGAGGAAGGCCTCACCGAGGGCGAGGTCGCCGGCTGGGACCTGATGGCTCACAGCATCGACCAACCGGCCTACCTGGGGCGCGACCGCGAGCTGGTCGCCGGTCCCCGCATGGACAACCTGATCTCCGTACACGCGGGAGTCGCCGCGCTGACGGCCGTCAGCACTGCGGACGGCCCCCTCCCGTACATCCCCGTCCTCGCCGGCTTCGACCACGAGGAGAACGGTTCACAGTCCGACACCGGCGCGGACGGCCCGCTCCTCGGCAACGTACTGGAGCGCTCGGTCTTCGCACGCGGCGGCAGTTACGACGACAAGGCGCGCGCCTTCGCCGGCACGATCTGCCTCTCGTCCGACACCGGCCACGCGGTGCACCCCAACTACTCCGAGCGCCACGACCCGACGCACCACCCGCGCGCCAACGGCGGACCGATCCTCAAGGTCAACGTGAACATGCGGTACGCGACGGACGGCAGCGGCCAGGCGGTGTTCGCGGCGGCGTGCGAGAAGGCGCAGGTGCCGCTCCAGTTCTTCGTGTCGAACAACTCGATGCCGTGCGGCACGACGATCGGCCCGATCACCTCCGCCCGGCACGGCATCCAGACCGTCGACATCGGCGTGGCGATCCTCTCCATGCACAGTGCGCGTGAGCTGTGCGGAGCGGACGACCCGTACCTCCTCGCTAACGCGATGACGGCATTCCTCGAAGGCTGAACCCGACTCGCAGGCTTGTCTGTTGAAGGGCCGGGTACGCGAAGTGCGTACACCGGCCCGGACCAGCCGGGCCGACAGGGAGGCGGAAGTCATGGGACTGGGAGGATTCATACTCCTCATCGCGGGCGGGGCGATACTCGCCTTCGCCACCGACTGGGAGATGGAAAGCGTCAACCTCGACCTCGTCGGGATCATCATGATGCTCGTCGGCATCATCGGGGTGGCGGTCTACGCCAGCGTCGCCAGGCGCCGCCGCATGGTCGTGCCCCCGACCACCACCGTGGTCGACGACGACCGGCACCACCACACCCCCTGAGCCGACCGGCTCGCAAAGCACGCCCCCGCTTCCCGCTGTGACATTTCGCGGCTCCGCCGCGTGGTGGGGGCAAACCCCCGGACGCCCGACGGGCGTGTCCTCAAACGCCGGACGGGCTGAATTTCGCCCGCCCGGCGCCGGTATCGCAAGCACGGTGCCAGGAGGGGACGTGTCGGGGCGCTCCCCGCAGGGCGTCGAACGCAACGAGCCCGAATACAAAAACGAGTACCCGAACGTTCGACGCCCGAGGAGACGCCCCGTCGCGGCACCGCCCCCAACGCCCCCGCAAGAGAGGGCCACTGCACCGCCGCGCACCGCGCACCCCGCCCGGCGCCCGGCGCCCTCAGGAATCCATGCCCGCCAACACCAGCGGCAGCCGGGGCGCTCCCCCCGCCGTCACGCGGACCGGCACACCCCAGTCCTGCTGGTGGACATGGCACGCCGGGTATTCGTTCGCCGGGTCGTCGTCGCACGAGGCGGCCATCGCCGACACGTGCAGCACACCCTCGACAATCCCAGGGTTCAGCTCCAGCTCGCGGCTGAGATCCGTCCCCGCCCCCTCGCCCGCAGCCAGCAGCTCCGGCGGCGTAGAGGACACCAGCAGCCGCGTAGAAGGCCCGTACCGCGTGTCCAGCTTCTGCCCGCTCGGCGCCTGGAAGACGACGTCCAACCGGAGCTTCTCCGGCGCCACTTCGGTCGCCGCCCGCTGCGTCCGGTGTGCGACGGCCTCCACCCGTACCGCCTCGTCGGGCAGCCGCAGCCGCGTCAGCCGGTGGCGGGCGGACTCGACGACGACGATGTCGTCACCGACGAGCACCGCGTCGCTGGGCTCCCTCAAATCCGTCGCCAGAGTAGTCACTTCACCACTCGCCGGGTCGTAGCGCCGCAGCGCGTGGTTGTACGTGTCGCTGATCGCGACCGACCCGTCGGGCAGCGCGGTCACCCCGAGCGGATGCTGGAGCAGCGCCTGCCCCGCCGCGCCGTCCCGGTGCCCGAAGTCGAAGAGCCCGGTCCCGACGGCGGTGTGCACGACGAGGTCGGCATCGACGTACCGCAGCGCACTCGTCTCCGAGTCCGCGACCCACAGCCGGTCGCCGGCCGCCGCAAGCCCCGACGGCTGGGCGAACCACGCCTCGGCGGCCGGCCCGTCGACGAGCCCCTCGTTGGTCGTCCCGGCCGCGACCTGCACGGTCCCCGCCTCGGGGTCGTACGTCCACAGCTGGTGTACGCCGGCCATGGCGATCCACACCTTGCCCTGCCACCACGCCACGTCCCACGGCGAGGACAGATCGACCTCGCGGGCGGGCCCGGCGGTCGGTGACCCCTGCCACCACTGCTTTCCGGTACCGGCGACGACCTCGATCGCGCCGGTGGCCGGGTCGTACGTACGCAGCTGATGGTTGACCGTGTCGGCCACGACGACCCGCCCGTCCGGCAGCAGCGCCAGCCCCTGCGGCTCCTTGAACTCCCCGTCCCCGCCGATGCGCCGTACGACGCTCTCGCCATCCGCCTCCAGCTCGACGAGCTGATGCCGAGTGGTGTCCGAGACCAGGAAATTCCCCGTGCCGGGCAGCAGCAGCGCCTTGCCCGGGAAGCGCAGATCGGTAGCGACGGGTTCCGGCGCGACGTACGGCCCGTCCCCGCGCCGCAGCGTCCCCTTCGCGCCGTGAGTGGCCTCCAGCTCCTCGACGAGCTTTGCGATGGCGTGCGCGTGCCCCTCGCCGGCGTGCTGCGCGACGACGTACCCCTCGGGGTCGATGACGACCAGCGTCGGCCAGGCCCGTACGGCGTACTGCTTCCACGTGGCGAGCTCGGGGTCGTCGAGGACGGGGTGATGCACCCCGTACCGCTCGACGGCGTCGACGACGGCCTGGTGCTCGGCCTCGTGCACGAACTTCGGCGAGTGGACGCCGATGATCACCACCGTGTCGCGGTGCTTCTCCTCCAGCTCCCGCAGCTCATCCAGGACATGCAGGCAGTTAACGCAGCAAAAGGTCCAAAAATCGAGGATGACGATGCGTCCTCGCAGGTCGGAGAGGGAGTACTGCCGGTCGCCTGTATTGAGCCAGCCGCCCTTGCCGATGAGCTCGGGGGCCCGAACGCGTGCACGTGAAGACATACCTCCATCCAACCTCATGCACGGGGTAGGCATTCCGCCATGAAATATCTGGTACGCGACAAGATCTTCGGCATCGGCGACGACTACTGGATCGAGGACGAGAACGGGCGCCACGCGTTTCTCGTCGACGGGAAGGCGCTGCGGCTGCGCGACACCCTGGAGATCAAGGATCCGGCCGGCCGGGTGCTGATCACGCTGCGCGCGAAGATGCTCAGCATCCGGGACGCGATGACCATCGAGCGGGACGATCAGACGCTCGCGACCGTACGCAAGAAGCGGCTGTCGCTGCTGCGCAACCACTACCGCGTCGCCCTGGCCGAGGGGACCGAGCTGGACGTCAGCGGCCGCGTGCTCAACCGGGAGTTCTCGGTCGAGCACGACGGCGAGCCGCTGGCCCGCATCTCGCGGAAGTGGTTCCGGATGCGCGACACGTACGCGGTGGATGTCGTACGGGACGACGCCGACGCGGCGCTGCTGATCGCGGTGGCGGTATGCGTGATCCGGATGGCGGAGAAGGAACGGGGGGACGACTGACCGTCTGCCGTACAACCCTTCGATCCGCGCGCGTGTCTCATGAGCGGACCCGGTTCATCCGGAGTCCGCCGTCCGTTCGTCCGTGATTCGAGGGACCCACATGCCCCACACCAGTTCCGGCCGTCGCACACTTCGCAGGACCGTCGGCGCGGTCAGCGTCTTCACCCTGCTCGGGCTGGGCAGCACGCCGGCCCTGGCCGAAGAGGCCGGGCCGGATCTGGCTGTCTGGCGGATAACCGAGCCCACGGGAGTGAAGCCGGGCACCAGCTTTGACGTGCCGGTCACCCTCTCGAACAGGGGCACCGAGGCCTCCGACGGGGTCTGGGTATCCCTCTCCATGAGTCACGGGCTGCGCAGTGCCCCGAAGTATTCCAACTGCCTGTACTACGACGTGTCCTCAATTGACGAGGGCGAGCCGTGGAGCGGAGTGCACTGCAAGTTCGACCAAGTGGTGAAGGCCGGAACGAATTACGCGCTCGGGGAGCCGCTGACGGTGGACGCCCTGAACAACGCCCTCTACGAAACGGTCGGCGTGGCGCTCTCCGTCTACAACCCCTCCAACTCCGACTGGGAAGGCCCTCAGGTGCCGGGCACCGGGCCGGAGCTCAAACTGGTCGAGCAGCTGGACTCGACTTACACCGGCGAGGTGAACGACCGCGACAGCCGCACCTCGATGCAGGTGAGCGTTGCGAACACGGCCGACTTCGGTGTCGAGGCGCCCCGGGTCCGCGCCCGTGCCGGCGAGACGGTCGCCGTCGACTTGAAGTTCGCCAACGGCGGCCCGGCATGGGTGCGGCGGGAGGCCAACGTGGGGCGGGTCGACGTGCGGTTCCCGGCCGGTACGACAGTGGTGTCCGCGCCAGGATCCTGCGCGTCGGACAAACCGCTGCACTACACCTGCGGTCCCTCCGACTACTGGGTCGCCGAGGACGGCGGGTGGTCCTACAAGTTCCGCGCGAAGGTCGACAAGTTCGTGGCGGGCGCCAAGGGCAAGGTGTCGCTCGTCGGAGCCCCGTGGCCGTTCGACAAGAACGCGGCGAACGACACGGCACAGATCGTGTTCGAGAACTCCGCGGACACCACGACGGGCGGCGGCTCGGGCACCGCCACCGGCGGTTCCGGCGGTTCGAGCAGTTCCGGCGGCGCGTCCTCGGGCGGATCCGGATCCACCGGTGGTTCGGGCTCCCCGTCGACGGGCGGTTCGGACGCGTCGTCGTCATCGACGTCGACGGGCGGTACGGGTACCTCCGCGACCGGTGGTACGGGCTCCACCTCGACCGGCGGTACGGGGGAGTCCTCCGCGACCGGAGGCAACCTCGCCTCCACCGGCTCCGGCTCAACGCTGCCGCTCGTCGCGGCGGCGGCCGCCGCGGCGGCCGCAGGCGGCGGCATCGTCCTCATGATGCGCCGCCGGCGGGCCCAGGGGTAACAGGGGTAACGGAGGTAGACCCCCTACCGCAGTCGGCGGTCCTTCAGGGCCGGGAACTGCTCACGCGTCGACGCGACCTTCTCCGGAGTCAGGTCGGCCGTGAGCACCTCTTCCCCCACGCCCGCCTCCGCCAGCACCTCGCCCCACGGGTCCACCACGATGCTGTGCCCCGCCTGCTCCACCCCCGCGTGCGTGCCGGCGGTGCCGCAGGCCAGGACGTACGCCTGGTTCTCGACCGCGCGGGCGCGGGCCAGCAGCGTCCAGTGCTCGCGGCGCCTGGCGGGCCAGCCCGCCGGGACGACGAAGGCCTGCGCGCCGGCGTCCACGAGGCTGCGGAAGAGTTCGGGGAAGCGCAGGTCGTAACATGTGCCGAGCCCGAAGGTGAGCCCCGCGGCCGACACCGTCACCACCTCCTCGCCCGCGCCCATCATCACGGCCTCGCCCTTGTCGAAGCCGAAGCGGTGGATCTTCCGGTACGTACGGACGAGCTCGCCGTCGGGGGAGAAGACCAGCGAGGTGTTGTAGAGGGGCCCGTCGGGGTCACGCTCGACGATCGACCCGGCGTGCAGCCACACCCCGGAATCGGCCGCCGCCTTCGACATCACGTCGTACGTCGGACCCTCCAGCGGCTCCGCCTCCTCCACGAAGGACTCGTAGGCGAAGGCCCCTGTGGGCCACAGCTCGGGAAGAACCACAAGATCCACCGCATGCCGCTCACGCTGCTCGCGCACAAGTGAAGCGACGCGCTGGCGACGGGAATTGACCGATTCGTCCGGGTCTACTGCGATCTGGATGAGGGAGGCGCGCACACTACCACCGTCCTGGCACTCGAGCCGTCAACACGGGCCTACGATCGTCACACCAAAGCACTGCCAGGGTGCCACGGGGCAGCGTAACTTAGCGTGCGAGCCTCCCACGCAGTCCGGCACGTACGTCAGCCCAGCCCGCCAGCAAGTGAACCGCACGAGGGGTCCCGTGACCGTCCATCCCAGCCTCCAGACATACGCCGAAGCCTGGACCCACTCCATCGACGCGATATCCGAGCTGGTGACGCCGCTCGTCGAGGGGGAGTGGAACCGCCGTACGCCGTGCCCCGGCTGGTCGGTGCGCGACATCGTCTCGCACATCATCGGCATGGAGTGCGAGATGCTCGGCGACCCGCGGCCGATCCACTCGCTGCCGCGCGATCTGTACCACGTGACCTCGGAGTTCGCCCGGTACATGGAGATGCAGGTCGACGTACGCCGCCACCACACGGCGCCGGAGATGACCTCGGAGCTCGAGTACACGATCATCCGCCGCCAGCGTCAGCTCCGCAACGAGACCCGCTCCCCCGACACCATGGTCCGCGCCCCGCTCGGCGCCGAGCAGACCCTCGAACTCGCTCTGCGTATGCGGGCGTTCGACACCTGGGTGCACGAGCAGGACCTGCGTACGACCTTCAACCGGCCCGGCAACCTCGACTCGCCCGGCGCGCTCGTCGCCCGCGACGTCCTCGTCCACGGCCTGCCGAAGGTCGTCGCGAAGCACGCGGGCGCGCCCGCCAACTGCGCGGTCGTCTTCGACGTACACGGCCCGGTCGAATTCATGCGCACGGTCCGCGTGGACGCCGACGGCCGCGGCACGGTCGACGGCACGCCGTCGCTCGGCCCGCTCGCGACGATCGCCCTGGACTGGGAGACGTACGTACGCCTGGCCTGCGGCCGGGTCCGCTACGAAGCGGTCGCCGACCACGTCAAGGTCGAGGGCGACCAGGCCCTGGCGGACGCGATCCTGCGCAACTTCGCGGTCACGCCGTAACCGCGACCGGCGGCCCTTCTCACGCCGGGACGTGCACCGCCTCGACGCGGCTGGCGACCAGGTGGTCCCGCTCCCGGCGGGCGGTCCGCTTGCGCAGGCGCAGGATCTGTACGACGCCGAACGTCTCCAGCACGAACACCGACGCGAACGCGATCCGGTAGTTGTCGCCGGTCGCGTCGAGCAGCACGCCCACCGCGAGCAGCGTCGTCATCGAGGCGACGAAGCCGCCCATGTTGACGATGCCGGAGGCAGTGCCCTGCCGCTCCGGCGGATTGGCCGGCCGCGCGAAATCGAAGCCGATCATCGAGGCCGGCCCGCACCCACCGAGCACCACGCACAACACCACCAGCAGCCACATCGGGGCGTGGTCACCCGGGTAGGCGATGGTCGTCGCCCACAGCAGGGCGGTGGCTCCGACGGTGCCGAGGGCGAGCGGCGCGCGGGCGGCGCCGTGGCGTGCGATGAGCTGCCCGTACACCAGCCCCAACGCCATGTTCGACAGCACGACGAGCGTCAGCAGCTCGCCCGCCGCCCCCCGCGACAATCCCTGCGCCTCCACCAGGAACGGCATCCCCCACAGCAGCAGGAACACCATCGCCGGGAACTGCGTCGTGAAGTGCACCCACATCCCGAGCCGCGTCCCGGGCTCGCGCCACGCGGCGGCGATCTGCTTGCGGACGTACGCCGCACCCGCGTGCTGGGCGGGCGCCGGCTCGTGCCCCTCGGGGTGGTCCTTCAGGAACAGCAGCAGCAGTACGAGCACGAGCACCCCGGCGAGCGAGCTGCCCGCGAAGGTGGCGGTCCAGCCCATGCCGTGCAGCATGCGCGCGATGACGAGGGTCGAGACGAGGTTGCCCGCCATTCCGCACAACCCGGCGAGCTGCGCGATCAGCGGCCCGCGGCGGGCGGGGAACCAGCGGGCGCCGAGCCGAAGCACGGCAATGAACGTCATCGCGTCGCCGCACCCGAGCAGGGCGCGGGCCGCGAGAGCCATGCCGTACGAGGGGGAGAGGGCGAAGCCGAGCTGCCCGAGGGTGAAGAGGACAACCCCCAACGTCAGGACTCTCTTCGTCCCGAGCCGGTCGACGAGCAGCCCCACGGGTATCTGCATACCCGCGTACACCAGCAACTGCAGTATCGAGAACGTCGACAGCGCGGACGCGTTGACGTCGAACCGGTCGGCGGCGTCGAGCCCCGCCACGCCCAGGCTCGTACGGAAGATGACGGCGACGAAGTAGACGCCGACGCCGATGCCCCAGACGGCGGCGGCGCGCCGGCCGCCGGGCGGATCGCCGGGCAGGGAAGCAACCGGAGCTATACGGCTCCTCACCGGTCCTCCCCCCGGACGAGCACCTTGACCCGGCTGACGTGGCGGCGTACGCACTGGGCGGCGGCTTCCACATCCCCCGCCCTGATGGCTTCGAGCATTTCGGCGTGCTCGGTGATGTTCTTGGCGATGCGGTCCGGGTGCGCCTCCATGATGGTGACGCCCATGCGCAGCTGGCGGTCGCGGAGCTGGTCGTACAGCCGGCAGAGGATCTGATTCCCGGCGTTACGGACGATCTCGGCGTGGAAACACCGGTCGCTGACGGCGACTTCGGCGAGGTCCCCTTCGAGGGCGCGCTGCTTCTGCTCCTCCAGCAGCTCTTCGAGCCGGGCGATGAGAGCAGCGGACGCGGGTACGGCGCGCCGCACCGCGAACTCCTCCACCAGCAGCCGGGTTTCGACGACGTCGGCGATCTCCTGGGCGGAGACGGCGAGGACGAGGGCGCCCTTCTTCGGATAGAGCTTGATGAGGCCCTCGACCTCCAGCCGCAGCAGCGCCTCCCGCACGGGCGTCCTCGACACGCCGACGGCGTCGGCGAGGTCGCCCTCGGTGAGGAGGGTGCCGCCTTCGTAATGGCGGTCGAGTACGCCCTTCTTGATGTGGGCGTAGACGCGCTCGGCGGCGGGGGGCTGCTTGGGGAGCGGGGGCGCGGTGGGCATGCGCACAGCATAGATACAACAGAGGTGCAACAGAAAGCCGCGTCCGCATCCCGGAACGGTCGGCAGACGCGGCAGACGCGGCAGCAATGAACCGACGTTGCACACAGGACGAAAATCACAGCGAGGCGCGTACATCCTTTCGACCTGCCCGTGAGTCTCTTGTCGGGACCCTCGATCCGAGGTGGTCCGCTTCCACCGCATTCGCGAACTTCGGAGCGTTCTTTGATCACCAGCCTCCCGGCCGTCCGCAGAGCCGCCGCGGTCCTCGTCACCACGGGCGCACTGCTGACCGTCTCGCCCCTGGCCGCGCCCGCGCAGGCCGCCACCGCGCCCACCATCACCGCCAAGGGCGCGTTCATGCTGAACAACGCGACCGGCGCCACGGTCTACAGCAAGGGCGCGGACACCAAGCGCCAGATGGCCAGCACGACGAAGATCATGACGGCTGCCGTGGTGCTCAGCACCACCAACCTGGACCTCAACCGCAAGGTGACCGTCAAGCAGGCCTACCGCGACTACGTCACCGCGCAGGGCGCGAGCACCGCCGATCTGAAGACCGGCGACAAGGTGACCGTCCGTCAGCTGCTGTACGGGACGATGCTGCCCTCCGGCTGCGACGCGGCGTACGCCCTGGCCGACGCCTTCGGCACCGGCACCACCGTCGCGGCACGCAAGACGAACTTCATCTCCAAGATGAACGCGAAGGCGAGCTCGCTCGGCCTGACGAACACCAAGTTCGACTCCTTCGACGGCATCACGACGACCGGCAACAACTACACGACCCCGCGTGACCTGGCGAAGCTCGCCCGCTACGCCATGAAGAACACCAACTTCCGCGCCGTCGTCAAGGCGCCGTCGTACAAGAGCACCGCGACGACGAGCACCGGCGGCACCCGCACGTACACCTGGTACAACACCAACAAGCTGCTGGGCTCCTACAGCGGCGCCATCGGCGTCAAGACCGGCACCGGCTCGACGGCCGGCCCCTGCCTGGTGTTCGCCGCCACCCGCGGTACGAAGACCCTGATCGGCGTCGTCCTGAACAGCAGCACCGTCACGGAGCGCTACAACGACGCGGGCAAGATGCTGAACTACGGCTTCGGCACCAGCACCACGTCGTCGCCCATGAAGCTGCGCACGCTGCCTGCGGGCGCACAGCAGGACTAATCACATACAGCACGTACAGCACGTACGAGTGCCCCGCCGGGATTCCCGGCGGGGCACTCGTACGCCTGCCGCCTGACCACTGGCGTGCAACTAACCCCGCACATGACGCACACCGAAACCCCTCCCATGGGCCACACTGGGGCAAAAGGTGCACCCCTGTGCGTCATGTGCTGGGTTCGTCCCATCCCACCAGCGTGGGCGCTCGTGCGACGCAGAAATGGGAATGCCGCACCAACGACCGTCCCCGCACCCGCCGAGCCAGGGGCCGAGCCACCCCCTAGGCCTCCTGCGCCCCACCCACACACCCGCAAGCCACCGAACCGACCCGCGCCCATCCCCCAGCCCCCGTGCAGGGCGTTTTTCTTTGGGCCGTCCCCGTACAAGCGTTAGCGGTGGGCCGGGGCGGCGGGTCAAG
>NZ_JBEXNQ010000051.1:0-23350 GCF_040611155.1 Streptomyces sp. NPDC002994
GCCGCCGCGCGCGACCGGCGGGCGGGCGGGCGCGAGGCGCTGGTGGAGCGGCTCGGGGCGATGCGGCGCGAGGAGGCGTACGCCGCCGAACGCGAGCGGGAGCTGACGGCGCGGCTGCGGGTCTCGACGGGCGGCTCCGAGTGGCAGGGGCTCGACGTCGAGCTGGCCTGGGCGCGAGACGACCACGAGCGGGCCACGGCCCGCTGCGCGGAGCTCAGCGCGCGCCTGTCGGCTCTGGACGCGCTGCCCCGGCCGTCCCGGGGGCGGCCCCCGGCCCCGGACTCGTGGTTCCGCGCGGAGCCGCCGGCGGAGGGTTCATTTCCCCACCCCGCTCCTCAAACGCCGGAGGGGCTGAATGTGCCGCGTCCGGGGGCCCGGGAGCCCAAGCGCCGCCCCCGTGGGGCCCGTTACGCCGGGCTCGACGATGACGACGGGAGTGCCGACTTCGCGATGCCCGCGGCGCCTCCCGCTCAGGCCGCCGCTCCCCGGGGAGCCCGTTACGCCGGGGTGGAGGAGCCGAAGTCCGCGACCTCCGAGGATCCTGCCGCCGTCGCCCGAGACGTCCGCGCCGTCACCGACACCGTCGCCGTGCTCGTACAGCTGCGTGCCCAGGGGCGTACCGGCGAGGCGCACGTGCTGCTCTGCGAGGCCGCCGGGTGGCCCGCCGCGCGGCTGCCCGTGCTCGCCGGCGCCCTGCACAGCGCTGGGCTCGGCGCCGACTGGCCCACCCTCCTGTGGGAGGCGGCCTCACTGCCGCCCGACCGGGTCGCCGCCGTCGCCGCGGCGCTCGACCGCGCGGGGCTGGGTGAGGACGGCCGGCAGCTCCTGCGGCAGGGCGTCGCGCGCCCCGCCCCGGAGATCGCGGCCGCGCTGCTCGCCCTGGACGACTCGGGTGGCCACGAGCGCGAAGTGCGGGCGCTGGTCGACGCGTTCGTCCGCGTACGCACGCCCGAGGACGTCGCCCAGGTCGCGCGCACCGACCCCCGCCGCCTGTCCGCGCTGCTGCTCGACGCCGCGCGACAGGTGTCGCAGAGCCGGTACCGGGACGTGGTCCACGCCCTGCGCGTGGCCGGCGCCGCGCCGTAACCGCAGCAAGTCCCGCAGCGAGTCGCGTGAACATCGCGACGCCCCCGTGTCACCCCCTCGGGTGCGAAACGTGATCGACTCTGCGGGTTGACGACGATGGTCTTGCCCCACTCCCCGCCGGGGCTTACGTTCATCCCTCTACGTCCCGAATCTACGGGCGTAGAAGGTCTCTGACGTCCCGTTGAAGGAGACAAGTCATGGCCAACGTCGTACGCGCCGCACTCGTCCAGGCGACCTGGACAGGCGACACCGAATCCATGATCGCCAAGCATGAGGAGCACGCCCGCGAGGCGGCCCGGCAAGGCGCGAAGATCATAGGGTTCCAGGAGGTCTTCAACGCCCCGTACTTCTGCCAGGTGCAGGACGCCGAGCACTACCGGTGGGCCGAGTCCGTCCCCGACGGGCCGACCGTCCGCCGTATGCAGGACCTCGCCCGCGAGACCGGCATGGTCATCGTCGTCCCCGTCTTCGAGCGCGAGCAGTCCGGCTTCTACTACAACACCGCCGCCGTGATCGACGCCGACGGCAGCTACCTGGGCAAGTACCGCAAGCACCACATCCCCCAGGTCAAGGGCTTCTGGGAGAAGTTCTACTTCAAGCCGGGAAACCTGGGCTGGCCCGTCTTCGACACGGCGGTCGGCAAGGTCGGGGTCTACATCTGTTACGACCGCCACTTCCCCGAAGGCTGGCGCCAACTCGGCCTCAACGGCGCACAGATCGTGTACAACCCGTCCGCCACTCACCGCGGCCTGTCCGCCCACCTCTGGCAGCTGGAGCAGCCCGCGGCGGCCGTCGCCAACGAGTACTACGTCGCCGCCATCAACCGGGTCGGCCAGGAGGAGTACGGCGACAACGACTTCTACGGCACCAGCTACTTCGTCGACCCGCGCGGCAAGTTCGTCGGCGAGACGGCGAGCGACAAGGAAGAGGAACTCGTCGTCCGGGACCTGGACTTCGACGTCATCGAGCAAGTACGTCAGCAGTGGGCGTTCTACCGGGACCGCCGGCCCGACGCGTACGAAGGACTGGTGAACCCGTGACCCACCACGTGAACAACCTGCTCGGCCGCCACCAGTCCGTCATGCCCGACTGGCTCGCCCTCTACTACCGGCAGCCGATCGAGATCACCCACGGCGAGGGCCGGTACGTATACGACGCCGACGGCAAGCGCTACCTCGACTTCTTCGGCGGCATCCTCACCACCATGACCGCCCACGCGCTCCCCGAGGTCGCCAAGGCCGTCAGTGAGCAGGCCGGTCGCCTGATCCACTCCTCGACGCTCTACCTCAACCGCCCGATGGTCGAGCTCGCCGAGCGCGTCGCCACCCTCTCCGGCATCCCCGAGGCGCGGGTCTTCTTCACCACCTCCGGCACCGAGGCCAACGACACGGCGCTGCTCCTCGCCACGACGTACCGCCGCTCGAACCAGATCCTGGCGATGCGCAACAGCTACCACGGCCGGTCCTTCTCCGCCGTGTCCATCACCGGCAACCGCTCCTGGTCGCCGACCAGTTTGTCCCCGCTCCAGACGCTGTACGTCCACGGGGGCGTCCGCAGCCGCGGACCGTACGCGCAACTCTCCGACGCGCAGTTCATCGAGGCGTGCGTCGCCGACCTCGAAGACGTCCTGGGGCAGGCCGGCGGCCAGGTCGCCGCGCTCATCGCCGAACCCGTGCAGGGCGTGGGCGGGTTCACCTCCCCGCCCGACGGTCTGTACGCCGCGTTCCGCGAAGTCCTCGACCGGCACGGCATCCTGTGGATCACGGACGAAGTGCAGACCGGGTGGGGGCGTACGGGCGAACACTTCTGGGGCTGGCAGGCCCACGCCCAGAACGGCCCGCCGGACATCCTCACCTTCGCCAAGGGCATCGGCAACGGCATGTCCATCGGCGGCGTCGTCGCCCGCGCCGACGTCATGAACTGCCTCGACGCCAACTCCATCTCCACCTTCGGCGGCAGCCCCATCACGATGGCGGCCGGCCTCGCCAACCTCAACTACCTCCTGGAACACCATCTCCAGGACAACGCCCGCCGCGTGGGCGGCCTCCTCCTGGAGCGGCTGCGCGCCATCACCGCCGGCGTGCCGTGCGTACGCGAAGTCCGCGGCCGGGGCCTGATGGCGGGCATCGAGCTGGTCAAGCCCGGCACCGACGAGGCGGCGCCGGAGACGGCGGCGGCCGTACTCGAAGCCGCGCGCGAGGGCGGCCTGCTGATCGGCAAGGGTGGCGGCCACAACACCGCCGTGCTGCGCGTCGCCCCGCCCCTCACGCTGAACGTCACGGAGGCGGAAGAGGGCGCGCGCATCCTCGAAAAGGCCCTGAGGAACGCTCAGTGAGCCGCGGAGCCGCCTCCCGGGGCGGCTCCGCCCTGAGGGGCGACCGGGCGACACATTCGTCACAGGTGATTAACAGCCACGGTATTGCCACGGTGGGTGACATGCTTCTACGGTCTCCTGCACACGTGGTTCTACGGGTGTAGACCGAGAACGGTGCAAGTTCGACAGGCGGCGGGTCCCCCGGCTGCGCGGGCGTCCGGTCCTGCTGCTCGGGAAGGGGCAGGAATCGTGAACCGTACTGTTGTCCGTGGAGGGCTCGTCATCACGGCCTCCGACGAAACCCACGCCGACGTCCTCATCGAGGACGGGCGCATCGCCGCCCTCGCCTCGCACGGCAGCAGCGCGGCCGGCGCCTGGACCGCCGAACGTACGATCGACGCCACGGGGAAGTACGTCATCCCGGGCGGCGTCGACGCGCACACCCACATGGAACTGCCCTTCGGCGGCACCTTCGCCTCCGACACCTTCGAGACGGGGACGCGGGCGGCCGCCTGGGGCGGCACGACGACCATCATCGACTTCGCCGTGCAGAGCGTCGGCCACGCCGTACGGGAAGGCCTCGACGCCTGGTACGCCAAGGCCGACGGCAAATGCGCGATCGACTACGCCTTCCACATGATCCTCTCCGACGTCAACGAGCACTCGCTCAAGGAGATGGACCTGCTGGTGGGGGAGGGGATCACCTCCTTCAAGCTGTTCATGGCGTACCCCGGCGTCTTCTACAGCGACGACGGTCAGATCCTGCGCGCGATGCAGCGGTCGGCGGCCAACGGCGGGCTGATCATGATGCACGCCGAGAACGGCATCGCCATCGACGTCCTCGTCGAGCAGGCGCTGGCCGACGGCCGCACCGACCCGCGCTACCACGGAGAGGTACGCAAGGTCCTCCTCGAAGCCGAGGCGACCCACCGCGCGATCCAGCTCGCACGCGTCGCGGACGCCCCGCTGTACGTCGTGCACGTATCGGCGGAAGAGGCCGTCGCGGAGATCGCCGCGGCCCGCGACAAGGGGCTCAACGTCTTCGGCGAGACCTGCCCCCAGTACCTCTTCCTGTCCACCGACAACCTCGCGGAGCCGGACTTCGAGGGCGCGAAGTACGTGTGCAGTACGCCGCTGCGGCCGCGCGAGCACCAGGCCGCGCTCTGGCGGGGCCTGCGGACCAACGACCTCCAGGTGGTCTCGACGGACCACTGCCCGTTCTGCTTCACGGGGCAGAAAGAGCTGGGCCGGGGCGACTTCTCGAAAATCCCCAACGGGCTGCCCGGCGTGGAGAACCGCATGGACCTCCTCCACCAGGCCGTCGTCGACGGGCACATCTCGCGTCGCCGCTGGATCGAGATCGCCTGTGCGTCCCCGGCCCGCATGTTCGGCCTCTACCCGAAGAAGGGGACGATCGCGCCGGGCGCCGACGCCGACGTCGTCATCTACGACCCGCACGCCGAGCAGACCATCTCGGCGGACACCCACCACATGAACGTCGACTACTCGGCCTACGAGGGAAAGCGGGTCACCGGGCAGGTGGAAACGGTGCTCTCGCGCGGCGAACTCGTCATCGACAACCGTGAGTTCACCGGCCGGGCGGGACACGGCCTCTACACGCCCCGATCCACGTGTCAGAACCTGAACTAGGAGGTCCGCCCATGGACTTCGGACTCGTCCTGCAGACCGACCCGCCCGCATCGGCGGTCGTCGGCCTGATGCGGCGCGCGGAGCGCAACGGCTTCCGCTACGGCTGGACCTTCGACTCCGCCGTGCTGTGGCAGGAACCCTTCGTCATCTACAGCCGCATCCTCGAACACACGGAGCGGCTGATCGTCGGACCGATGGTGACCAACCCCGGCACCCGCACCTGGGAAGTCACCGCCTCCACCTTCGCCACTCTGAATGAGATGTACGGCAACCGAACCGTGTGCGGCATCGGCCGCGGCGACTCCGCGATGCGCGTCGCGGGTCGCAAACCCAACACCCTGGCCCGGCTCGGCGAGGCGATCGGCGTCATCCGCGACCTGGCCGAGGGGCGGGAGGCGGACGTCGGCGGGCAGCGGCTGCGGCTGCCGTGGGTGCGGGACGGCAAGCTGCCGGTGTGGATGGCGGCGTACGGGCCCAAAGCGCTGGAACTGGCCGGGCAGAAGGCGGACGGCTTCATCCTCCAGCTCGCGGACCCGTTCCTGACGGAGTGGATGGTCAAGGCGGTACGTACGGCCGCGTCGGACGCGGGACGGGACCCGGCGTCCCTCACCATCTGCGTCGCGGCCCCGGCGTACATCGGCGACAACCTCACCCACGCGCGGGACCAGTGCCGGTGGTTCGGCGGAATGGTCGGCAACCATGTCGCCGATCTGGTCGAGCGGTACGGCGAACACTCCGGGCTGGTGCCGGAGGCCCTGACGGCGTACATCAAACAGCGTCAGGGCTACGACTACAGCCATCACGGGCGGGCCGGGAACCCGGACACCGCCTTCGTGCCCGACGAGATCGTCGACCGCTTCTGCCTGCTGGGGCCGGCCGAGGCGCACATCGAGAAGCTCAAGGTGCTGCGGGGGCTGGGCGTCGACCAGTTCGCGGTCTACGACATGCACGACGCGCGTGAGGAGACGATCGACGCGTACGGCGCCGAGATCATCCCCGCACTGAATTCCTGATCCACCAGGGAAGGGTCCCGCCGCCATGACCGCAACTGTCCCCAGCGATCCCCCACCCCCGATATCCCCCGCAGCCGACCCGGAGGGCCGCGTCGAGCTCGCGCCCGGCGCGGCCGGCTCCGACAGCCGCTTCGTCAACGACGATCTGCTCCCCGTACCGGTGGAACGCAGGCGCTGGACGACGTACAACTTCGCGGCCCTGTGGGTCGGCATGGCCCACAACATCCCCTCCTGGCTGCTCGCTTCGGGACTTGTCACGCTCGGCATGGACTGGAAGCAGGCCGTCTTCACGATCGCCCTGGCCAACGTCATCGTGCTCTTCCCGATGCTGCTCACCGGGCATGCGGGCCCGAAGTACGGCATCCCCTTTCCGGTCCTCGCCCGCGCCTCCTTCGGGCTGCGCGGGGCCAATCTGCCCGCGTTGATCCGGGCCGGGGTCGCGTGCGCGTGGTTCGGCATCCAGACCTGGATCGGCGGATCCGGCATCTTCGTGCTGCTCGGCAAGATTTTCGGGGGCTGGGCGGAGGCGTCGCGGATCGCCGGGCATCCGTGGACGCTGTGGCTCTGCTTCGTCCTCTTCTGGGCGCTCGAACTCGCCATCATCTACCGGGGGATGGAGGCCCTGCGGCGCTTCGAGAACTGGGCGGCGCCCTTCGTCATCGTCGGCGCGCTGGTCCTCCTCGGGTGGATCACCTGGAAGGCGGGCGGGCTGGGGCCGTTGCTCGACCAGCCGTCTTCGCTGGGCTGGGGCGAGGACTTCTGGAAGGTGTTCTTCCCGTCGCTGATGGGAATGATCGCCTTCTGGTCGACACTTTCGTTGAACATCCCCGACTTCACGCGGTTCGGGGCGGGGCAACGGGCGCAGATCTGGGGCCAGTCGCTGGGCCTGCCGACGACGATGACGCTCTTCGCTCTGCTCTCGGTCTTCGTGACCTCCGGGTCGCAGGCGGTGTACGGCGCGGCGATCTGGGACCCGGTGGCTCTCGCCGCCAAGACGGACAACGTCTTCGGTCTGCTTTTCGCGCTGGTGACGGTGCTGATCGCGACGATCTCGGTCAACATCGCGGCGAATGTCGTGTCGCCGGCGTACGACCTGGCCAACCTTGCCCCGAAGTTCATCAACTTCCGTACGGGGGCTCTCATCACGGGCGTTGTGGGGGTTGTCATCATGCCGTGGAAGCTCACGGCCACCCCCGAGCTGTACATCTTCACCTGGCTCGGCCTGGTGGGCGGGCTGCTGGGTACGGTCGCGGGGATCTTGATCGCCGATTACTGGATCATCCGCCGCGCTGTCCTGGACCTGGCCGACCTCTACCGCCCCGGCGGCCGCTACTGGTACGCGAACGGCTGGAACTGGCGGGCGCTGGCCGCGTTTGCCACGGGCGGGGTGCTGGCTGTCGGGGGCTCGCATTCCGCCCCCGGGAAGGGGCCTTTCCCGGAGAACGGGCTGATCCCCTTCCTCAGGCCGCTGGCGGACTATGGCTGGGCGGTGGGGCTGGCGGCCGCGTTGGTGGTGTACGTCGCGCTCATGTCCGCGGCGAGGCCGGACCCGGCGGATGTGGCCCCGGCCCACCGCTCCTCGGCTTAGGGGGAGCCCTCCACGGGGCGGGTGCGGTACGGGTGGCCTGCGGCGCGTTCCCCTACCCGCCGCCTCCCGCCCCTTCCCGCTGTGACATTTTGCGGCTCGCCCGCGTGGTGGGGGCAAGCCCCCAGCCCCCAGCCCCCAGACAACGTGGACGCCCTCCGGGCGTGTCCTCAAACGCCGGACGGGCTGGATGTGGCTGCGTTGGATCCGCAGAGTGCGGCAGCCCCGAGCTGGGGCCAAGCCCTCAGCTCGGACGAGCCCCCTGGGCAACTTCAGCCCCTCCGGCGCTTGAGGAGCGAGGTCTGGGGCAGCGCCCCTACGCGGCGGAGCCGCAAAGTGTCACAGCGGGAAGGGGTGGGTCGGGGAACAGCGCCGCAGGCGCCCCTACGGGCGTACCGCGGCGACCACCCACACGCCGGCCCGCATCACCACCCCCCGCCCCGTCTCGTAAGGCCGGAGCGCGTCCTCCATCGCGGCACGGGTTGATGCCGCGACCGAATCCCCCGTACCCGCCCGGGACACCAGGAAGTCCACCGCGTCGGCAGCGTCCCGCCCCCACACCGTCGACCCCATCACCGGCGTCACCGTCACCTTCGCGAAGCCCGCCTCGCCCAGGACCTCATGGACGCGGGCGGGGACGGACAGCGAGCCCATCGCGCGCCGCAACTCGATCTGGCTGTGCTCCGGTTGCCCGGTCAGGGAGCCGAGCAGGCCCAGTGTCCGGGCCTCCTCACCGTCCGGTTCGGGCGGCTGCGGGCAGATGAAGGCGAGCCGCCCGCCGGGGCGCAGCGCGCGGCCGATGTGGGTGAAGGCCGTCGCGTGGTCCGCGAAGAACATCACCCCGCCCCGGCTGATCGCCACGTCGTAGGCCGCCGGCGGGAACGGATGGCTCTGCGCGTCCCCCAGTTCGTACACGATCCGCGCATCGTCGGTCGAGGCGCGCGCCCGCTCGATCAGCGGCCGCGAGATGTCCACGCCCACGACGCTGCCGTGCGCGGCGAGGCGCGCGGCGAGCCGGGTGGTCTGGCCGCTGCCACAGCCGATGTCCAGGACGCGATCGTGCTCGCCGATCGCGGCGGCTGTGAAAAGGGCGTCGTTGAAGCCGGACGTCATGGCGTCGTAGCGGTCCTGGTGCTCGGCCCAGTGCGCGCCGACCGGTCCGTCCCACGCTTGGGCGATGGTGTTCACAGGGTCTCCTCGACGCGCTCGACGGCGGTGATCGCGCCGTACGCGACCAGATGCACCAGACAGTGGTCGGAGTGCTGCGGCGTCCGCCACGCCGTGACGTCGTCCCCGGTGATGTCGTTCGGGGCGAGCGCGGCCAGCAGGGCGAGCCGCGCGCCGGGGCGGTCGTCCCGGCCGGGCAGCCAGTCGCCGGTCACCGGCGGAGGGGTGACGCCGTCCCAGTCGGACACCGTCTTTCGTACGTACGCCTGGTCGTCCTCGGACAGCAGCCCCGCTCCCGTCAACGCCGCCTCGCGCAGCGCGCCGTACGCCACCGCGATGGGCGACCCGGGCGCCGCCCATGACGGCTCCGGCCCGGACATCTCGAGCAGGGGCAGGCTGTCGCCGGGGCGGAGCTCGCGCTTGATGGTGTCGGCGAGGTGGCGGCCCGCCGTGGTGCCGAGGAAGCGGAGTTTCTGCTCGTGGCTCGGCAGGGAGTTGTCGGAGAGCAGCGCGGACGCGATCCGGTTGATGAAGTGGAAGGTGAGGGCGGTGCCGATGTACTCGGCGGCCTGCTCCGGCGGGAACGGAGGCGGCCCCGCGTCCGCGCCGATCGCCTTCCCCCACTGAAGCAGCCGGGCGTGCGCCGGATCGGCCGGTGTGTCGCCGCGCCCGATCGTCTCCGCGAGGACGTGGTCGCCACCCGCGTACAGCAGCAGGGTGTGCGCGTTGATGCAGAAGTGGCAGTTGTTGGCCAGCGAGACGCCTGTGGCGACGAGCTCCTTGTTCGTACGGGACGCCTGCCCCGCCAGCAAGGACTCGCGCACCAGCGCCCAGAATCCGGTCATCAGCGGGGTGGAGGGTGACAGTACGGCGAAGGTCGATGCGCCAGGGACACCGAAATCGGTGATCAGCTGGGCGTAGACGTCAGCGGCGACTCCGGTCGCGGAGTCGGGTGCTGCGGGCGAAGTGAAGCGGAAAGGTCCGGTCATGGGGACGATGCTCGCCCGCCGGCCGGGTCCCCGTCGTCGTACGCCGGGAGGCATTGCGGACTGCGCCCGGCGTGCGGGGTCGCGGCCGGGCTACTTCCCCGGAAGTAGCCCCAAAGCCCTCAGCGGGGAGGACGCGCGGGGCGGAAGCGGCGTCTAGGGTGCGGTTCATGCGGGCGGATCAGCGGGAGCGGCACGAGCAACAAGGCTGGCGGACTGGGTTCATCGACGCGGCATTCGCTGCCGTCATCGGCGGCGCGGTCCTCATCGCCGCCTTCGCCACGTCCGGCCCCGGACCAGCTCCCGCCGACGTAGTCCTGATCACCGCAGGCTCCCTGGCTCTCGCCGCCCACCGCCTGGCCCCGGTGCCATTGCTGGTCCTCACCGCCGCCTGCATGCTCGGTTACGTCGTACACGCCAATCCGGGGACTTCGGCGGCCTTCCCGGTCATCGCCGGGGTGCACGCCGTGATCAGGGCCGGGCACCGGGCGGCGGCGATCGCGGTGAGCGTCGTCTTCCTCGTGGGTTTCTTCCTCGCGAGCCCGTCGGGGGACGGGATCGAGCGGACGCTGCTGCTGCACGGCTGGTTCATCTGCGCCGGGGTGACGGGACTCATCGACAAGAACTGGCAGGCGTACCTCCACCAGACCGAACAGCGCGCGGCAGAGGCCGAACGGACGAAGGAAGAGGCCGCGCTGCGCAGGGCGGGGGAGGAGCGGCTGCGGATCGCGCGCGAGCTGCACGACTCGCTCACCCACTCCATCTCGATCGTCAAGCTCCAGGCGGGAGTCGCCGTACATCTCGCGCGCAAGCGGGGCGAGGACGTGCCGGAGGCGCTGCTCGCCATCCAGGAGGCCAGCGGCGAGGCGATGCGCGAGCTGCGGGCGACGCTGGAGGTGCTGCGTACGGACGTCGTCGCGCCGGGCAGCGGCCTCGCCAGGCTCGGCGAGCTGGTCGAGCGGGCCCGTACGGCCGGACTCGCGGCGTCGGTGACCGTCACCGGGGCCGAGCGCGCGCTGCCGGACGACGTCGACCGGGCGGCGTACCGCATCGTCCAGGAGGCGCTCACCAATGTCGCCCGGCACGCGGGCCGGGCGAAGACCACCGTGGAACTCGCCTACGCCCCCGACCACTTCTCCATCCGCGTCGAGGACGAGGGCTCGGCCGCCCCGACCGCGTCGGGAGGGCAGCTGCCTCCGCTCCCCGGCACCGGCCTGACCGGCATGCGGGAGCGCGTCACCGCCCTCGGCGGCACCCTGCACGCGGCCCCGCGCCCCGGCGGCGGCTTCTCCGTACGTGCCGAACTGCCCCTGGAGATACGGTGAGTGGTGTGAGCGGTGTGAGCGGTGTGAGTGATGCGAGCGGTGATGTGATCCGGGTCCTGATCGTCGACGACCAGGCGCTCATGCGGGCCGGATTCCGCGCCCTGCTGGCCGCCGAGGACGACATCGACGTCGTCGCCGAGGCCGCCGACGGCCGCCAGGGCCTCGAACTGGCCCGTCGGCACGTCCCCGACGTCGCACTCGTCGACGTACAGATGCCGGTGATGACCGGTATCGAGACGACCCGCCACATCGCCGCCGACCCGGCACTGGCCGGGGTGCACGTCGTCATCCTCACCAACTACGGCCTGGACGAGTACGTCTTCGACGCGCTGCGCGCCGGGGCCGCCGGGTTCCTCCTCAAGGACACCGAACCGGCCGACCTCCTCCAGGCGGTCCGCATCGCGGCCCGTGGCGACGCGCTGCTCTCACCGTCCGTGACCCGCCGTCTCATCACCGAGTTCGTAGCCCGCCCACCCGACCGCCGCACCGCCCCCGGCTTCGAGACGCTCACCAAGCGTGAATGCCAGGTCGCGGCGCTGGTCGCGCACGGTCTGACGAACGAAGAGATCGCCGAGCACATGGTGATCAGCCCCTTCACCGCCAAGACCCACGTCAGCCGCGCGATGATCAAGCTGGGGGCCCGCGACCGCGCCCAGCTTGTCGTCTTCGCCTACGAGTCGGGGCTGGTGACGCCCAAGGGGGCACAGGCCTGAACCCTCACAGGCCCGAACCCTCAAGCCTACGAAGACGGAGCCGCACCGCATGTTCACCACCCGGCCGACTCTCCAGGGCACCTTCGGCATGGTGTCCTCCACCCACTGGCTCGCCTCCCAGTCGGCCATGGCCGTACTGGAGGGCGGCGGCAACGCCTACGACGCCGCCGTCGCCGCCGGCTTCGTCCTGCACGTCGTCGAGCCGCACCTCAACGGGCCCGCCGGCGAGGTGCCGATCCTTCTGGCGCCGGCGGGTGGCCAGGTACGGGTGCTCTGCGGGCAGGGGCCCGCGCCCGCGGGCGCGAGTGCCGGTCACTACCGGGCGCTCGGACTCGGCCTCGTCCCCGGGACCGGGCCGCTCGCCGCCGCCGTGCCGGGAGCGTTCGACGCGTGGATGCTTCTGCTGCGGGACTACGGCACCAAGTCGCTCCGCGAGGTGCTGCGGTACGCCATCGGGTACGCGCGGGACGGGCACCCGCCCGTCGAGCGGGTCGGCGAGACCGTGGAGACCGTACGCGCCCTTTTCGAGGAGGAGTGGACCTCGTCCGCCGAGGTGTACCTGCCGGGCGGCAGGGCGCCCGCTCCGGGCGAGCTGCTGCGTAACCCCGCTCTCGCCGCGACCTGGCGCCGCGTGATCACCGAGGCCGAGGCGGCGGGCGGCGAGGACCGGGTGAAGCAGATCGACGCGGCGCGGGCGGTGTGGCGCGAGGGGTTCATAGCCGAGGCGCTCGTACGGCAGGCCGCGCGCCCGACCATGGACACCAGCGGCGCCCGGCACACCGGGACGCTGACCGCCGCCGACCTGGCCGGCTGGTCCGCGACGTACGAGGCGCCCGCGACGTACGACTGGAACGGCTGGACGCTGTGCAAGGCGGGCGGCTGGAGCCAGGGGCCCGCCTTCCTCCAGCAGCTCGCGCTGCTGCCGCCGGAGCTGCCGGCCTACGGCTCCGCCGCGTACGTTCACCTCCTGATCGAGGGGTGCAAGCTGGCGATGGCCGACCGGGAGGCCTGGTACGGCGACGCCGCCGAGGTGCCGGTCGACGCGCTGCTCTCGGCTTCGTACAACGCTGAGCGGCGCGCTCTGGTGGGGGACAAAGCGTCGCTGGAGCTGCGGCCCGGGAGTCCCGGTGGGCGTACGCCCGTGCTGAGCGCGCACGCGCGGGCTGTCGCCGCGGGGGAGCCCGGATTCGACGCCGTGGGTGCTACGGCCGCTGCCGCCGCCGGTGCCGCTGCCGCCGCCGGTGCCGGTGAGCCGACCGTCGCCAAGGACGGCTCCACCCGCGGGGACACCTGCCACCTGGATGTCGTCGACCGCTGGGGCAACATGGTCGCGGCCACGCCGAGCGGCGGCTGGCTCCAGTCGAACCCGGTGGTTCCCGAGCTCGGCTTCCCGCTCGGCACGCGGCTCCAGATGGCCTGGCTGGACGAGGGGCTGGCGAATACGCTCACGCCGGGCCGGCGGCCCCGCACCACCCTGACACCTTCGCTGGCGCTGCGGGACGGGGTGGGCGTGCTGGCCTTCGGTACGCCGGGTGGTGACCAGCAGGACCAGTGGCAGCTGCACTTCTTCCTCGCCGTCGCGCTCGCCGGCTCCTCGGCGTCGCGCGGCGGGTTCGATCTCCAGGGGGCCATCGACGCCCCCAACTGGCACACCGACTCCTTCCCCGCATCCTTCTACCCGCGCGGGATGCGGCCGGGGAGCGTAACCGTCGAGTCGCGCATGGACGCGGGCGTCGTCGAGGAGCTGCGGCGCCGGGGCCACGACGTGACGGTCGGCGGGCCCTGGTCGGAGGGGCGGCTGTGCGCGGTCGCGCGCGATCCGCGGACCGGAGTGCTGTCCGCCGCCGCGAACCCCAGAGGAATGCAGGGTTACGCGGTCGGGCGCTGACGGCACTGCGAGTTGTCGGCATTGTCAGCGGGTCGTGCTTTGCTGGACGCATGATCGATGACAAGTTGTCCGACGTCGAAGAGGCCGTGCGCAAGGCGGCCGCCGCCGAGATCGTGCCGCGGTACCGGCAGCTCGCCGCGCACGAGATCGTCGAGAAGACCGGGCCGCACGACCTGGTCACCATTGCCGACCGGCAGGCCGAGGAGCACCTCACCGCGTCCCTGACCCGGCTGCTGCCGGGATCCGTGGTCGTGGGGGAGGAAGCGGTCCACGAGGACCCGGCGGTGTACGAGGCGCTGCGCGGCGACGCGCCGGTGTGGATCGTGGACCCGGTGGACGGGACCCGGCAGTTCGTGCGCGGCGAACCGGGCTTCTGCACGCTGGTCGCCCTCGCGCACCGGGGAGAGGTGCTCGCCTCGTGGACGTACGCGCCCGCGCTCGACGAGATGGCCGTGGCGGTGCGGGGCGGCGGGGCCCGGCTGAACGGTGAGGTGCTGCGGGCGGGCATCCCGGGCACGGGCGCGACGCTGCACGTCGCCACGTCCCATCCGGACTTCACGACGGAGCAGCAGAAGACGGCGCTGCTCGGGCTGAACGTGAAGGGCGTCGAGGCCCGCCCCTGCGGATCGGCCGGGCTTGAGTACCTGGCGGTGGCCCGGGGAGACCTGGACGCGGTGGCGTTCTCGTGGGAGCTGGCCTGGGATCACGCGGCGGGGCTGCTGCTGGTCGAGGAGGCGGGCGGTTCGCACACGACCGTCGCGGGGGAGCGGTTCCGGCTGACGGGCGGCAACGCGCTGCCGTTCACGGCCGCCCGGGACGCGGCCACGGTCGCGCGGGTGGTGCGGCTGCTGGGTGGCGGGGCGGCGTAACGGAGGGATGGGCGTCATGGCCGGGTGGGTGTTGTGGCCTGGTGGACGTGTACTTCCGGCCAACCCACCACCCCACCGCCCTCCCGCCGTCCGCGCCAACGGGGCCAGGAATATCCTGGGGCTTCCTGGCCATCGGCTGACGAAGGAGTCCGAAGGTGCCGTCGATGCTCGATGCAGTCGTCGTAGGGGCGGGGCCCAACGGACTGACCGCCGCTGTCGAACTTGCCCGCAGGGGCTTCTCGGTGGAGGTGTTCGAGGCGCTGGACACCGTGGGGGGTGGCGCCAGGACCGAGGAGCTCACGCTGCCCGGTTTCCGGCACGACCCCTGTTCCGCCGTACACCCGCTGGGTGTGGGGTCGCCGGCCTTCAAGGCCATGCCGCTGGCCCGGTACGGGCTTCAGTGGCTGCACGCCGAGCTGCCCATGGCCCACCCCTGGGACGACGGCACGGCCGCTGTGCTGTCCCGGTCGGTCGCCGAGACCGCCGCATCGTTCGGCGCGCGGGATGCCGGGACGTACCGGCGGCTGGTGGCGCCCTACGTGGCGAAGTGGGACACCCTGGCCCGGGACTTCATGTCGCTGCCCTACACCGCGCTGCCCCGCGACCCCCTCACCCTGGCCCGCTTCGGTATGGACGGGCTGCCGCCCAGTACGTGGCTGATGCGCCGGTTCCGGGACGACAAGGCGCGGGCGCTGTTCGCCGGACTCGTCGCGCATGTCATCGCCCCCCTCGGTGGCCTCGCGACGAGCGCCATCGGGCTGGTCTTCGCTCTTGCCGCGCATGCCGGCGGCTGGCCGATGCCGCGGGGCGGGTCGCAGTCGATTTCGGACGCGCTCGCGGCGTATCTGCGTGACCTCGGCGGCGTGGTGCACACCGGGTTCGAGGTCAAGCGGCTGGACGACCTGCCGCCCGCCCGCGCGTACGTCTTCGACACGTCGCCCACCGCGCTGGCGCGGATCGCCGGTCTCGGCCGGGCGTACGAGAACTACCGGTACGGCGCGAGCGTGTTCAAGATTGATTACGCGCTGGACGGGCCGGTGCCCTGGACGGCCGAGGAGGCCCGGCGGGCCGGCACCGTCCAAGTCGGCCCGACCAGTGGCGAGATCGGCACCGTACTGAAGCAGGCCTCGGGGGGTACGGCCCCCGGGACGCCGTTCCTGATCACTGCTCAGCCGAGCCTGGTGGACCCGTCCCGCGCCCCCGAGGGCAAGCACGCCTTCTGGGCGTACGGGCACGTCCCGCACGCCTGGGAAGGCGACCTCACGGAGGCGATCGAGCGGCAGATCGAACGCTTCGCGCCCGGCTTCCGCGACCGGGTGCTTGCCAGGGCGACCGCCGGACCGCCGCAACTGGCCGCCCGCAACGCCAATTACATCGGCGGGGACATCGCATGCGGCGCGGCGTCGGGACTTCAACTGCTGCTGCGGCCGAAGGTCTCTCTCTTCCCGTACGCGACACCCCACCCGGCGGTCTTCATCTGCTCGTCCGCGACTCCGCCGGGGCCGGGCGTGCACGGCATGTCGGGACACAACGCGGCGAAGGCGGTCTGGCGGCGGCTGCGCGCGGCCTGAAACGCCGGTGTACGCGCAGGCAACACCCGTCGCGGCAGCTCGCGTTCATGAATCGACGAATGAGAACGCTGGTGGTGGGCGGGGCTGGTGGGGCGCTGCTCCTGGGGGCGGGTGTCGCTGACGCGGACGGCCGTGGCTGGCTACCGCGTGCTCACAAGGTGCGGGTCATGCTGCCGAAGGGTGCGACGACGCCCCGAGCGTTACACCGACCCCGCGCTGAGCGGGGGCGTGGAGGGTACCTGGCGAAGGCGCCGGGAGCGAAACCGCCGACTACGCGGGCTGGCCCCATCGCCGCCGCCAGTAAGACCCGCCCTGCCCGCGCCACCATGGAAGTCGCTTCGCTCGCCGTGTCCGGCCGGCTGGTCGAGGTCGAGGTGACGGCGGCGTACCCGAAGCGGTAGTGGTCGAGCGGTAGGGGGAGGATGGTCCCATGACGGCCATCACCCTTGTCCGCGGTGACATCACCGAGCAGCACGTCGACGCCATCGTGAACGCCGCCAACTCCTCTCTGCTGGGTGGCGGCGGCGTCGACGGCGCGATTCACCGCAAGGGCGGTCCCGCCATCCTGGCCGACTGCCGCCGCCTGCGTGCCTCCCGGTACGGCAAGGGCCTGCAGACAGGGCAGGCGGTCGCGACGACGGCGGGACGGCTGAACGCCCAGTGGGTGATCCACACGGTCGGGCCGGTGTGGCAGCCCGACCAGGACCAGTCCGAGCTCCTCGCCTCCTGCTACCGCGAGTCGCTGCGGGTGGCGCGCGAGCTGGGGGCGGCGAGCATCGCGTTCCCCGCCATCTCCACCGGTGCCTTCCGGTGGCCGATGGATGACGGCGCGCGCATCGCCGTCCGTACGGTCCGGGAGGCGGCCGGCGGCTCGGTCACCGACGTGCGGTTCGTGCTCTTCGACGAGACGGCGTACGAGGCGTTCGAAGCAGCCCTGGCCGCCGCACCTTGATGTCGGATTCTCGCCAGCCCGGGCGCCCCGCGGTGCCCGATGCTTGAGCCATGCACACCGACACCGAGCGTTGCGTACGTGCCGTGCGGTCCAAGGACTCGCGCTTTGACGGCTGGTTCTTCACCGCGGTCCTGACCACCCGGATCTACTGCCGTCCCAGCTGCCCGGTCGTGCCGCCCAAGGTCGAGAACATGACCTTCTACCCCAGCGCGGCAGCCTGCCAGCAGGCCGGATTCCGGGCCTGCAAGCGCTGTCGGCCGGACACCAGCCCCGGCTCCCCTGAGTGGAACGCCCGCGCCGACGTCGTCGCCCGCGCGATGCGCCTGATCGGCGACGGTGTCGTCGACCGCGAGGGCGTGCCCGGACTCGCGGCGCGCCTCGGATACAGCACCCGGCAGATCGAACGCCAGCTGCTGGCCGAACTCGGCGCGGGGCCGCTCGCCCTCGCCCGCGCCCAGCGCGCCCAGACCGCCCGCCTGCTGATCGAGACGACCCCGCTGGCCATGGCGGACGTGGCTTTCGCCGCCGGATTCTCGTCCGTGCGTACGTTCAACGACACGGTGCGTGATGTCTTCGCGCTGTCGCCCAGTGAACTGCGCAGCCGCGGCAAGAGGGCGCCCCAGACGTCCGGCGCGATCTCCCTGCGACTGCCGTTCCGCGCCCCGCTCAACCCCACCAACCTCTTCGGCCACCTCGCCGCGACGGCGGTGCCCGGCGTCGAGGAATGGCGCGACGGGGCCTACCGGCGCACGCTCACCCTTCCGTACGGCCACGGCATCGCGACCCTCACGCCGCAGCCGGACCACATCGGCTGCCTGCTCTCGCTCACCGACCTGCGCGATCTGACCATCGCCATCAGCCGCTGCCGTCGGCTGCTCGACCTCGACGCCGACCCGGTCGCCATCGACGACCAGCTACGCACCGATCCGCTGCTCGCCCCGCTCGTCGACAAGGCCCCGGGGCGCCGGGTGCCGCGTACGACCGATACAGCGGAGTTCGCGGTACGTGCCGTGCTCGGCCAGCAGGTCTCGACGGCCGCCGCCCGTACGCACGCGGCCCGCCTGGTCACCGCCCACGGCACGCCCGTCGACGATCCGGCCGGCGGGCTCACCCACCTCTTCCCGGCCCCGGCCGGCCTGGCCGCGCTCGACCCCGAGGCGCTTGCCTTGCCGCGCAGCCGCCGCACCACTTTGACCACGCTGGTCGCCTCGCTCGCCGACGGCAGCCTGAAGCTCGGCGTCGACAGCGACTGGGAGCGGGCCCGCGCCCAGCTGATGGCGCTGCCCGGCTTCGGGCCCTGGACGGTCGAGGTGATCGCGATGCGCGCGCTCGGGGACCCGGACGCGTTCCTGCCGACGGACCTGGGGATCCGGCGGGCGGCGCGGGAGCTGGGGCTGCCGTCCACCCCGGCGGCGTTCACGGCGCGGGCGGCGACCTGGCGGCCCTGGCGGGCGTACGCCGTCCAGTACCTGTGGGCCACCGACGACCACCCGATCAACAACCTCCCGGTATGAGGGCGACATGAACGTGAAGCAGCACAGTGTGGTTGACAGTCCGTACGGTCCGCTGACGCTGGTCGCGACGGACGGCAAGCTGTCGGGCCTGTACATGACGGACCAGCGCCACCGGCCGCCGGAGGAGTCCTTCGGGGACCGGGAGCCGGGGATCCTGGAGGAGGCCGTCCGTCAGCTCGACGCGTACTTCGCGGGGGAGCTGAAGGAGTTCGACCTGGAGCTGTGCCTGGACGGCACGCCGTTTCAGCGGAGCGTCTGGGCGCAGCTCCAGCGGATTCCGTACGGCGAGACGTGGACGTACGGCGAGCTGGCCGAGCGGCTGGGCAATCCGGCGGCGTCCCGGGCGGTGGGCCTCGCCAATGGCAAGAACCCGGTCGGGATCATCGTGCCGTGCCACCGGGTCATTGGTGCTGCGGGCAGCCTTACCGGGTACGGGGGTGGCTTGGACCGGAAGCGGAGGCTGCTGGCGTTCGAGGCGGGGGCGGCGGAGGGCCAGCTCTTTTAAGGGGCGCGGGCCCCTGCGGGGAGCTTTCCCCACCCCGCCCCTTCCCGAACTGGGGCAAGCCCCACGCCCGGACGCCCTCCGGGCGTGTCCTCAAACACCGGACGGGCTGGAATTGCCGCAGGGCGGCTGAGTTTTGCGGCCGGGGCCGCGAAACCGCCCTGCCCGGCACATTCAGCCCCTCCGGCGTTTGAGGAGCGGGGTCTGGGGCGGAGCCCCTCACGCGGCGGAGCCGCAAAGTGTCACAGCGCCCGCCGCAGGCGACGGCCGGCTAGTCGGTCACCGGGGTGAACGGGGTCGGGGGCTGCCCCGTCCAGCGGTGGAGGACCGCCCGTGCGGTCTGCTTCGTGACGCCGTCCTCGACCACCGTGCCCGCCTCCACCAGGTAGTAGCGACCGTCGCCGATCGAGATCAGACCGTACTGGCCCCCCGACTCCCACCCGTACGTCCCCGACGCCTCATGGTGCAGCCCCGCGCGCAGCAACGGCAGCAGCTCTCCCCGCTCCGGCTTCGGCTGCCCGGTAATCGGCCCGGTGACCGGCCGCTTCGATCCGTCGGCGATGAAGAGCGAGTAGTTGGGGAACTGCGGCTTCGCGCCCTTGTAGACGGCCATCAGCCAGTTGCCCGTGTACTCGTCGTACTCCAGATTCTGCACGCCGTACCGCGTGTTGCCGGTGCGCACGAAGTACTTCCCGTCGACGTTGTCCGGACCGCTGGTGTGCGGCGCGCTCTCCGGCAGCGGGCGCTCGTACTTGCGCCACTTGCGCACGTCGTACTGGAGCAGGACCTGGTGGTCGTTGTCCTGCCGCTTGACGTTGGAGTAGATGCCGTAAGCGACCGTCAGGACCTGCCTGCCGTTCCTGGTGCGGCCGCTGCGGTCGAGTTCGGGGCCGAAGGCCACTCCGTCGATCCCGCTGCAGCCGTACCGGTGGTCGGGGGTGTTCGCGGTGTCGCCGTCGAACTTCCCGTCGCCGTTCATGTCGGCCGTGTAGTCGTCCACGACCTCCTGGAGGTGGACCGTCGACACGACGTCGCTGGTCCGCGCGTCCATGTCCATGCGGTCGATCCGGTCCACATCCAGGATCGCGATGTAGAACGCCTTCGCCGCCTTGTACTCCAGCGAGCCGTAGACCCGCCCGTCCTTCGCGTTGAAGTCCAAGTCGCCGAGGTGTCCGGTGAATCCGGATACGGAACCGACCGGATTGCCGCGCAAATCAGTCTTGACGAGGAGGTTGGTGAAGGAGAAGTACATGAATCCCTTGTGGCGGTCCACCGCCACGCCCTGCACATGTCCGGCTCTCCACGCGCCGCCCTTTATCTCGGCGGGCAGGTGTCGTGCCTTGGACACCGCGATGGGTTCTGCCGCTCCGGCCGTGAGGGTGCCCTGAGCCACAAGGGCCCCAGCAGCAAGGACAGTCAGGACTCCGCCGGCGAAGGTGCGTCGCATGGGCTCTCCAGGTTTCGTCGAGGAACGAAGCGGAACAGACGTGGAGCGAAGGAGTGGGGGATGCCGGGCACGCTAGAACGCGCTGTGGTCCGCTCGGTGCACTCCGGTGCAACACCGGGTGAAGGCACTGAGTCAACAGACCGTAGGCGGCACGGCGGTTGGCGGACAGGCTTGATTCAGCCGAGCGCCAGCCGTGCCGTACGGTGGGCCAGTTCGGTGATCCGTACGCCGTCGAAGCCGAACACCGCACTGCGCACGGTGTCCTCCAGCGGTCCCGTCCACTGCGGCCCGATCCCGCCCGCCCCGTACAGCACCCCGGCCACCGAGCCGGCCGTCGCGCCGTTGGAGTCGGTGTCCAGGCCGCCGCGCACGGTGAGCGCGATGGTCCGGGTGAAGTCGCCGTCGCCGTACAGCAGTCCGGCCGTGATGACGGCGGCGTTCGGGACGGCGTGGATCCAGCCGAGCCGGCCCGTCTCCTCCTCCATCGCGGTGAGCGTGTCCTCCCAGGCCGCTCCGGCCGCGTGCAGGGCGAGGGTGTGGCGGACCGTACGGGCGAGCCGACTGCTCGCGGGTACGCGCTCCAGCGCGATCTCCAGCGCGGCGCGCGGCCCGGAGGCGGTGAACGCGGCGGCGATCAGCGCGGCCGCCCACATCGCGCCGTACACGCCATTGCCGGTGTGCGACAGCACGGCGTCGCGGCGCGCCAGCGCGGCTGCCCGTTGCGGGGCGCCGGGGTTGGTCCAGCCGAAGATGTCGGCGCGGATCAGGGCGCCGATCCACTCCTGGTAGGGGTTCTCGTAGGTGGCGGTCAGCGGCGGCTTGAGGCCGTTCGCGAGATTGCGGTACGTCGCCCGCTCGGCGGTGAAGGTCTGCAGGTACGGCAGGCGCAGCAGCCACAGTTCGCCGACCTCCTCGGTGGTGAAGGCGAAGCCGTGGGTCTCCAGCAGGTGCAGACCGAGGATCGCGTAGTCGATGTCGTCGTCCCGGCAACTGCCGCTGATCCTGCCGCGTACGCAATGCGGCCATTCGGGGCGCAGTTCGAAGCCGGGTGTTCCGGGCGGGGGCTCGGGCAGGTAGTCGGTGAGGGGGAGGGCGCTGGTCAGCCGCAGATAGCGGTCGATGCGTGCCCGCGTCCAGTAGTCGCCGCGCTCCACGGGCTTGCCGAGCATGTTGCCGGCGATTCTGCCCAGCCAGCCGCCGAGAATCCGGTCGGCCGTGTGCGTGCTGTGTGGAGTCATGGGTCGGGTCTACCCACTTCCGGTGGTCGAACATGGGAGGTTTGTGTGGTTTTCACTGGTATGCGAGAGAGGTGGAACGCGCAATGAGGCGTTGTACGCGTGCACTGGTGGCCGCCGGTTGAGTGACGTTGTTCGATCATGTCGGTACGCATGACGACCCACTATGGGTGCGAAAAGATGACAAATCGGGTTGGCGCGCCGTCCGGGGCGCCGGGCCGCGGTGGACACCCATGGGCAGGGGGGCCTATCTGCGGATATGGTCGGGGCGGCGCGACTGCCTGTTCGAAAGCAAGGGATAGCAAGTGACGGACGGAGCAGTAACTGAGACCGCCCGCGTGCTCGTCGCGGCGGACAAGTTCAAGGGCTCGCTCACGGCCGTGCAGGTCGCGGAGCGGGTGACGGCCGGGCTGCGGCGGATCGTCCCCGACGTTGTCGTCGAGGCTCTGCCTGTGGCCGACGGCGGCGACGGCACGGTGGCCGCGGCGGTCGCGGCCGGGTTCGAACGCCGGGAGGTACGGGTCACCGGACCGCTCGGCGAGCAGCTCACGGCGGCGTTCGCGCTGCGCGACGGCACCGCCGTGGTCGAAATGGCGGAGGCCTCGGGCCTCCAGCACCTCCCCGAGGGCGTATTCGCGCCGCTCACCGCGACGACGTACGGCTCCGGCGAACTGCTGCGGGCCGCGCTCGACGCGGGTGCCCGCACGATCGTCTTCGGCGTCGGCGGCAGCGCCTCCACCGACGGCGGCGCGGGCATGCTGGCCGCGCTCGGCGCCCGCTTCCTGGACGCGGCCGGCGAGCCGGTCGGTCCTGGCGGTGGGGGCCTGCGCGACCTGGCCACCGCCGACCTGTCGGGCCTGGACCCGCGTCTGGCCGACGTGGACCTGGTCCTCGCCAGCGACGTGGACAACCCGCTGACGGGCCCGAAGGGCGCGGCGGCGGTGTACGGCCCGCAGAAGGGCGCCACCGAGGAGGACGTGGCCACGCTCGACGCGGCCCTGGCGCACTACGCGTCCGTACTGGGCGCGGAGCACGCGGACTCGCCCGGCGCGGGTGCGGCGGGCGGCATCGGCTACGGCGCGCTCATCGCGCTCGGGGCGAGCTTCCGCCCCGGCATCGAGGTCATGCTGGACGTGCTGGGCTTCGCCGACGCGCTGTCCCGGGCGACCCTGGTCATCACCGGTGAGGGCTCGCTCGACGCGCAGACCTTGCACGGGAAGGCGCCGGCGGGTGTGGCGACGGCGGCGCGTGCGAAGAATGTCGAGGTCATCGCGGTGTGCGGGCGGCTCGCCCTCCCGCCGGAGGTCCTGGGCGCGGCGGGCATCCGCCGTGCGTACGCGCTGGCGGACCTGGAGCCGGATCCGGCCCGCTCGATGGCGGAGGCGGGCCCGCTGCTGGAACGAGTGGCGGAGAACATCGCCCGCGACTTCCTGACCTGACGGTCCTGGGGGGCGGGTGCCCCTGGGGCGCTGCCCCAGACCCCGCTCCTCAAACGCCGGAGGGGCTGAAGTTGCCCAGGGGGCAATATCCAGC
>NZ_JBEXNQ010000052.1:0-22557 GCF_040611155.1 Streptomyces sp. NPDC002994
GGCACGTGCCGCATCCTGCCCCACCCGTCACCCCACACAACCCACATGCCCCAACCACACCTGCTACCTCCTCTGCACCGCCATCCCGCACTCCAGAAACCGGCCTTTATCCAGCCACTACAGATGAAAACGACCTCTAAGAGGTTGTCTCACGTGGCAAGTTCCGCGAGCTGCTTGTAGCAGCTCAGGGCGGTGGCCTTGGCCAGGCTTCGGCTTTGCCGGTCGCTGCGGTCCACGTACGGGATCTTGAGGCCACGAGTAGCCCATGGCAGGCTCATGCCGCATGATCGATGAATTCGCGAAGGACAACCTGCACGGGAGACTGCGGCGGGACCGCAAGGCGCTGCTCTGGAAACTCGACGGCCTGTCCGAATACGACGCCCGCCGACCTTTGACGGCGACCGGGAGCAACCTCCTCGGCCTGGTCAAACACGTGGCCAGCGTCGAGGCCAGGTACTTCGGTGAAGTCTTCGACCGGCCGTCCCCGGAACCGCTGCCCCGATGGCAGGACCACGACGGCAGCGATCTGTGGGCGACTGAGGACGAGGCGCGCGATCAGATCATCGAGTCCTGCCGGCGCACGTGGGAGCACTCAGACGCGACGATCGACGAGCTTGCCCTTGATGCCCCCGGCCACGTGCCGTGGTGGCCGGAGCCTTATCCCAACACGAACCTGTTCGCCATCCTGGTCCACGTCCTCGGCGAGACCAACCGGCATGCCGGGGACGCCGACATCCTGCGCGAAGGCGTCGACGGCCGAACCGGGATGCGCCCCGGACACGAGATGCAGATCGATGAAGAAGCCCGCGCCGCCTACTGCGCGAAGATCGAGCAGGCCGCCAGATCGGCCGCATCAGGCAAGGGTTAGAGGGTGTCCCACGTGACTTGATGTTCGAGCGGCATGATGCCGGCCGTGAGTGCTGATCTGTCGAAGCGTCTGGTTCCTGATGAGCTCTGGGAGCTGGTCGCCCCGTTACTGCCGTCGTTCGCGGCTCGACCGCAAGGTGGCGGGACCGCTCCGCGTGACGAGCGGGCCGTGTTCACCGCAGTGGTGTACGTGCTGACCAGCGGCTGTGCTTGGCGGCATCTGCCGCCGACGTTCGGCACGTCCTCCGCCACCGCGCATCGCCGCTTCACTGTATGGACCGGGGTCGGCCTGTGGCGTCGGCTGCATCGGGCGGTGTTGGACGAACTCGGGGCCCGGGGTGAGGTGGACTGGACCTCGGCGATCGTCGACGCGGCCTCCGTGCGCGCGAAAAGGGGGGATCGCTGACGGGGCCGAACCCGGTCGATCGCGGCAAGAAGGGCAGCAAACTGCACGTGCTGTCCGATGCCCAGGGCGTCCCGCTCGCCGTCGCCGTGTCAGGTGCGAACATGCACGACAGTCTCGCCCTCAAGCCGCTCATCCTCGGCATCCCCGCCGTCCGGTCCCGTCGGGGACCACGGAGGCGCCGGCCCGTCAAACTCCGCGCGGACAAAGCATACTTCTCCGCCGAACACCTCAGCTGGCTGCGCGAGCGCGGTCTCGTCGCGCGCATCGCGCGGCCAGGCATCGACTCCGGCGAACGCCTTGGTCGGCACCGCTGGAAGATCGAGCGGTCGATCGCTTGGCTCTTCGGCTACCGCCGCCTGACCGTCCGATACGAACGCAAGGGCTCGCACTTCCTCGCCTTCCTCGGCCTGGCCGCTGCCCTAACCTGCTACAAGAAGCTCGCGAAACTTGCCACGTGAGACGCCCTCTAAGCGTCCGGTCGTCACCTTTGCTGGGGAGGCGGTCGCGCAGCTGAAGGACACGGTCTTCGACGCCACCGCGGGACAGATCACAGGCTTCGCACTCAGTGGGCGGGGCCTTTGGGCTGGCCCCCTGAAGCAGAGCCTGCCCATGTCGGGCGTGCACGCTCTGGGGCGCGACGCTGTCGTCATCCCCAGCGAGGACATCGACCACACGGTGGGTTTCTTGGCAGGTCAAGACGGTGGAGTAGGTCTGCCCCCGGCGGATCGCGAAGTCGTCCATACCCAGCACGCGCGGCGTACTGAACAGCGGATCTGGCAGTGCCATGACCCTGCGCAGTAAGGTCATCCGCCCCGCCCTGATGCAAAGTTGACCCGCCAGGCGGGCACCGGCCCGTCCGGCGAGCGCGAGCCCGACACGTCCCAGAACGTGGTTGAGCCGCGTGGTGAAGCGCGCGTGCGGAGTGGTCAGCCGAGCGAACGGCTCCGGGAAGGTACGACGCGGGCAGTCGCCCGCACCGCAGATGAAGCGCCGGACCGTCAGCCGGATCACGACGCTCTGCCCACCGAGCAGGAGATCCTTCAGCCTGCGCTGGTAGGAGTCGTGCACCTGGCCCGAGAAACGACCGCAGTCAGGACACGCCGCCCCGGCGGCCCTGCCTCGCGCCACCACGTCGACCGTGCCGAAGGCGGCGGTCACCGCCTCGACGTCCACGTCGTCGATCCCGCCGAACACGAGAGAGTCCCAGAACGACGCGTCGGCCTGCATGACCAGTACCGTCACCGACCCCAGCGGACCACGGCAGAGACCGTCACAGACCTGACGGAGCGTCACCCCCGCCTGTCATGCGGCAGGGGGGCGTGGGCCTTGACCTCCCGCGCCGTCCTCAGCGCCTCCTCGAAGTTGGGCCGTACGCGGACCCGGGTGCTGATCTTCTCGCTGAAGATCTTGTCCCGGGGGATGCCGTGCTTGGTGAGCGCGTCCAGCTGGGAGTCGAGTTCCTGCCCGAGCGTAGAGCAGCGGGCGTACCCGATGCGGATGTCCGCGCTCGGCAGGTCCGGGTCGATCGGCGCTGGCGGCGGGGTGCCCGGCCGCCACGGACGGCCCGGCCCGCGGTCGGCCGGGGTGGGCATCCGCAGCGCCTTTTTCAGCCGCGGCACCATGGTGAAGCGGCGGGTGTGGTAGGCGGAGGCGACCGCGCCGCCGCGCGAGCGGCACGGCGAGCGGGGCTGTGCGTCACACTTCGGACAGGCGTGCTGTTCGACGTCGTCCGCGTCCGACTGTTCGGCCAGGGAGGGCTGCTGAGGGGCCGTCATGGACCCGGATTTTCGCATAATGCAAGTCTCAGAAGGGTTCCGTCCCACTTTTGATGAGAACAGGTTCTGCGAACCCATTGGGGAGGACCGTTTGTGAGAGACACCTAGCATCGCCGCCGCTACCGATAAGGCCTGTCCGGTGGATCTTGCCAACTCGTCTCTGCGACTTTGGTGCGTCACCCAGGGACTGCCCGCTTACTCGTGGTCACGGAGGAAGGCCGGGATGTCGACTCGAGTCGGGTAGTCGGGCAGCGGTGCGGGCTTGTCTTGGAGGAATGCGGTGATGACGGCTGCTGCTCGTCGGTCGTTGTCACCCAGGCCGTTCCACATGTGGTGGCCGACGCCGGGCATGTACTGGATGCGCTGGATGGCGGGGTCGTTCGCGAGGATGGTTGTCGCCCACTGCCGGACCTGGGAGGAACACTCGGCGATCATCAGCATCGCGGGTGTCCGGGAGCGTCTCAGCTGAGGGGCGATGGAGGGAGAGTCTTTGATCGTTTGCTGGATGCGGAGGCTGGCGGCGGCGCTGAAGGAGAAGTTGCGTGCCGTGTCCTCGACCGGGATGCGGTGCGCGTCTTGCGCGCAGTAGGCGGACGCGGTGTCGCTGCCGAGATCGGCGGCGGTGAAGGCGTTGTCGCCCTCCGCCTGTCCTACCAGCCCGTTGTCCGGGCTGAGCAGTCCGAGCCGCATGAGGCCGAACCCGACCGCGTACCGCGGGGCGTGTGTGGAGCGTGGTCCAGTTATGGCCGGTGCGATGCCGCGGGCCGACGGTCGGCCCTTCTGCCCCGCGATCCTGGCGGTGGGACCATCCATCGGGCCTGGCTCGGCGATGACCGCGCGGCGCAGGTGGGCGGCGGTGGCCGGGTCGGCCAGGGCGCGGGTGAGCACGGCCGCGCCTGAGGAGAATCCCAGCACGTCGGCGCGGCCCTTGCCCAGCTTGCCGACGAAGGCGCCGAGGTCATGGACGGAACGGGTGATCGAGTACTGGTCCATGGGCAGCAGGTCGCTGCGTCCACCGCCGGCCTGCTCGTAGGCGTACACGTCGAAGCCCTGCCCCGCGAGCCGCTGCAGGAAGTGGTGGTCGAGCACCGAGATGCCGCGCACCGGCCCGCCGTTGAGGTAGACGAGCGGAACGCGATGCCGGGGGCTGCTGCCGGTGGGCGGGTAGTGGTAGACGGCGACCCGGCTGCCGGTGGACAGGCTCCAGTGCTCGGTGGTCACGAACGCCAGGGCGGGCGGGTAGCGGCGCGTTGTGGGAACGGTCGGGACGCACACCGACAGTGTCAGGGCCGCTGCGACGAGCACCGGCAGGAACGGCACCAGCCGTCCCCGCCAGGAGCGGCGGCGGCCCCCCCACAGCGCCGCGATAGCCGCGACCCCGACAGTCGCGGACCATGCGGCGAACCCCGATCCCGCGCCGTCGGTGGCGACGATCAGCGCGATGAAGAGGGCTACGAGTCCCACCACCGCGGCGGTGGCCGCCAGCAGGCGGCCGACAAGGCGCAAGGGACGTATGACGGACGGTGGCATGGTGATCTCCTCAGGATTTTAAAACGCCGTTTTGAAACGATGTTATCAGCTCGGCTAAACTGCTCCCCATGGGAAGGCCGAGAACGAACGACGTCGCCGTCAGAGAACGGCTCGTGGCATGCGCGACCGAGATGTTCGCCACCCGTCCCCAGGAGTCGGTCACAGTCCGCGCGCTGGCCGCCGCCGCCGGAACGTCGACGGCGGCGGTGTACACGTTGTTCCAGGGCAAGGACGGACTGATCCGCGAGGTGCGCGACCAGGCGGTCGCCGGCCTGTTCCAGGACCTGACCGCTGTTCCTGGCTCGGAGGGCGCTCTGGAGGATCTGTACGCGTTGGCCGTGGCGTATCGCCATTGGGGACGCGAACACCGCTACCTGTACACGGTGTTGTTCGGCGGCGCGCAGTCCTTCGTCCCGTCGACCCGGGTCGGCGACCGCGACCCGGTGCGGCCGCTTGTCGCGGCGATCGACCGTGCCGTGGTGGACCATATCCTCGCGGGCGACACCACACTGATCGCCGTCTCGTTGTGGGTCGCCCTGCACGGGCTCGTCACCCTCGAACTGGCCGGCGGCCTTGAAGGCACCGCAGCCGAGACCGCGTTCCGGTCAACGATTGATGCCGTACTACGCGGCTGGGCAACCCCCGCCGCCTTCCCTGGCCTTCGACGCACAGACCCGGCGCCGTGAAGCGGTTACTCCGCAGACACACGAACACGACCGACAGAGGGTCGAGTCGATACGTAGGCGCCCCGGCCGGCAAACAGCCGCTCACGGCTATCGCCACCAGCCTCGTCAACCACCGCCGACGCGCCAAGTGAAACGACGTCGACAGGACTGATCCTGGGCCCGGTGTCGGAGGCGCAGTGAAGGAGTAGCGGCCGAGGAAGTTCATGTGGTCGTACTGGAGCGGGGGGAGAGCCGGGCGGCCGGGCGTGGGGACTTCAGGCCGAACCCGGCCAGCCACCCGCCGAGTGGGCAGTGGGCGTTCCGGGCGCGGTACGAGGGCCGGGAACCCTGGCCGCCGCTGCTGCGGCCACTTCGAGGTGGGAGTTCATGTCCAGCTCGAATCGGCCGTAGGGGTTCACATGGGTCCAGAACAGCGGGGACAGGTCCCGCCTGTCGGCGTCGGTGAGCCTCTTCTGCCACTTCTCCTCTCTCAGGATGTCCTGGAGGAGCGGGGTGTTGACGTGCACCAACGCCGACTGGAGCAGGTGCAGCGCCAGCATGGAGACCTCCTGGGACTCCTTGTCGGAGCCGGTTAGGTCGCCGTCCCTGCCTTAGAACAGGTCGTGGTTGGCGCTGTTCCAGTTCTCCACGACCTGGAGCCCATCGTTGATCTCGCGCCGCAGCTCCGCGTCGGCGAGATAGTCGCAGATGAACGCCGCACGCACCGCGCGGCCCAGTTCCTCGATCGCCCGGTACGTCGGATGCTTCGGGCCGCCGCGTGTGAAGCACCGCAGGACCTGCTCGGCCTCGGCGGTGCCCAGGCGTAAGGCGGTGGTGTACTTCACGACCTGGTCGTACTGCTGGCGGATCAGGTCCCAGTCGATCGTCTTGGTCGACAGCACCGGGGCCAGGTTCGGCCATGTCTCGTCCTGACCGGCCGCCGGCCGGTACAGGCGCGCCGAGCCGACATTCTTCAGCCTGGGCAGCAGGTTGAAGCCGAGCATGTGGGCGAAGGCGAAGCCGACGATGGAGGCGCCGTGCGTGTGGGTGTACTGCCGGTCGATCTCCACGTCCGTGCAGTGCCGCAGCACGCCCTCGATCATCGCGGCGACCTCGGAGGCCGAGCAGGACTTGAGCTGGCTGTAGACGCACAGCGACTTCTTCTCGACGTGCCAGTAGATCATCACCCCCGGCCCGCGGTACCGCTGATGCCACTCGGTCATGAAGTTCGAGGACCAGGAGCCGAACTTCTTCGAGTCGTTCGCGCAGGCGGTGCCCTCGCCCCACCACGCCGCATCACGGGCGGCGAAGGCGGCGTTGACCAGCCGCACCAGCGCCGCGCGCAGGTTGGTCCGGTTGACGAACAGGTGCCGCACCCGGCGCAGGACAGCCTCGCTCTCGCCGTGCTTGCCGGTGACCGCGACCCGCTTGATGCCCATGTTCGTCCCCAGCGCGAACAGCACCAGCAGCAGCCGGCGCCGCAGCACCGCCTTCGGGACCGCCTCTCTCGTGGCGACCGAGGTGAACTCGTCGGTGAAGCCGGTGGCGAACTCGGCCTCCTTGAGGATGTCGATCAGATCGATGGTGCCCCAGCGGCGTTCGATCTCCGCCAGGGCGACGAGGTTCTCCGGCTCCTCCTGCTTGCCCAGCGGCGAGACCTTGATCCACGGCTCGCCATGCTTCCTGACGATGTCCACCCCGCCCGTGATGCCCAGCTCCAGCGCCGTGTCGAAGCGGGTCAGCGCCTCCCGCAGCCTCTTCTGAAGGGCCCCGACGAACTTCTCCGGGTCCTGCGGCTGGCGGATCGCGTCGTAGTGCACATCGCGGTTGTCCTCGAAGTCCGGCGGCAGATCGTCCTCCGGGTTCCGCCACCGGTTCGCACCCGGCACCCAGATCTCCCGCCGCCGCAGCGCGTCCCGCAGGCTGACCAGCACGCACAGCTCGTATGGGATGCGCTCGACCCGGCCCCGCTCGTCCACGACCGCCTTGCGCCACTTCTCGCGCACCACCCCGCCCAGCGGGATCTTCTCCGCCTCGTCGAAGAACGCCCCCTCCTTGGCGATGGGCTAGTCCGGATACCGCTTGAGCAAGTCGATCGCGTCCATCACCGGCCGGTAGGTGGTGTTGTCGCACTTCAGCGCCAGCGCGTTCAGCAGCGGCGAGAGCATCCGCCGCCAGTGGTTGGAGTACGACGAGCGCAGCACCGTCCGCACCCGGGCCCGGTAGCGGGCCTCATTCGCCGCGGCCTCCGCCGCCAGCGCCTTCAGCGTGGACTCCCCGGCCACCGGATAGATCACCTTGCGGACCGTGCCGCCCGGCTCCGCGACCGCCGCCTCCGCCAGCCGCAACAAGATGCCCTCCTTGCTGCGAACCCGCTTGAACTCCTTGTTGAACTCGCCCTCGACCTTCTTCTCCGCCCGCGTGTTGATCTTCTGCACGAGCTGGATGAACAGCTCCACCAACGAGTCACTGATCTCCGTCTCCCGCACGTGGCACAGCGTCGACAGCAGCGTGTACCGCACCGGCCCGGCCGCCGCCCGCAGGTCCGAGGGGTACTCCTTCGCCGCCCGGGCCCGCCAGCCGCCACCAACTTCTCCGACACGTCCGCGAACAGCTCCGGCGGCAGCTGAAGCCCGCGCACCCGCTGGAGCTTGTTCACCTCTACCAGCAGGCTGTCCAGCCCCAACGCCCGGGGTCCGCCTTCAGTTCGGTGAGGAACGTGCCCCCGCCGCCGGCGCTTTCAGCGTCCGTGCCGACGTCCTCGGCGATCAGGTCGTCCAGCCGGGACCGGGTCGCCGCCGACAGCCGGCCCACGGTGGCCGCACAGAGCCGCTCCTCGAAGGTGCTGACCGCCTTGCCCACCAGCCGGGCGATCTGTCCCGGGGCCGGCGGCTCCAGCCGGTCCTTGCGGCAACGGGCTACCACCGCCTCCGCGAGCCGGTCCCGGTTGAGTTCCACACCGCACAGCTCCACCGCCAGCCACTCGGCGAGCTGGGCCTGGCCCTCCTCGGTGCACTCACGGAAGCCGAACGCGCCCCGGATCTCCATCCGGTGCCGCTTGATCGCCCGCCCCCGCGCAGTCGTATGCGACCCACTCCTCCGCGGGCACCCTCACCTGCTGAGCGACGTACGACACCGCCGGCACCGGGATCTCCCCGGCATCTTCCGGGAACCGGACCTCCACCTCGAAGAACTTCAGCAATAGCGCGAACCCCAACCGGTTCGCCCCCGACTTGTTCCGCAGCCGCTCCTGATCCTCCTCCAGTAGCGCATGGCGCAAGGAACAGCTCGTCGGTGAGGCGGCCCGGCGCCAGACGGTCATCAATGCGGGTCGTACCGTGCGCGCGGTCCGACGGCGCACGGGCACCGACTGGGCGATCCGTATCGACGGGGAGTCGTATACGGCGCAGCGGATCACGGTCCTCCTGCTGCGGAAGCTCAAGCGGGACGCCGAGGCGTCCGTGGGAGAAGAGCTCACCGATGCGGTAATCGCCGTCCCGGCGCCCTTCGGCGAGGCGCAGCGGGAGGAGACCCGGGAGGCGGGCCGGCTTGCCGGGTTCAACGTCCTGCGCGTGGTCAGCGAGTCGTCCCTCGCGGGCCTGGGCCACGCCGTGGGCAACGGCGGGCGCGACCAGACGGTGCTGGTGGTCCGGTGCGGAGCCGGGTCCTTCGACGCGTCCCTGCTGGAGATCGACGGGGCGAACGGAGTCACCGGTGCCGTGGTCAAGGCCGTCTGCGGCGACGACAACCTGGGCGGGGACGACTGGGACCGAGCCGTGGCCGACGAGTTGGCGGCACGGTTCAACAGCCTGCACGGCATCGACCTCACCCGCGACGAAACGGCGGCGGCGCGGCTGCGTGAGGCTGTCGGGCAGGCGAGGATCGACCTCTCCTCGGCCTCGGAGAGCACGGCCGAGCTGGCGTACGCCGGCGTTACGGCCGAAGGTCGGGTGCACCTGCACGATCGTCTGACCCGGGACTGGTTACGGCAGTTGACCCGCGGCCCGCTGAAGCAGTGCGAGATGCTGCTCCGCGGGCTGCTCAAGGACTCTGGCCCGGCCCTCGGCGACATCGACCAGGTCGTCCTCGTCGGTGGCGCGACGCGGACGCCCGCCTTCGTGGGCCTGCTGCGTGAGCTGACCGGAGGCAGGGAACCGGCCCGCAGCGCGGACGCCGACGGACTCGCCGCAGCCGGTGCGGTGCTCCAGGCGGGCCTGCTCAAGGGGGTCAGGAGGGACATCCTCCTGGTCGACGCCGTCGCCCTGGACCTCGGCGTCGAGACGCAGGGGGGGGCATGACGCCGGTGGCCCGGCGGTCGAGCCCGCTCGGGATGCCATGCTCCGAGATGTTCACGCCGACCGGGAAGATACCCGCCGACGGCCGGCCCCCGGTCATCCGGCTCTGGCAGGGCATGAGTCCCGTGGCCCATCTGGTAGGTGACGGCTCCTCGCAATCGAACATCGGGGTAACGCTCTGCGACAACTCCCCAAGATCTGTGCCAGAACCGAGAAGTGACGGCAGTGCCGTGTCGCCGAGGCGGACAGGTCGATCAGTATGGTGACGGGACGCTGTAGCAGTTCACGTGAGCCCCAGCTGCTCGCGATCCGAACGAAGGTGCGATGATTCGTCCGTGGTGACAGATGCCGAGTGGGCTCGGATTCGGAGGGGCCTGCGCTTCGGGCAGGTCTTCGAGGGCACTGTGGTGAAGGTTCCTCGGCCCGGTGCGATCGGGATCTTCGTGGACATCGGCCTGAGCGTCGGAGGCTTTGTCGACGTCCTGTTGCTGCCGGACGAGAGCGAGGACTGGCCGGCGGAAGGCACGGTTTCCGCTTTCGAGATCTGGTGGGCTGACAGCCGCCAACAGATCCGGCTGAAGCCGTCCGATTCTCGGTATCTGCGGAGCGACTTCACAGCTTTCGTCGAACGCTGGCGTCCCAGTTGGTCATCCGACGTAGGCCAGCCCGTGCGTGACCCAGGGCCTGTGACCCTCGAAGAGTTGCGGACCGCGCTTCGTTCCGATGGGCCGTCGGCCAGCTCCCCTTGAGGCTGGAGAGGTGGCCGACGGTCCTGGCGGGAGCTAGTACTCCAGCAGGATTTTGCAGTCTGACCTGCGGGTTTCGCTGGGCGGCTGGAGTGTAGCGGGCTGTGGAGTGGTCAGGGGCGGTTTCACGGTGGGCGCCCCTCGATCGTGCGACAACGCCGCAGGTAATGACAGCGGGTGGGAAAACTTCCCCACGTGATCACCGAGCATGTTGCCGAGCAGTGGGACCTTGAACTGGACGACCTCTTCGTGACCATCGGTCATCGCTTCGGCCGTGTGGAACTTCGCCGCCGCATGCGTGACTACGTGCGCGGGCTGATCGCCCCGGTGGCCCGGAAGAACAGCTGGCAGCTGGCCGAGCAGGCAGGCCACGCCACCCCCGACGGTCTGCAGCATCTGCTCGCCAGCGCGAAGTGGGAGCCCGACGACATCCGCGATGAACTGCAGGAATACGTCGCCCACAAGCTTGGCGAGGACGACGGAGTCCTCATCATCGACGACACCGGGTTCATCAAAAAGGGCACGACCTCCGCCGGGGTCCAGCGCCAATACTCCGGGACCGCCGGTCGCACCGAGAACTGCCAGATCGGCGTCTTCGCCGCCTATGCCACTGTTCGCGGCCGGGCCTTGGTCGACCGCGAGCTGTATCTCCCCAAGTCCTGGGCCGAGGACCGCGAACGCTGCCGCGCGGCCAAGGTCCCCAACGAGCGGGAGTTCGCCAACAAGGGCGAACTGGCCCGGCGCATAGTGCTGCGTGCCCTCGGCTCGCCGCTGCCCATCACCTGGGTCACCGCGGATTCCGCCTACGGACAGGAGAGCCGCTTCCGCCGACTGCTGGAGCAATCGGGCGTCGGCTACGTGCTGGCCGTGCCCAAGTCCCAGTTCACCGTGGGTTGTCCCCGCATCGAGGGCCTGTTCGCAAAGGCCCCGGCCGAGGCGTGAGAGAAGATCTCATGCGGCGACGGCGCGAAGGGACCGCGCGTCTACCACTGGGCGGCGGTGCGACTGCCGGCTGTCGCCGAGTTCGACTACCAGGGCGAGGTCCCTCACCGGATGCGGTGGGCGCTGGCCCGTCGCAGCATCCGCAAGCCCGACGAGATCGCCTACTACCTCGCCTACGCCCCTTTGGAGACCGCCTCTCAGAGTTCATCTCGTTTGGGGCTGCCGCTTCCTGTCGGCGGCCACTGACAACAGTGCACATCCGGCGTCCGCGCGCCTCGACGTACGATGCCGAGATGCACAGAGAAAGCCCCCGGGGCGCTCAGGCCCTCCTGATCAACGGCACCGTCGGTGTGGGCAAAACCACCGTTGCCGAGGCGGTGGGCGACCTTCTCGCCGAGGCCGGGATCCCTCATGCCGTGCTCGACCTTGACTGGCTGAGGCAGTCGTGGCCCGCTCCTCCCGGTGACCGTTTCAACTTCAACATGCTGCTGCGGAACCTGCGGAGCATCGCCAGCAACTACCTCGATGCAGGAGCGACGCGCCTCGTACTCGCCGGCGTGATCGAGCAACAGGATGAGCGGAAGCAGCTGGCCGATGCCATAGGTGTTGATCTCACGGTGTGCTGGCTGAGGGCCGAACTGCCAGTCATCCACCAGCGTCTGGCCCACCGCCACGACAGCGAGCCCGAAGCACTGCAATGGCACCTGGACCGGTCCGCTGAACTGGACGGAATCCTCAGCCGGGTCGCAGTCGACGACTTCACCATCGATACCACCACAGGCTCCGTCTCTGACGTCGCCGTATCCGTGATCAGGGCAGCCGACTGGCAGTGACCACCGGGCTGCTGGAAGGTTCCGCCAGGAGAACCCCCGGTTATGAGGGCGTACGCGCTCAGCGATTCCTCTTCCGCGAATTCCGCGATCGCCCACACCCTGATCAGGTCGCCAATCTGCGGTAGCAGATCAGGGAGGCGGCGATGCCGGTGAAGGCAAGGAAGTGGTCGGTCTTGCGCTCGTAGCGTCGGTGCAGGTCGCGGCAACCGGCCAGCCACGCCACCGTCCGTTCCACGGTCCAACGGTGACGGCCCGGCCGCTGAGAGGACTCGACGCCTCGATGCGAGGGACGATGTTCCGGGTGCGGAGCCATCGGCGCAGGTGGTCGTAGTAACCCCTGACACTCCAGATGCCCAGGAGTGTCAATTCTCAGTTTGCACGGATCTTGGGCAGCGGTCGCGGAGGGTCACTGAAGCGGGATCATCTTGCGGGGCAGTTCGAATCCGGCGCGCCCGTAGAGCTGCCTTTTGATCTTCTTGATGCGGTTCACCGCGCCTTCGGTGCCGCCGGAGCTCCAGTGCAGGGTAAGCCCGGCGATCACGGCGTCGAGGTCGCGGAGCAGGTGGAGTGCGAAGCCGGTGAGGTCGGGTAGTTGGCTGGTGTCGACGGCGTCGATCCATTCGGGGAGGGTGGTGCCGAGGCGGTTTGTGAGTATCTCGCCGAAGTCACGGACATGCCCCGCTGCGGCGTCCAGTTCGGGGCAGCGGGCCAGGACGTCCTTGAGCGCGGCGCGCTCTTCCTCGCTCAGCGCCGCGGGATGGCGGGTGAGCCAGCCGGTCACCTGCCGCACCGTCGGCGGCGGAGGCGGCGCGTGCGGCGGAACGGCGCGCAGGGTGGCGATGTAGGCGCGGACCATCTGGTAGGTAACGGGGGCGTTCTCGTCGAGCAGTTCGCGGTGCAGGCGGGTGACGCTCGTGCATCCGGTGGCGAACCGCCGTTCCAGGTAAGGCTTGTAGGGGTCCAGCCGGCTGGACCGGGGCCGGTTCGCGCGGAGGGTTTCCTGCCAGTGCGCGGCGCGGGCGTATCGCAGCACCGTGTTGAGGCCCCAGCTCTGGTGGCGGGCGATCGCAGTGCCCCTGTGCGAGCATTTCATGGACCAGGGCGTGGGCGGCCTTTTTGCGCTGGGCCCGTCGGCCGGCGAGATCCGGGCCGGGAAGTCCCGTGTTGTCTGGCGGCGTGTCAGTGCTCGACCAGATGGCTGGACAAAGACCTTCACCGACCCCCGCCTATGCGCGGCCATCGTCGACCGCCTCACCTTCGGCAGCAACATCATCGAGACCGGCACCGACTCCTACCGCCTCGCCACCACCCGAGCCCGCGCCGAGCAACAGCCGATCAGCTGAACTGCGACGGACCAACCCTCACCGAACGCTTCCATGGCCGCCGAAGGCTCGCACAATCCACTGACCCATCCTGGCCGCGAAGTCCGCTGCTGATTCGATGTCCGAGGCACGGAGAGCACCCGCATCGTCGAGGCCGTCGAAGAAGTCCGCGTCGGCCCAGCCACCACGAAAGGGAACTACCGACAGCTCAGCCTCCGCCGAACCGGAGATGACCAAGCCGAGCGAATCGGGATCATTCACCCGAGCCCGGTCGGTCTCCAAACGCTGAGGCCACTCAGCCTCCCAATCCCTCCAGGTCATCTCTCCAACCGCAAGGCCGGCTGACCTCCAGTGCGCGACGCGCTCCGCCAGCACGACAGCTGCCTCGTCGAGATCAACAACTCTGTCCATGAGGGGATCATCCCTCATGGACAAACCCTGGTAGCCCCAGGGCATCCGACCATCAGATCGCGCGACACGAGCACCCATCGTTCCTACTTCTCAGCATCACTTCCAGGGCTACACCCACGCGGTCGTTCCCCAAATCCGCCAACAACCGTTCCCGCTTTTGACCTATGCAGCCAACCTGGCAGTTCTCAGTGCGTCCGGCTGTGCCCGAGTACTGCCGCTGAACCCCGGCCGAGGTGTCGCCCTTCTTGAGGAATCCTGTCTCGTCGATGACCAGGACGCCGTCGTCTTCGCCGAGCGCTCAGCGACGTATGTCTGGACATCGTCGCGGACCTCGTCCGCGTCCCACCGGGCCGGGTTGAGGAGGTTCTGGAGTCCATGAGGAGTGCTGTGACCTGCATGCTCGGCGAGTTGCCAGCTGTCTCTTCCGCCCGACCGGACCGAGCAGGGCCCGAACGTAGTCCCGCATTCGCCGCCGCAGATCAGCCCGGCCGAACCGGTGACCGACCCGCAGCAGCACCTCCTCAAGCTTCCTGGCCCAGACATCGGGTCGCACATCATCTTGCATGATCAGAACAACAGCGATCGGGAGCCGCCGGTCACGAACTCCCGCCACATGACAGCACGTCAGCTCACTACACTCAAAAACAGGCACCTGACCAGCAGGAATAGCGAACTGCAACTGGAGTATTAGTACTCCAGCTGTAGTTTGCGATCTTGTTGGTGGGATGCCGGGTCACGGTCGGGCTGATTCCCGTCGCGAGCAGTCCGGTCCGACGCGCTTGCCGTATCAGCTGGACTGGTCGGGGGAGGGGTAGCCGACGTTGTCCGTGTAGTAGCGGCACTCCTGCTCGCACAGGTCCTCGAGCTCAAGGTTCTCTTCCTCGCTGAGTTGCTCATCCAGCGCGACATTGATGAATCGCCGGGCGCGGGACAGTCGCCGCGCGACATCCCAGTCGAGGATGAATTTGCCGACGGTGTACTCGTCGGCGGTTCCGGATCCCATGCGGGATAGGAGTCGGTCGAGGGAAACGACGAACTCGTTCAGGTCCTGCCAGACGGTGACGACCTCGTTGAGGGGTATGCGGATCTCTTGGGAGGACATGTCCATCGGCCGATTCAACTCCAGAGCTGGTGCGCCAGTCCAGCTCGCGGTCTTGCTGGTCGGGGCTGATCCGGGAATGGATGCGGCCACCGGTGATCATCGGTGTGTGAAGACAGAAGATCAGACAGTGGTCGCAGGCCCAGCATAGATCTCGGCCGCTGGCCGGAGGCGTTCGAGGTCCTGATGGGCCGTATCGCGGCACGGTTCGGCCAAGTAGAACCACGTCGCCGGGCGCGGGCGTTCGTGCTCGGGTTGCTCTCGGAGCTGCCGCGCAAGAACTGCTGGACGCTGGCCGAGTATGCCGGGACGCGAATCCGTACGGCCTGCAGCACCTGCTGTCGAGGGCCAAGTGGGATGCCGACGCCGTACGCGACGACATCCGTGGCTTTGTCGTCGAGCACCTGCGCGACGCCGCGGCGGTGCTGGTCGTCGACGGGCGAGCGCCGCGCTGGACAGGAGCGCGAGCAGCGCGATCGGGAAGAGAGCAAGCGGCGGCCGAAGGCCGCTGCTTGGGCGTGTCCGACCTGTGGGCCTGAGGTCTGCCCCAGTGGTGACGGCTGGGAAGCCGTACCCCCTGGCGACTGTGACGTGTGCACCTACGCCGAGGAGGGTGAGCGCCAGGAGGCCGAGGAACGGGCGGCTGAAGAGTCGCAGGCGAAGGCGGATGCGGATGCGTGGGGTATGGAGAACGGCATCTTCGGCTTCCTGCGACTTGAAGCACTGGAGCTCTTCCGGTCCTGCACACCGCCATCGTTCGGCGCGGGTGGGCGGAGGGAGCCCTGGGGCCAGGCGCGGTTACCAGGCACCCTGCGGGGGTGCGCGCATGCCGTGGGGTGGATTCATACGCGTGCCGTCCGGCACAACAGTGTCGGCGGACCTTGGGGCACGGTTCGGATTTTTTTCTTCGGGTTGTTGAGGGCCGTGTCGTGGGCGCAGGAGTGATGGGTGGTGCGGATACCCGCTGACACCGGCCGCCTCGGCTGCCTCGCCCGAAGGCGAGGCAGCCGAGGAACGTTACTGCTCCTGGTGCGTGACTGCCGTCGGTACCGCCGTCCAACACCATCTGCGCCGGCTGGCTGTCACCTGACCCGCACCAATGGTCGGCTTGAGGGAATGCCGGACCGTTAGCCGGCACGCCGGGGGGCGACAGTCAGGACGCGGTCTGGGTGCGGTCAGCGGGGCGCCGGGGCGGAGACTGCTGGTTGCGGTGGCGTGGGTTGGCCTGGCGGGGCGGTCGGGTGAGGGTGATCTGCCGGACGAGCTGCTGGAAACAGGCAAGAGCGGCCAGCGAGGGCAGTGCGGCGGCCGCCGCGTCCACCGGTGTGCGGGGTGCCTGTGCTACGCACAGGAGCATGGAGATGGTTGATCCCCTTCGAGCGCGTCGTCTCCGACGACCGTAAAATCGACAACCTCGCAGACATCCTGGTCGCCGAAGAAGGCCCCGGCATCCTCAACTGGCTCATCGAGGGCGCCCGCCGCTACCTCGCCGGCGACAAGGACCTCACCGGCCCGCAACGCGTACGCATCGCCACCACTGCGTACGCCGAAACCGAAGACCACATCGGCCGCTTCCTTGAGGAATGCTGCGCCCTCAACCCCGAGCACCGGGCCGAACAGGCTCGCCTCTACGCCGCATACAAAGCCTGGTGCCAGAATGAAGGGGCACCCAGCATCTCGTCCCGCGCCTTCGCCGCCCGGGTGCGGGAAGCGGTCGGACTGGCCTCGCCCAAGGAAATGATCCTGTCCAACCAGCGCAAGTACTACCCCGGCATCGGACTGCTCGCCGACGAGGAGACAGCATGAGTTCCCTCATCACCAGGACGAGATCAGCCACGAGAAGGAATTCGTATGGCTCGGGGACACCGACCGCCTCGACTACGTTCGCCAGAGCCTGGACCGGCTACCGACCCGCCGCGGCAAACCGGCCTACCACCGCGACGGACGGATGGTCGGATACGCAACCCTCGGTCCCACAGCCAAAGCTTCCCGCAGCTCAGGAACCTTCCGCCGCCGCGTGTTCTGGCTGCTGCCGCACGACCGCGACAGTGACCCCGACGGCGTGTACTCCACCGGTGCCCCTGCCGAAGCGATCGACCCCCGCACCCTCGCCCCCACCAGCAAGGGACGCAAGACCGAGCGCTCGGAGGGCGGACCGCCCTCATCCGCTATGCAGGAGCTCGGAATAACGCTGCCCCTGTAAGGCGCCACGGACGGCTGAAGTACTGCACGACATACCGGGCGCAGCCGGATTTGCTGCTCGAACATGCCTGTCTCAGCCTCCGGCACCCGCACCCGGCCCTGCAGGAGCGTGTGCCGCAGCGCGTAGTACGCCGACTCGTGCTCCCCGAACACCGCGCCGATCAGGGCCCTGGTGCCGGCCTCTAGGAGGGTCATCAGCTCCAGCATCGGATAGCCACTGCGGCTCTGGGGCCCGAAGCGCTCCACATTCCGGGGGCTCTCGGGGATCCTGATGGAGCTGCAGCCGTCGAAGGAGACCGTGCGGAACGGCCCGAACCTCACGCCGGGTGTCCTTGGCTGGGCAAGCGGCCCGGCCAGCACCTCGAACAGCTGCCGCTCGGCCCGGCGCCGACTCGACGGCGCAGGTCCACGCAATGCCTTCGCGGTCGGCGATGCCACCCGCAGGCCGGTCAGTTCCGAGGTCAGCTTCTGCCATCACCAGCCGGTAACCCACCTCCGGGAACAGGCACCTTGTCAGCACGAAGTACACCCCGACCCGCGAGGGCAGGCCCCCCGCAATCGGCGCTGCACGCACCGTTTCTCTTCAAGCACGCGTCGACGAGCTCGAACGGCAGGACCTGGGTCGCCCAGGTGGCCGGGGGCGAACCGGCCTTCGGCCACCGTGAACTCGAGGGAGAAGGTCGTCAGACCCGGTGGCAGGGCACAATGACGTACAGGCAGCGGAGCTCCGCAACAGCAGACGGTCTTGGCGGACGACCTGCTCCAACGGGGCTGCCCACGTTCCGCACCGGCGCCGAAACTCCCGCCAACTCGCTTGCCACCAGCAGGAATACGTTAACTACTCGGCCTTGGGGCAGCGGCCATTTCGCGTTCGTGCCGTCCCGCACGGACTTGTCAGCGCAGCAAGTATCAGTGGCTGCCCGTCCTGGCTCCGCGTCTTCCGCCTCCGGTGGACCGAGCGCCGACAGACTTTTCGGCGGACCTCCCGTTTCAGGGGTCTGAACCTTCGCTTGGGTCCCCCGGAGACTCCTGCACCGTGCCTGATGATTCTGACCCAGATCTGTAACTGTCCGTATTGAAGGGGGGGTGCGCAACCGACCAGGCTTGTGACTCCGAGTGGAGTCAGGAGAGTTGATCGTGCGCAGGGCAGGCAGGTGGGGCTGCGCGCTGACGTCCCGAACCCACCGCTCCGCCCCGCTCGTCCCCGCTGTCCAAGCCGCCAGGAGTCGACATGTCCCGCCGTCTGTTCACCTCGGAGTCCGTTACCGAGGGTCACCCCGACAAGATCGCTGACCAGATCAGCGACACGATCCTCGACGCGCTCCTCACCGAGGACCCGACCTCACGCGTGGCCGTGGAGACCCTCATCACGACCGGTCTCGTGCACATAGCCGGCGAGGTGACGACGAAGGCGTACGTGCCCATCGCGCAGCTCGTCCGCGACAAGATCCTGGAGATCGGCTACGACTCATCGGCCAAGGGATTCGACGGCGCTTCCTGTGGCGTCTCGGTGTCCATCGGCGCCCAGTCCCCGGACATTGCGCAGGGTGTCGACACAGCCTACGAGAGGCGGGTCGAGGGTGCCGCCACAGGTGAGGAAGGCGACGAGCTCGACCAGCAGGGCGCAGGTGACCAGGGCCTGATGTTCGGCTACGCCTGCGACGAGACCCCGGAGCTGATACCGCTGCCGATTCACCTGGCACACCGGCTCTCGCGCCGGCTGGCCGAGGTCCGCAAGAACGGCACGCTCCCGTACCTGCGCCCGGACGGCAAGACGCAGGTCACCATCGAGTACGACGGCGACAACGCGGTGCGCCTGGACACGGTGGTCGTCTCCTCGCAGCACGCGGCGGACATCGACCTGGACGCGCTGCTGACTCCCGACATTCAGGAGCACGTGGTCGAGTACGTGCTGGCCCAGCTGGCCGAGGGCGGCATCAAGCTGGAGACGCAGGGCTACCGGCTGCTGGTCAACCCGACGGGCCGCTTCGAGATCGGAGGCCCGATGGGCGACGCCGGCCTGACCGGCCGCAAGATCATCATTGATACTTACGGCGGCATGGCCCGTCACGGTGGCGGCGCCTTCTCGGGCAAGGACCCGTCCAAGGTTGACCGTTCCGCCGCGTACGCCATGCGCTGGGTCGCCAAGAACGTCGTCGCCGCCGGCCTGGCGTCGCGCTGCGAGGTGCAGGTCGCGTACGCGATCGGCAAGGCCGAGCCGGTCGGCCTCTTCGTGGAGACCCTCGGTACGGAGAAGGTCGACACCGGCCGGATCGAGCGGGCCATCAGCGAGGTCTTCGACCTGCGCCCGGCCGCGATCATCCGCGACCTGGACTTGCTGCGCCCGATCTACGCGCAGACCGCCGCCTACGGCCACTTCGGCCGCGAGCTGCCCGACTTCACCTGGGAGCGCACCGACCGCGCCGAGGCGCTCAAGGCCGCCGTCGGCCGCTGACAGCTCTCGCCCCGGGGCTCCTTCCGCCGCCCCGCCCACAGCGAGAGCCCCCACCTGCCCTCAGGAGAGAACGTGCGTATCGCGGTGACAGGATCCATCGCCACGGATCACCTCATGGCCTTTCCGGGCCGGTTCGTCGAGCAGCTGCTCCCCGACCAGTTGGATCACATCTCGCTGTCCTTCCTGGTCGACTCCCTGGAGGTGAGGCGTGGCGGCGTGGCGGCCAACATCGCCTACGGGCTCGGCGTGTTGGGGCTGGGCCCCGTTCTCGTCGGCGCCGTGGGCCCTGACTTCGGCGATTTCGACGTCTGGCTCAAGGAACACGGTGTCGACACGAGCGGGGTGCACGTCTCCGCCGGGCATCAGACCGCCCGCTTCATGTGCATGACCGACCAGGACGCCAACCAGATCGCCTCCTTCTACGCGGGCGCGATGGCGGAGGCCGCCGAGATAGACCTGCGCGGGGTCATCGCCCGGGGCGGCCCCCTGGACCTGGTCCTCGTCTCGCCCAACGACCCGGCCGCGATGCTCCACCACACCGAGGAGTGCCGCGAGCTCGGCGTCCCCTTCGCCGCCGACCCCTCCCAGCAGCTGGCCCGCCTCTCTCGGGACGAGGTGCGGGGCCTCGTCGAGGGGGCCCGCTGGCTCTTCACGAACGAGTACGAGTCCGCCCTGCTGCGCGAGCGTGCCGAGTGGAGCGTCGAGGACGTCCTCGCCCGCGTCGGTACCTGGGTCACCACCCTCGGATCGAAGGGCGTGCGCATCGAACGACAAGGCGCTGCGGTCCTCACCGTGGAAGCCGTACCCGACGTGCCCGCCGAGGATCCGACGGGCGTCGGTGACGCCTTCCGCTCCGGCTTCCTGGCCGCCGTCAGCTGGGGGCTGCCGCTGGAGACCGCTGCCCAGCTCGGCTGTGCGATGGCAGCACTGGTGCTACGGGCCGTGGGCTCACAGGCGTACGAGGTCGAGCATGCCGGGCTCCTCGCCACGGTCCGGGCGGTGTACGGGCCAGGGGCGGAGCAGAGCCTGGACGGCGTGCTGCGGTCCGTGGGAGGCGCGGCGTGAACCGGGTCGAAGCGCTGCGCCAGGCACTGGCCACGCGTGTGGTGGTGGCCGACGGGACGATGGGGACGATGCTCCGGGCTCAGGACCCGACGATGGAGGGCTACCTCCAGCCGGCTCGGATCGGCGTCCACCTGTCGCAGGAGTCCCAGCCCCGCGCCCCGAGCAATCCACCGACGCCGTCGTCATCCACCACCCCGAAGCGACGTACTTCAACGCGCGCTGATCCCTCCGGACGCCGAAAGGAACCGAACCATGGCCGCAGTACTCACCGAGCGCGCGGCGCTCGCGCACCTCAAGCCCGAGCCCGCGCGTCCCGGCGTACGAGAACTGCTGGCCAGCGGCCGGCGCTCGTACTCGTTCGAGTTCTTCCCGCCGAAGACGGAGGCGGGGGAGCGTATGCTCTGGGATGCGATCCGGCGGATCGAGGCCCTCGCGCCGTCCTTCGTCTCGGTCACGTACGGTGCGGGCGGCTCTTCCCGGGACCGGACGGTGGAGGTCACCAAGCGGATCGCCGCCGAGACCACGTTGCGCCCGGTGGCCCATCTGACGGCGGTCGGGCACTCGGTCGCCGAGCTGCGGCACATCCTCGGCCAGTACGCAGACGCCGGGATCCGGGACGTACTCGCCCTGCGCGGCGATCCGCCCGGCGACCCGAAGGGGGAGTGGAACCCGCACCCCGAGGGTCTGACCCACGCTCATGAACTTGTTACCCTCATACGCCAGCTGGGCAGCTTCACCGTGGGCGTGGCCGCCTTCCCCGAGCGCCACCCGCGGTCACCGGGCTGGACCGAGGACATCCGGCACTTCGCGGCCAAGTGCCGGGCGGGCGCCGACTACGCCATCACCCAGATGTTCTTCCACGTGGACGACTACCTGCGGCTGCGCGACCGGCTGGCCGCCGTCGGGTGCCTCACCCCGATCATCCCCGAGATCATGCCCGCCACGGACGTACGCCAGATCCGCCGGTTCGCCGAACTCAGCGACGCGTGCTTCCCCGCGCACCTCGCCCGGCGCCTGGACGTGGTGCGGGACGACCCGGCCTCCGGGCATGCCGTCGGGGTGGAGTACGCGACCGCCATGGCCGAGCGGCTGCTCGCCGAGGGGGCGCCTGGCCTGCACTACATCACCCTCAACCGCTCCACGGCGACGCGGGAGATCCACCAGAACCTGAACGTCAACCAATCCTGACCTGGACGCCCACACACCGGAGTAGTTCATGCCCAGCCAGTCCACAGCCGAGTTCACCGACTTCAAGGTCGCCGACCTCTCCCTCGCCACGTTCGGCCGCAAGGAGATCATTCTCGCCGAGCACGAGATGCCCGGTTTGATGTCGATCCGCCGGGAGTACGCCGCCGCCCAGCCGCTGGCCGGGGCGCGCATCACCGGCTCCCTGCACATGACCGTGCAGACCGCCGTGCTCATCGAGACCCTCGTCGCCCTCGGCGCGGAGGTCCGCTGGGTGTCGTGCAATATCTACTCGACGCAGGACCACGCGGCTGCCGCGATCGCGGCAGCCGGTGTTCCGGTGTTCGCCTGGAAGGGCGAGACGCTCGAGGAGTACTGGTGGTGCACGGAGCAGGCGCTGACGTGGCCGGGCCAGGTGGGCCCCAACATGATCCTCGACGACGGTGGTGACGCCACCCTCCTCGTCCACAAGGGTGTCGAGTACCAGAAGGCCGGCGCCGTTGCGGACCCGGTCACCGCGGACAATGAGGAGATGGCCCTGGTCCTGGATCTGCTGCGGAAGACCACCCTCGACTGGACGGCGCTGGCGGCGGAGATCCGCGGCGTCACCGAGGAGACCACCACGGGTGTCCACCGCCTCTACGAGATGCACCGCGACGGCACTCTCCTCTTCCCGGCGATCAACGTGAACGACGCCGTCACGAAGTCGAAGTTCGACAACAAGTACGGCTGCCGCCACTCCCTCATCGACGGCATCAA
>NZ_JBEXNQ010000053.1:0-5579 GCF_040611155.1 Streptomyces sp. NPDC002994
TGGATCGAGACCGAGTTCGTCAACGAGATCCCGGCCTTCACCGTGCCGGGGGCTGACGAGGACGAGGACGAGGCCGGTCGCGAGACGATCGTCGTAGAGGTCGGCGGCAAGCGCCTGGAAGTCTCGCTCCCGTCCTCGCTGGGCATGACCCTGGCCCGCACCGGCCTGGCCGCGGGCGCCAAGCCCAAGCGCCGGGCCGCGAAGAAGTCCGGCCCGGCCGCCTCCGGCGACACCCTCGCCTCGCCCATGCAGGGCACGATCGTCAAGGTCGCGGTCGAGGAGGGCCAGGAGGTCAACGAGGGCGACCTCGTCGTCGTACTCGAGGCCATGAAGATGGAGCAGCCGCTGAACGCGCACCGCTCCGGCACCGTCAAGGGCCTGGCCGCCGAAGTCGGCGCGTCCGTCACCTCCGGCGCCACGATCTGCGAGATCAAGGACTGACGCACAGCCGTACGCGACTGAGGGCCCCGCCGAAACCGGCGGGGCCCTCAGTCGCTGCTGCTGTTTGGCCACATGGACGGTCACCGTCTCGTCGACAATCTCGTACAGGACGCGCCAGGACCTACATGGAGCCGGGAGTAACCCGACCCTGCCAGCAGCGTGGCATCTGCGGGACGGGGGTCAAAAAGCCGGCCGACCAGCCGGCCGGGCTGGTTCCGAGCCTCGCCTGAGATCCCAGTCGCTTGCGCGATGGCATCCTGGAGACCGTAAGCAGGGGCAGACGCCGACGGACACGACCTGGGGAAGGGCGACGCGATGGCGACCAGCGGTGCACAGACGTCGACGGCGTCGGCACGGCCCATGCGCGCCGATGCCCGCCGGAATTACGAGCGCGTGCTGGCCGAGGCGCGTATCGCCTTCGCCGAGCACGGCACCGACGCCTCGCTCGAAGACGTCGCGCGCCGCGCCGGGGTCGGCATCGGCACGCTCTACCGGCACTTCCCCACCCGCCACGCGCTCATGAGCGCCGTCTTCCAGGGCGCCGTGGATGAACTCCTCGCGCACTCACGCGAGCTCGCCGACAGCGAGGCGCCCTGCTCGGCGCTCGTCACCTGGCTCCGCGACATCGTGACCCATGCGGGTGAGTACCGAGGTCTCGCCCGCGAGCTCATGTCGGCCTCGCGCGACGAGAGTTCCGCACTGGCGCGATGCAGTACGCCGATGAACGCGGCCGGTGAGCGGCTGCTCGTACGGGCTCAGGAGAGCGGCGCCGTCAGGCCCGACGTATCGATCGGTGACCTGATGCAGCTGACCAACGCCATCGCACTGGCCGCCGAACAGGCGCCGGACGACCCGGAGTTGGCCGACCGCCTGCTGACGCTGACGCTGAAGGGGCTGCGGGCGGAGAAGGAAGCGGCGACGTAACCTCGCCGTTTCGGCTCTTCAGCGGCGGCGCAGATCGGCGACGCGCGCCCGTTCCCGCTCGGCGGGGCCCGCCTGCTGCTCCGCCAGAGATCCCGCGCTGCGCAATTGCGCCCCGGGCCCGCCCGGGTGCGTACGCCGCTGGCCCGGCAGGGGCATGTCCCGGCGGGGCTGGCGCCCCGGCGGGACGCCGTCGCCCCCGGCGCCCGCGACCCCCGGCCCGGCCACGGCGATCTGCACTCCCTGATCCGCCAGGGCCTGCAGTTCGGTGGCCGCACGGTCGTCGTGCTGCGGCGGCTCGTCGGTGACGAGGCGCGTGATCACGTCGGTGGGCACCGTCTGGAACATGGTGTCGGTGCCGAGCTTGGTGTGGTCCGCCAGGACCACCACCTCGGCGGCGGCCTGCACCAGTGCCCTGTCGACGCTGGCCGACAGCATGTTGGAGGTGGACAGGCCGCGCTCTGCCGTCAGCCCGCTCCCGGAGAGGAACGCCCGGGAGACCCGCAGCCCCTGGAGGGACTGCTCGGCGCCGCTGCCGACCAGCGCGTAGTTCGAACCGCGCAGGGTGCCGCCGGTCATGACGACCTCGACTCGGTTGGCGTGCGCCAGCGCCTGGGCCACCAGCAGGGAGTTGGTGACGACGGTCAGCCCGGGGACCCGGGCCAGCCGTCTGGCCAGTTCCTGCGTGGTCGTCCCGGCGCCGACGACGATGGCTTCGCCCTCTTCGACGAGTCCCGCGGCGAGGTCGGCGATGGCCGTCTTCTCCGCGGTCGCGAGATGGGATTTCTGCGGAAAGCCGGACTCCCGCGTGAAACCGCCCGGCAGTACCGCACCGCCGTGCCGGCGGTCGAGGAGTCCTTCTGCCTCCAGTGCCCGCACGTCCCGCCGTACGGTCACTTCGGAGGTCTGGACGACGCGGGCGAGCTCACGGAGCGATACAGCCCCGTTGGCGCGCACCATTTCGAGGATCAATTGGCGACGTTCTGCAGCGAACACGAAACTGACAGTAACCCCAGCGACCGATAGTTTTCAGCAGTTTGCGCCGAATAACAGAAGTTGTGCGCAAACTGGGGCCCCGAGTGGTATACGCGCCGTGCGCGCCCCCTGCTACGCCTCGGCGGACGTCTTGCGGGTGTGCAACTGCCGTGCGACCTCGGCGATCGAACCCGACAGGGACGGGTAGACCGTGAACGCGTTCGCGATCTGTTCCACGGTCAGATTGTTGTCGACCGCGATCGAAATCGGGTGGATCAGCTCGCTCGCGTGCGGTGAGACGACGCAGCCGCCGACCACGATGCCCGTACCGGGACGGCAGAAGATCTTGACGAAGCCGTCGCGGATGCCCTGCATCTTCGCGCGCGGGTTGCGCAGCAGCGGCAGCTTCACGACGCGCGCCTCGATCTTGCCCGAGTCGACGTCCGACTGGCTGTAGCCGACCGTCGCGATCTCGGGGTCGGTGAAGACGTTCGCCGAGACGGTCTTGAGGTTCAGCGGAGTCACCGCGTCGCCGAGGAAGTGGTACATCGCGATCCGGCCCTGCATGGCGGCGACCGACGCGAGCGCGAAGACGCCAGTGACGTCACCCGCGGCGTACACGCCCGGCGCGCTGGTGCGTGAAACCCGGTCGGTCAGGATGTGGCCCGAGTCCTTCAGCCGGACCCCGGCCTCCTCCAGGCCCATGTCCGCCGAGTTCGGGATGGCGCCGACGGCCATCAGGCAGTGCGTACCGCTGATGACACGCCCGTCGGACAGGGTCACTTCCACCCGGTCGCCGACCCGCTTGGCGGACTCGGCGCGCGAGCGGGCCATGACGTTCATGCCGCGGCGCCGGAAGACGTCCTCCAGGACGGCGGCGGCGTCCGGGTCCTCACCCGGCAGCACGCGGTCGCGCGACGACACGAGGGTGACGCGCGAGCCGAGCGCCTGGTACGCGCCGGCGAACTCCGCGCCCGTGACACCGGAGCCGACCACGATGAGCTCCTCGGGGAGCTCATCCAGGTCGTACACCTGCGTCCAGTTCAGGATCCGCTCGCCGTCCGGGAGCGCGTCGGGGATCTCGCGCGGGTGCCCGCCCGTCGCGATCAGTACGGCGTCGGCGGTGAGGCGCTCCTCATTGCCGTCTCTGTACGACACGACGACCGTGCGGGAGCCGTCGGAGCCCTGCTGCCCCTCGATGCGGCCGCGGCCGCGCAGCACGCGCGCGCCCGCACGCGTGACGGACGCGGTGATGTCGTGGGACTGCGCGAGCGCGAGGCGCTTCACGCGGCGGTTGACCTTGCCCAGGTCCACGCCGACCACGCGGGCCGCCTGTTCCACGTGCGGCGTGTCGTCGGCGACGATGATGCCCAACTCCTCGTACGAAGAGTCGAAGGTCGTCATCACCTCGGCCGTGGCGATCAAAGTCTTCGACGGTACGCAGTCGGTGAGCACCGACGCCCCGCCCAGACCGTCGCTGTCGACTACCGTCACCTCCGCGCCGAGCTGGGCGCCCACCAGGGCCGCCTCGTATCCGCCGGGTCCGCCACCGATGATCACGATCCGGGTCACGAAAAAGTCCGCCTCGCATTGTCAATCCCGGCCCGCCTGCCCGCTCGGCCGGGGATCCGGGGATCGCCCGGGGGGAATGCAGTACGTACTCCATTGTCCCGCACGCTTCAAGGTGCTTCGCCCCGGGGCCTCCATCCGGCCGCAACGCTCCGCGGCCCCCGCCGCTCCACCCCCTCCCGTACCCTCGATCACATGTCGCTCTACGCCGCGTACGCCGGCAACCTCGACGCGCGGCTGATGACGCGCCGCGCACCGCACTCACCGCTGCGCGGGACCGGCTGGCTCAACGGCTGGCGGCTGACCTTCGGCGGGGAGTCGATGGGCTGGGAGGGCGCGCTCGCCACCATCGTCGAAGCCCCTCGCTCACAGGTCTTCGTCGCGCTCTACGACATCGCTCCGATGGACGAGGACTCCATGGACCGGTGGGAGGGTGTCGGGCTCGACATCTACCGCCGGATGCGGGTGCGCGTGCACACGCTCGAGGGCGAGGAGCCGACCTGGCTGTACGTCCTGAACGGGTACGAGGGCGGCCTCCCCTCCGCCCGCTACCTGGGAGAACTCGCCGACGCCGCGGAGTCGGCGGGCGCGCCGCACGACTACGTCATGGAGCTGCGCAAGCGCCCCTGCTGAGGGGTGTGAGCCTGCCTTCGTCCGATCCGACAAGGCAACGATCGCAACACCGTCGGCAGTGACATCTACGCGCGTAGGGCGAGAGCGGTTACCCTCGTCGGCGTGAACGCATCTGTTACCCCTGCCCCCACCGACGGCTTCGCCGACCCCCACGCGGCAGCCGACGCCGCCGCCGCCCGCCTGCGCGAGCTGACCGGAGCCGAGACCCACGACGTCGCCCTCGTGATGGGGTCGGGCTGGGTGCCGGCCGCCGAGGCGCTGGGCGCGCCCGAGCACGAGTTCGCCGTCACCGAGCTGCCCGGCTTCCCGCCGCCGGCCGTCGCCGGACACGCGGGCACGGTCCGCTCGTACAAGATCGGCGACAAGCGCGCGCTGGTCTTCCTCGGCCGTACGCACTACTACGAGGGCCGCGGTGTCGCCGCCGTCTCGCACGGCGTACGTACCGCCGTCGCCGCCGGCTGCAAGACCATCGTCCTCACGAACGGCTGCGGCGGCCTGCGTCCGGGCATGCGCCCGGGCCAGCCGGTCCTGATCAGCGACCACATCAACCTGACGGCCACCTCGCCGATCATCGGCGCGAACTTCGTGGACCTGACGGACCTGTACTCGCCGCGGCTGCGCGCGCTGTGCAAGGAGGTGGACGCGACGCTCGAGGAGGGCGTGTACGTCCAGTTCCCCGGCCCGCACTACGAGACCCCGGCCGAGATCAACATGGTCCGCGTGATGGGCGGCGACCTGGTCGGCATGTCCACGGTCCTCGAGGCCATCGCCGCCCGTGAGGCGGGCGCCGAGGTGCTCGGCATCTCTCTCGTCACCAACCTGGCCGCGGGCCTGTCGGGCGAACCGCTGAACCACGAGGAAGTCCTCCAGGCCGGCCGCGACTCCGCGACCCGGATGGGCGCACTCCTGGCCCAGGTCCTCGAACGCATCTGACCCCGCCCAACTGGGGCTCCGCCCCAGACCCCGCTCCTCGAACGCCGGAGGGGCTGGAGTGGGGGGGGGGGGGGGGCGGGCGGCGCCCCGGACGCGCGCCCCCCGCC
>NZ_JBEXNQ010000053.1:5589-20132 GCF_040611155.1 Streptomyces sp. NPDC002994
CCTACCGCGGTGGGGGTGGGTGTGCGCCCACCCGGGCCCCGTCCGCCGAAGGTAGCCGCACGCGGCAGAACCAGCCGTGGCAACTCCAGCCCGTCCGGCGTTCGAGGACACGCCCGTAGGGCGTCCGCGTGATCTGGGGGCGGGGCGGGGAACAAGCTCGCCGCAGGCGAATCGCAACGCACCACACACGAGAGGTGGACCACATCGTGCAGCAGGAGCAGGAGCTCATCGCCCGGGCGCAGGCCTGGCTGGCCGAGGACCCGGACAGCGAGACCCGCGACGAGCTCGCCAAGCTCATCGACGCCGAGGCCCTGGACGAGATCGCCGGGCGCTTCGCCGGCACCCTCCAGTTCGGCACGGCGGGCCTGCGCGGAGAACTCGGCGCGGGCCCCATGCGCATGAACCGCGCCGTGGTCATCCGCGCCGCCGCCGGCCTCGCCGCGTACCTGAAGGCCAACGGCCAGACCGACGGCCTCGTCGTCATCGGCTACGACGCCCGCCACAAGAGCGCCGACTTCGCCCGCGACACCGCCGCCGTCATGACCGGCGCCGGTCTGCGCGCCGCCCTCCTGCCCCGCCCGCTGCCCACCCCCGTACTGGCCTTCGCCATAAGGCACCTGGGCGCCGCAGCCGGCGTCGAGGTCACCGCGAGCCACAACCCGCCCCGCGACAACGGTTACAAGGTCTACCTCGGCGACGGCTCCCAGATCGTTCCCCCCGCCGACGCCGAAATCGCCGCCGAGATCGACGCCGTACGGTCACTCGCCGACGTACCGCGCCCCGACAACGGCTGGTTCACCCTCAACGAAGAGGTCCTGGAGGCCTACCTCGCCCGTACGGACGAGGTCCTGACCGCGGGCTCCCCCCGCACCGCCCGCGTCGTCTACACGGCCATGCACGGCGTCGGCAAGGAGGTCCTGACGGCCGCCTTCGCCCGCGCCGGATTCCCCGAGCCCGTGCTCGTCGCCGAGCAGGCCGAACCGGACCCGGACTTCCCCACGGTCGCCTTCCCCAACCCGGAGGAGCCGGGGGCCATGGACCTGGCCTTCGCCACCGCGCGCCGCACCCAGCCCGACCTGATCGTCGCGAACGACCCTGACGCCGACCGCTGCGCCGTAGCCGTTCCCGTACCCGGCACCGACGACTGGCGGATGCTGCGCGGCGACGAGGTCGGCGCGCTGCTCGCCGCCCACCTGGTCCGCAACGGAGCCAGCGGCACCTTCGCCGAATCCATCGTGTCGTCGTCCCTCCTCGGCCGGATCGCCGCCGCCGCCGGTCTGCCGTACGAGGAGACCCTGACCGGCTTCAAGTGGATCGCCCGCGTCGACGGCCTGCGCTACGGCTACGAAGAGGCCCTCGGCTACTGCGTCGACCCCGAGGGCGTACGCGACAAGGACGGCATCACGGCGGCGCTCCTCATCACCGAGCTCGCCTCCGTCCTGAAGTCCGAGGGCCGCACGCTCCTCGACCTCCTCGACGACCTCGCCGTCGAGCACGGCCTGCACGCCACCGACCAGCTCTCCGTCCGTGTCGAGGACCTGACGGTGATCGCCGAAGCGATGGCCCGGCTGCGCGCCCAGCCGCCCACCACGCTCGCGGGCCTGACCGTCACCTCCGCCGAGGACCTCACACGCGGCACGGACAAGCTTCCGCCCACCGACGGCCTGCGCTACTACCTCGACGGTGAGGTGAAGGCCCGCGTGATCGTCCGCCCGAGCGGCACCGAACCGAAGCTCAAGTGCTACCTGGAGGCCGTGGTCCCGGTCGCCGGCGCGAACGAGCTGCCCCCGGCCAAGGAGCGCGCGGAGGCCATCCTCGCCGCGATCAAGCACGACCTGTCGGCGGCCGCCGGCATCTGAATCACCAAGCGCCGTGCGGTCGGTTCCCTGCCCGGGGCCGACCGCCCGGACGGGTGGTTTCCGTACGGCAGGTGACGCAGCGCCCCATGCCCTCTCCTGATCGCGCAAGGAAGGGTGACCCGGTATCCCCCGCCGAGTCCCAGGAGCTGCCGCCTTGCGCCCGACCGCACCCACGGTGACCCCCCGGCCCCGCAGGGCCGTCCCAGCCGCCAGGCGCCCGTACGAAGGCACGCGGGAACGGCTCACGAACTGTCTGCGGCGGGCCGCCCCCGCCCTGGCCGGATACGTCGCCGTACGCGTCCTGGGCGTGCTCGTGCTCGCACACTGGGCCCACCTGAAGGGCCACGGCCTATGGCCCGCCCTCGCCACCTCCTGGGACTCCCGCTGGTACCTGGAGATCGCCGACAGCGGGTACGCCTCCACCCTCGGCACCGCCCGCAACAGCAACAACCTCGCCTTCTTCCCCCTCTACCCGGTCCTGATCAAGGCCGTCGCGGCCATCACCCCGGGCTCGCGCGCCAGCGTCGGCGTATTCCTCGCCGTAGCCTTCTCACTCCTCGCGGCATGGGGCATCTTCGCGGTCGGCGACCGGCTGTACGGGCGCCGCGTCGGCACCCTGCTGGCCGTCCTGTGGGGCTGCATGCCGGTCGCGGTAGTCCAGTGGATGGGCTACACGGAATCACTCTTCACCGCACTGACGGCCTGGTCGCTGTACGCCGTCCTCGCCGGCCACTGGCTGTGGGCCGGCTCCCTCGCCACGCTCGCCGGCCTGACCCGCCCCACCGGCATCGCGGTCGCCGCGGCCGTCTCGATGGCGGCGGCGGTGGCACTGTGGCGGTCCTGGCGGGGCGGGAGGGTGCTGCGGCCCGCCGTGCTCGCCGCCGGGCTGATCGCGCCGCTGGGATGGTTCGGTTACGTCGCCTGGGTGGGCCTGCGCCTCGGCCGCTGGGACGGCTACCTCGCCGTACAGAAGCTGTGGCTCAACGAGTGGGACGGCGGGGCCGACACGCTGCGCGAGATGCGGCGCTTCCTGCTCTACCAGTCGAAGCCGCACCTGTACCTGGTGGTGGTGACGCTGGTGCTGTTCCTGTCCGTAGCCCTGTTCCTCCTCTGCGCCGCCGAGCGCCTGCCGCTCCCCCTTCTGGTGTTCACCGGCGTACTGCTGCTGGTCGTCCTGGGCAGCGGCGGCGTCTACTTCCCGCGCGCCCGCTTCCTGATCCCGGGCTTCCCGCTGCTGCTGCCGATCGCCCTGGCGGTGGGGCGGGCCCGGCGGCTCACCGGAGCGCTGGTGATGGGCGGAACGGCGCTCGCGTCGGTGTGGTTCGGGGCGTACATGCAACTGATCTGGCCCGGCCCGCCCTAAGCCCCAGTGCCAGGAGAGGACGAAGCCGGGCGCTCCCTTTCACAGTCCACGGTGCCAGGAGGGGACGTGGCGGGGCGCTCCCCGCAGGGCGTTGAACGCAACCACCCCGACGAGACAACGCAGTACCCGAACGTTCGACGCCCGAGGAGACGCCACGGCGCGGCACCGACCCCAACGCCCGGCGCTCACGAAACCCGGACACCCGCACCCCCGACCACGAGAGCCGCCCCGGCCGGCCGACCACCCGACGGACGGAGTCCGGCACAGCCAAACGAAGCCCGAAAGGCCCCCAAGGCCGAACGGCGCAAGCGCCGAAAAGACCCCCGCGTCGGCTTCACCCAGTGGCGAAAAGCACGGCGAGCGCGATCGCGCCCACCGCGCACGGCGCGATGATCTCGTACGCCCAGCGCACAGACGGACTGCCCTGCGCGGTCGCCCGCCCCGCGCACCGCTCCGCCTGCTCCCGCAGATCGTCGACCGTCTGGTCGGCCGGCGCCCTGCGCGCGCCCGTGTCCGTGACGTCGGCGGTGGCGGACGTCCGGCCGTACGGGTCGTCCGTCGCCTTCCTGGCCTGCTGCCGGGCGACGCGCTTGCGCTGGCGCAGCGAGACCGGGATCGCCCACAGCTGGTACTTCTTGCCGCCCGCGAACACCTCGCTGGAGTACCCGGCCCGTACTCCCTCGACGGACGCCCACGGCAGCGTGATCGTACGGAAGGGATTGCGGATCCGGAGCCGGTCGTCGTTGGCGAAGACGGCGGGCCGCAGCGTGAAGGCCACCACCAGCGGCACGGCGAACAGCAGCCCCGCCACGGCCGCCCACGGCGTACGCCCCTCCCCGCGCACCAGCGCGTCGCCGCCGACCCAGGCGGCCAGCGCGAGCACCAGGACTCCGCCGGCCAGGGCGGAGGGCGACCGGAAGACTCGGTCGGCGTACGTCGGCTCGGAGGGGGGTTTGGGGCTGCTTGTCATGGGGTGATTCTGCCTGAACCACGACGGCCGGGAGCGGCCGGGAGATTGCGTTACGGCAACGTCCCAGCCGCCGGCGTCCCGCCTCAGCGGGTCCAGGCGCTGTGGGTGCCGTCGGGCGTCAGGACGATGTACATCCCGTTGGCGTTCACGGCCGCGGCACGGTTGTTGGCGACCAGCGTCCCAAGGACCTGCCCCTGGTGGACGATCTTCAGAGTGAAGTGGCCCGCCGCCACCTTGGCGACCTTGGCGGTGCTGCCGTCGGGCAGCGGGAACGTACCAGCGCCGTAGCGCGCACGGCCGGTCCAGGAGACGACCTCACCGTCGCGGGTCAGAACGACGAACATTCCGTTGTGCTGCCCACCCGCGTCGGCGTTCTTGGCCTCCAGGGTGCCGAGGAGGTGGCCGTCGCGGGAGATGTTGTCCATGCGGTAGTGGTGGGCGCCCAGCTTGTAGATCCTGGCGGTGCTGCCGTCGACCAGCTTCTGGCTCCGTATCGGGGCGGCGGACTTCGCGGCGGACACGGCGGACACGGCCGACGCGGCGGGCGAAGCCGGGCCGCTGGCGATGGCGGTGGCGGCCGGGGCCAGGAGGGCGGCGGCGAGCGCCACGGTGGTCAGGGCTCGGAGGGTGGTACGACGGCGGGAGTTCAGGCTCGACATGCGGGTCTCCTGGTCAGAGAGTGTTGCGGACCGGCGGAAGGCCGGGCGGCGGGCTGCATGGATGAATCTAGGGAGGGTGTGCGGTGGAGTCGTCCCTTCCATGTCACCGGCGGGCAACAGAGATCTTTTCTCCCGTTCCTCCCCTTCCTCCCGGTCATCCGCCCCAGGGGCTGTACAGGTCGCTACGCGCGTAGATATGCTGCAGTGGTGACCATGCCCACCACTGCACCCGCATCCGCGTTCGCCGACGTGACCGCGTCCGACGCAGCGCTGCGCCGCTTCCTGCACGGGCTCCCCGGCGTAGACACCGTCGGCCTCGAAGCGCGCGCCGCGTCCCTCGGTACCCGTTCGATCAAGACCACGTCCAAGGCGTACGCCATTGACCTGGCCATCTCCATGATCGACCTGACCACGCTCGAAGGCGCGGACACCCCGGGCAAGGTCCGGGCGCTCTGCGCCAAGGGCGCCAATCCCGACCCGACCGACCGCACGACACCGCGCGTCGCCGCGATCTGCGTCTACCCGGACATGGCGGAGACCGCGAAGGAGGCCCTGGCCGGAACGGGCATCAAGGTCGCCTCGGTCGCCACCGCCTTCCCGGCCGGCCGCGCCGCACTCCCCGTGAAACTGGCGGACGTACGCGACGCCGTAGCCGCCGGAGCCGACGAGATCGACATGGTGATCGACCGCGGAGCCTTCCTCTCCGGTCACTACCTGAAGGTCTACGAGGAGATCGTGGCCGTGAAGGCCGAGTGCGGCGACAAGGCCCGCCTGAAGGTCATCTTCGAGACCGGCGAGCTCTCGACGTACGACAACATCCGCCGCGCGTCGTGGATCGGCATGCTGGCGGGCGCGGACTTCATCAAGACGTCCACCGGCAAGGTCGGCGTGAACGCCACCCCGCCGAACACCCTGCTGATGCTTGAGGCCGTACGCGACTTCAAGGCGCAGACTGGAATCCAGATCGGCGTGAAGCCGGCCGGCGGCATCCGCACCACCAAGGACGCGGTCAAGTTCCTGGTGCTGGTCAACGAGACGGTCGGCGAGGACTGGCTCAGCAACGAATGGTTCCGCTTCGGCGCGTCCTCGCTGCTGAACGACCTGCTGATGCAGCGGCAGAAGCTGAGCACCGGCCGTTACTCCGGTCCCGACTACGTGACGGTGGACTGATCACCATGGCATCTGTATTCGAGTACGCACCCGCTCCCGAGTCCCGCTCGGTAGTCGACATCGCCCCCTCCTACGGGGTGTTCATCGACGGCGAGTTCACCGACGCGGCCGACGGCAAGGTCTTCAAGACGATCTCGCCGTCCACCGAGGAAGTCCTCTCCGAGGTAGCGCGCGCGGGCACCGAGGACGTCGACCGCGCCGTGAAGGCGGCGCGCAAGGCCTTCGAGAAGTGGTCCGCGCTGCCGGGCGCCGAGCGCGCCAAGTACCTCTTCCGTATCGCGCGGATCATCCAGGAGCGCTCGCGCGAGCTGGCCGTCCTGGAGACGCTCGACAACGGCAAGCCGATCAAGGAGACGCGCGACGCGGACCTCCCCCTGGTCGCCGCGCACTTCTTCTACTACGCGGGCTGGGCCGACAAGCTGGACCACGCCGGCTACGGCGCCAACCCGCGCCCGCTCGGCGTCGCGGGCCAGGTCATCCCCTGGAACTTCCCGCTCCTCATGCTGGCGTGGAAGATCGCCCCGGCGCTCGCGACGGGCAACACGGTCGTCCTGAAGCCCGCCGAGACGACCCCCCTCTCCGCGCTCTTCTTCGCGGACATCTGCCGCCAGGCGGGCCTCCCCAAGGGCGTCGTCAACATCCTTCCCGGTTACGGGGAGGCGGGCGCCGCACTCGTCGAGCACCCGGACGTCAACAAGGTCGCCTTCACCGGCTCCACAGCCGTGGGCAAGGCGATCGCGCGCCAGGTGGCGGGCACGCACAAGAAGGTCACCCTCGAACTCGGCGGCAAGGGCGCGAACATCGTCTTCGACGACGCCCCCATCGACCAGGCCGTCGAGGGCATCGTCACCGGCATCTTCTTCAACCAGGGCCAGGTCTGCTGCGCGGGCTCGCGCCTCCTGGTCCAGGAGTCGATCCAGGACGAACTCCTCGACTCCCTCAAGCGCAGGCTCTCGACTCTCCGCCTGGGCGACCCGCTGGACAAGAACACCGACATCGGCGCCATCAACTCCGCCGAACAGCTCGCCCGTATCACCAAGATCACCGAGACCGGCGAGGCGGAGGGCGCCGAGCGCTGGTCCGCGCCGTGCGATCTCCCCTCCTCCGGCTACTGGTTCGCGCCGACGCTCTTCACGGGCGTCACACAGGCGCACACCGTCGCGCGCGACGAGATCTTCGGCCCGGTGCTCTCGGTGCTCTCGTTCCGTACGCCCGACGAGGCCGTCGCCAAGGCCAACAACAGCCAGTACGGCCTGTCGGCCGGCATCTGGACGGAGAAGGGCTCGCGGATCCTCGCGGTCGCCAACAAGCTCCGCGCGGGTGTGGTCTGGGCCAACACGTTCAACAAGTTCGACCCGACCTCGCCCTTCGGCGGCTACAAGGAGTCGGGCTTCGGCCGCGAAGGCGGCCGCCACGGCCTGGAGGCGTACCTCGATGTCTGAGCGCTTGACTGTCTTCAAGACCTACAAGCTGTACGTCGGGGGCAAGTTCCCCCGGAGCGAGAGCGGCCGGGTGTACGAAGTGACCGACTCAAAGGGCAAGTGGCTGGCCAACGCACCCCTCGCCTCCCGCAAGGACGCCCGTGACGCGGTCGTCGCGGCGCGCAAGGCGTTCGGCGGCTGGTCGGGCGCGACGGCGTACAACCGGGGCCAGATCCTCTACCGCATCGCCGAGATGCTGGAGGGCCGCAGGGACCAGTTCGTACGGGAGGTGGCGGACGCGGAGGGCCTGTCGAAGTCGAAAGCGGCCGTGGTCGTCGACGCTGCGATCGACCGCTGGGTCTGGTACGCGGGCTGGACCGACAAGATCGCCCAGATCGTCGGCGGCGCGAACCCGGTCGCGGGCCCGTTCTTCAACCTCTCCACCCCCGAGCCCACCGGCGTCGTCACCGTCGTCGCCCCCCAGGAGTCGTCTTTCCTGGGCCTGGTCTCGGTGATCGCCCCGGTGATCGCGACGGGCAACACGGCCGTCGTCATCGCGTCGGAGAAGTCCCCGCTGCCCGCGCTCTCCCTCGGCGAGGTCCTGGCCACGTCCGACCTGCCGGGCGGTGTGGTCAACATCCTCACCGGGCGTACGCGCGAGATCGCGACGCCGCTCGCAGCCCACCAGGACGTCAACGCGATCGACCTCTCGGGCGCGGACGACGACCTGGCGCGCGATCTGGAGATCGCCGCCGCGGACAATCTCAAGCGGGTTCTGCGTCCACAGGCTGTGGACGGCGACTGGTCGGCCGACCAGGGCACGCACCGCCTGACGGCCTTCCTCGAACTGAAGACGGTCTGGCACCCGACGGGCTCCTTGGGCGCGTCCGGCTCCGCCTACTGATCCCCATGCGGATGGGCCCGTACCGCTTTCGGCGGTACGGGCCCATCCGCATGCCGGCGGACCCACATCCCCCGCGCGCACCGCGCTCCCACCTGGTTCAGCCCGGCAGCAGCCCCGCCGCCTGACCCACCAGCGGCAGCTCCCGCAGCGCGTTGCCCTGCGTGAGCGGGGCGGTGAGCGGCTTCGTGCTGAGCGGCTGGAAGTCGGCGACCTGCGTGCCCAGTCCGTTGTCCAGCGGGTCCACACCCGTCCCCGCCAGCGGGTTCAGATGGAAGTCCTTGACCGGGGCCAGCGCACCGGCGCTCGCGGCTCCGAGCGCACCGGGCATGGCCGCCGGATCGAGGTTCTCCAGCGGTACGTCGATCGCGGCCTCCTGCGGGGCCGGCGGCGGGGCCGCGTGCGCCGCACCACCGCCGGCGGCAAGGGCCGCACCGGCCGCGGCGACGGCCAGACCTGCGCGCAGCAGCGCGCTCCGCTGGTACTTGGGACCTGCTTCACGTGCCATGGGATTCCCGCCTGAGTGAGTAATCATGAGCGCACGCAGCGTAGTTGAGGTGTGACGCTCGATACCAACCGCTCCGCGGTGGGGTCCCCCGACCGGCTCAATGCCGCAGAATGGTTGCCCGTGAGTTCATCCCCTCTTCCCACGCGCGTCGTCCTGCTGACCGGTCCCTCCGGTTCCGGAAAGTCGTCGCTGGCCGCCCGTACGGGTTTGCCCGTGCTGCGGCTCGACGACTTCTACAAAGAGGGCGACGACCCCACGCTTCCGCGGGTCGCGGGGAGTACGGACATCGACTGGGACTCACCGCTGTCCTGGGACGCGGACGCCGCCGTCGCGGCGATCGAGGAGCTGTGCGGTACGGGGCGTACGACAGTCCCGGTGTACTCCATCGCCAGCAGTTCCATCGTGGACAAGGAAGCGCTGGACATCGAGCGCACGCCCTTGTTCGTGGCGGAGGGGATCTTCGCGGCGGACATCGTGGCGCGCTGCGAGGAGCTGGGCGTACTGGCTGACGCGCTCTGCCTGCGCGGGCGTCCGTCGACGACGTTCCGTCGGCGGCTGCTGCGGGATCTTCGAGAGGGCCGCAAATCTGTGCCGTTCCTGCTGCGCAGGGGGTGGCGTCTCATGCGGGCCGAGCGGGCGATCGTAGGCCGCCAGACGGCTCTCGGTGCGCACCCCTGCGCGAAGGAGGAGGCCCTGGGCCGCCTCGCCGCCGCCGCGGCGGGCCGCCACCGCACCCCGGCCGCGCGCTAGCTACTGAGAGCGCACAGTGCGGCGGGGTCGTACAGGCTCCCCCGCCTGTCCGGCCCCGCCGCATTTCCCCCGTACGTTCCGCCGTCTCCCCCGAAACGGCGGCCCCCGTACCCCCCGTGCCTTCAGGCCACCAGCTCGCCGAAGGACTCTTCCTCGTCACGGCCGAAGCTGAGGACCTCGTCCTCGCGCAGCCGGCGCAGTGACCGCCAGATGCTGCTCTTGACCGTGCCGACACTGATGTCGAGGATGTCCGCGATCTCCGGGTCGGTGCGGCCCTCGTAATACCGCAGGACCAGCATCGTGCGCTGGAGTTCGGGCAGCCGGGCGAGCGCCTGCCAGAGCACGGCGCGCAGTTCGGTGCCGCGCATCGCGTCCGTGTCGTTCGCCGTCTCCGGCAGTTCCTCGGTCGGGTATTCGTTGAGCTTGCGCCTGCGCCACGCGCTGATGTGCAGGTTCGTCATGGTGCGGCGCAGGTAGCCGCCGACCGCCGCCTTGTCGCTGATGCGGTCCCAGGCGCGGTACGTCGAGAAGAGGGCGCTCTGCAGCAGGTCCTCGGCCTCGTACCGGTCGCCGGTCAGGTGGTAGGCGGTCGCGTACAGGGAGGCGCGGCGCTCCTGGACGTAGGCGGTGAATTCCGCCTCCGACGCCGAAGCCCCGTCCCCCGTGGCCTCCCGGTACGCCGCTCCCCCGCTGCCCCCGTTGCCCCCCACTTCGAGCACGGCAGCCACATGCATCGTGGTCTGCGTGCGCTGACGACCGATGCCGCGAGCGCACCCCCGCCCACCCGCACCGGACTCGGTGCTCCGTGTGACGTCGTGGAGCCGCGTGACAACTGCGCTGGAGGTGGTGCTGTGCAGTGCGTTCATCTCGCGCCCCCCGTCGGTGGAGTCCGGTGCTGTGCGTTGCGGTGCGTTGCTGTCCGTGTGCCATTGAGCTTGCCCTGGCTGTTTCATCGGGGTGTCCGCCGACTGTCACAGCCGTGTCACAGGGACGGGAGCGCTCCAACTGTCGAACTAGTCCTCCGCCATGGGCCAGAATGGCCCCTGTGCCTTTCCTGTTGCTGATCGAGGACGACGACGCCATCCGCACGGCCCTCGAACTCTCGCTGTCACGCCAGGGCCACAAAGTGGCCACCGCGGCGACGGGAGAGGACGGCCTGAAACTGCTGCGCGAGCAGCGGCCGGATCTGATCGTGCTGGACGTGATGCTGCCCGGCATCGACGGATTCGAGGTGTGCCGGCGCATCAGGCGCACCGACCAGCTGCCCATCATTTTGCTGACCGCGCGCAGCGACGACATCGACGTGGTGGTCGGCCTGGAGTCGGGCGCCGACGATTACGTCGTCAAGCCGGTGCAGGGCCGGGTCCTTGACGCCCGAATCCGCGCGGTGCTGCGGCGGGGCGAGCGGGAGGCCAACGACGCCGCCGTGTTCGGCAATGTGACCATCGACCGGTCCGCCATGACGGTCACCAAGAACGGTGAGGACCTGCAGCTCACGCCGACCGAACTGCGGCTGCTCCTCGAGCTGAGCCGTCGCCCCGGACAGGCGCTGTCGCGGCAGCAGTTGCTGCGGCTGGTGTGGGAGCACGACTACCTCGGTGACTCCCGGCTGGTGGACGCGTGCGTGCAGCGGCTGCGGGCCAAGGTCGAGGACGTACCGTCTTCGCCGACCCTCATCCGTACGGTCCGTGGCGTCGGCTACCGCCTGGACTCGCCTTCGTGAGCGCTGCACAGGAGAAGTCCCCGCAGACGGGGCCGCGCTGGACCAGTCTGCGCCTGCGGCTCGTCGTCGTCTTCGCCCTGGTGGCGCTGACGGCCGCCGTCGCCGCGTCGGGCATCGCGTACTGGCTCAACCGCGAGGCGGTGCTGACCCGTACGCAGGACGCGGCGCTGAACAACTTCCGGCAGGAGATGCAGAACCGCGCGGCGACGCTGCCGCTGCGGCCGACGCAGCCGGAACTCCAGGTGGCGGCGACGCAGATGGCGGCCGGCGGCAGCCCCGGCTACAGCGTGCTGCTCGTGGACGAGCGGGAGCCGGGCAAGCCGATCGCGGGCACTTCGGACATCGACGCCCTGACGCTCGACGACGTACCGCAGGAGCTTCAGGACGCGGTGAACCGGCGGCAGAAGGTCACCGACGCCAACGAGTTTCCGTACCACCTCTACTGGGTGCGCATCAGCCCGAAGGGCAAGCCGCCGTCCCTGGTCGCGGGCACGAAGGTGATCGGCGGCGGGCCCACCGGTTACATGCTGACCTCCCTGGAGCAGGAGCGCGACGACCTGAACTCGCTGGCCTGGTCCCTCGCCATCGCCACCGCGCTCGCCCTGCTGGGCTCGGCGCTGCTCGCGCAGGCGGCGGCGACGACCGTACTCAAGCCCGTGCAGCGGCTCGGGGACGCCGCGCGGCGTCTCGGCGAGGGGCAGCTCGACACCCGGCTGCGGGTGTCGGGTACGGACGAACTGGCCGAGCTGTCACGGACGTTCAACAAGACCGCCGAGTCGCTGGAGAAGAAGGTCGCGGACATGAGCGCGCGGGAGGAGTCGAGCCGCCGCTTCGTCGCCGACATGTCGCACGAACTGCGGACCCCGCTGACCGCCATCACCGCCGTGGCGGAGGTCCTTGAGGACGAGGCCGACAACCTCGACCCGATGATCGCGCCCGCCGTGCACCTGGTGGTGAGCGAGACGCGCCGGCTCAACGACCTCGTCGAGAACCTGATGGAGGTGACCCGCTTCGACGCGGGTACGGCCCGCCTCGTCCTCGACGACGTCGACGTGGCCGACCAGGTGACCGCCTGCATCGACGCCCGCGCGTGGCTGGACGCGGTGGATCTCGACGCCGAGCGCGGCATCGTGGCGCGCCTCGACCCGCGCCGTCTCGACGTCATCCTGGCGAATCTGATCGGGAACGCGCTCAAGCACGGCGGCTCCCCGGTGCGGGTGTCGGTGCGGCCCGTCGACCACGAACTGCTCATCGAGGTACGGGACCACGGCCCCGGCATCCCCGAGGACGTACTGCCGCATGTCTTCGACCGCTTCTACAAGGCGAGCGCGTCGCGGCCGCGCTCCGAGGGCAGCGGGCTCGGCCTGTCCATCGCCATGGAGAACGCGCACATTCACGGCGGGGACATCACCGCGGCCAACTCGCCGGAGGGCGGTGCGGTCTTCGTGCTGCGGCTGCCGCTGGACGTGTCACGGTCGGCGGACGACGAAGGGCAAGAGGGCGACGGTTTGAGGGAGGGCGAGGAGTGCGAGGACCAGTGATGCGCAGGCTGACCCGTTGCGCGGCCCTCGCCGCGCTCTGCGTCGCGCTCGCCGGGTGCGGGATCAGGACCACTTCGGTGCCGGTCGACGCGGGCGCCGCGCCGTCCCGGGTGCCGTGCGAGCTGCCGCCGCAGGACTCCACCGGAGAGGCGGCGCCCGGCGTACCGCTCCAGGTGTATCTGGTCTGTGGCGCGCAGCTCGTGCCGGTGGACCGGGCGGTGCGGATCGCCGAGGAGAAGCTGTCCGACCGGGTGCGGGTGGCGCGGACGCTCCTGGAGGAGCTGAAGACGGAGCCGTCGGACGAGGAGAAGCAGGCAGGTTTCTCCACGGATGTACGGGAGACACTGGCCGTTTCCGGGGCGCGCAAGGGCGATCCCCGGGAAGCGCTGCGGCTGAGCAGCCAGCCGGAGGACCTGCCGACGCACGCGCTGGCGCAGATCGTCTGTACGTACGCGGACAGTGCGGCGGCCGGAGCCGACCGGTCCGTGCTGCTGGGCGGTCCTTCCGACGACGCGGTGCGCGGTTACCAGTGCACGGCCGCGCTCAAGGCCCGTCCCGAATCGGTGCTGCCTACGCTGGGTGAGATCCGTCCTTCGCGCTGACCGGACCGGTCGGCGTGTCCGCCCGGCGCGTCACACTGTGGCTCCAGACACGGTCGCTTTCAGGCGGAACCGATCCTGCCGGTCCCCGCGTCTTGGGGGGCGTGCGTCATGGCTCGGACGGCAGCGCCGTCATCCTCCGCTTCCGCGCGGCGGGAGGTTTACTCCTCGCCGCGCATCTGCTGCTCGTCGCGTTACTGACGTTGCGCCCCCTGGACGTCCCCTGGGTGACCGCACCGAACTTCCAGCCGCTGGCCGGCATCGAGGCGGACCTGGCACTCGGTCCCGCCCGGGCGGCGCGGCGTATCTGCGAGGGGCTTCTGCTGCTGGCGCCGCTGGGCGTACTGCTGCCGATGGCGGGGGGCCGACTCCAGGTGTCGCCGGTGGCCTCACTGGCCCGTACGGTCCTGGCCGGGGCGCTGTTCTCGCTGGGGATCGAGCTGCTCCAGACCGGGGTGCCGGGCCGGGTCGTCGATGTGGACTCGCTGCTGCTGAACACGGCCGGGGTAGCGCTGGCGCACCTCGCGGTCGTACCGGTGGGGCGGGCGCGGCTGCGCCGCATGCAGCGGCGGGTACCGGATCGTGCCCTGCGCCGGGACGAGGTGTCTCAGGGGGCTACCCCGACGATTCCCAGGGTCGGGATCGCCCCGTAGAGCGACGCTTTGGGCGGGTCTCAGCGAGCAGTATTGAGGTATCGGGAGGCACACCGGAAGTGACCCCCCGGCCCAGCTCACGAGGAGCCCGCCATGACCGCCCTTGTCCGCCCCCGTAACGACCGTGTGATCGGCGGAGTGTGCGCTGCGCTGGCGCGGCGCTTCGGTACCTCGGCGACCACGATGCGAGTGATCTTCGTGGCCTCGTGTCTGCTGCCGGGGCCGCAGTTCCTGGTGTACCTGGCGCTGTGGGTGTTCCTGCCCAGCGAGAACACGGCGAAGACCGCCTGGTAATTCGGCGTACGACCGTACGACCACGAAGGGGGGGGCGGCGGGGCCGCCGTAGCAGGCGCGCACCGCCACCACGAGGTGGGCGGGCAGCCCCCCGCCCGCGGGCCCCCCCCCCACACCCCCGAAACCCCCCAA
>NZ_JBEXNQ010000054.1:0-19245 GCF_040611155.1 Streptomyces sp. NPDC002994
GCGCAGCGCAATCGCCGCAGGCGACGCGACGCAGGAGCGCCCTTGAGGGGCGGGCCTCCGCCGCCACACTTACATGTGGCGGCCCCCATCGCAGACGCAACCAACGCCACGGGCCGCCCGAAGCCACCTCTCCGCCGCCCAAGTGGCGCAGTGCATTCCGCATTTCGGACGTGACCATCCGATAACCGGTTCGTTGATCCGTACGAGACCGCGAACGCGCGGCCGGATGCGGAGGGTTCTTCATGGCGGTCAGGTACACCCGCGAGCTGCTCGAAGAAGCGGCCCGGATGTCGACGAACTTCGACGACGCTCTCAGCTGGTGCGGCGTCACGCCGAAACCAGCGAATCGCCATTATTTCCGGGCCAAGATGGCCGAGGCGGGGAGAGGCACCTCTCGCTTCGCAACTACCGGGGTTCGCCAAACCCAGGAAATGCTGCGCGTACCTGTCGCCTGCTCCGCAGGCGGGGCCAAGGTCGTACGCAGCCCAAGCATCTACTCGGCGGGAGCCGGCCCGGCCCGGTGGCAGACCCGTGTCTGACGTCTACGAGAAGGACCGGCTGGCGCCGGTTGTAGCCGAGGCCACAGGCTGGGTCGACCTGATGCGCCGCCTTGGGCTCAAGGCGAGCGGCGGCAGGCGTCGTGTTCTTCAGGAGAAGGTAGCCGCGCATGGTCTGGACACCAGCCACTTCAAGAAGCGCAGCCCCTGGCGCAAGTACACGGACGAGGCAATCGCCGCCGCCGTAGCCTCCTCTACGACGCTGCGCGAGGTCGTAGCGAAGCTTGGCGCCACGCCTGCCACAGGCACCTTGTCGCACATCGGCCGCCGAATAGCAGCCGCTGGGATCGACACCAGCCACTTCCCCGGCATGAGTCGCGAACCGTTCAGCATGTTCTTCACCACGGAAGAACTCGCAACAGCGGCGGCGTCCACCAACAGCGTCCGTGGCGTGGCGCGCCACCTCGGAGTGCCGGACGACAGTAGGTCGCGCGCAGCGCTGGCAGCAATGATGAAGCGGCGGGGCGTCGGCACGACCCACTTCCTCAACGCACGGCTGGCAATCTCCGAGCAGGCTCTGCGTGCTGCCGTACCCACCGCCACGAGTTACGCCGACTTGATGCGCGCCCTCAATCTCCCGGTGAGCGACACGAACCACCGGCGTGTGCGCCGCAAGGTCGCTCAAATCGGCCTCGACACCAGCCACTTCAAACGGCGAGCCTGGGGAACCGTGCTGGTGAACGCGCAGAAGCCGATTGCCGCGAATGCCCTCGTTGTGATGCCCGAAGGCTCCTCACGCGCGAACCGCACCCGTCTCCACCGGGCACTCCAGGAGATTGGCATCCCGTACCGCTGCACCTCATGCGGGAACACCGGCGAGTGGCTGGGACAGTCGATCACCCTCCAGATCGACCACATCAGCGGGGACTGGCTGGACAACCGAGCCGAAAACCTGCGTTACCTGTGCCCGAACTGTCACGCGCTCACCAGCACCTGGTGCCGCAACCGCCGAAGGGAGCACCGAACGGCTGCATAATCCTGCACCGCATACCCCCTGAGCCGCCAGCCAGATACCATGGTTGGTGGCTAGCGGCCGTGGCGCAGCAGGTTGACGCGATCGGTTTAGGTCCGATTTGTCCGTTTTGGACTAGGTGGGTTCGAGTCCCACCGGCCGCACAGCACGAAGGGCCGCCCCATCGGGGCGGCCCTTCGGCATGTTCAGCCCAACAGCTCCCGCACCACCGGTACCAGTGCTCGGAACGCCTTGCCTCGGTGGCTGATGGCGTTTTTTTCTGCGGGGGTCAGTTCCGCGCAGGTTACGGCGTAGCCGTCGGGCTGGAGGATGGGGTCGTAGCCGAAGCCGTTCGTGCCGGCGGGGGTGTGGCGGAGGGTGCCCTGGAGGCGGCCTTCGACTACTCGTTCCGTGCCGTCCGGGAGGGCCAGGGCCGCCGCGCAGGTGAAGTGAGCCGTGCGGTGGGGGTCGTCGATGTCCGCCAGCTGGGCCAGGAGCAGGTTCAGGTTGGCGGTGTCGTCGCCGTGGGTGCCGGACCAGCGGGCCGAGAAGATGCCGGGGGCTCCGCCGAGGACGTCGACTGCCAGGCCCGAGTCGTCGGCGACCGCGGGGAGGCCGGTGGCCTGGGCCATGGCGTGCGCCTTGAGCAGCGCGTTCTCGGCGAAGGTGACGCCGGTTTCCTTGACGTCGGGGATCTCGGGGTAGGCCTCCGCGCCGACGAGGTCGTGGCTGAGACCTGCGTCGGCGAGGATCGCGTGGAGCTCGGTGATTTTCCCGGCGTTGCGGGTGGCGAGGATCAGGCGGGTCATGCCCCCCACAGTATCCGCGGGGCCTGCGGGGCCTACGGGGTGCAGACCTTGCCGATCTCGGTGGCTGCTTCGGTGACCGGCGCGATGTCCGGGGTTTCGTCGCCGTTCTTGACGGCGGTGCGGACGTTGTCGACGGCCTTGTTCAGGTCGTCGGTCGCCTTCGACAGGTCTGCGTTGTCCGTGGTGTCCTCGAGGCTCGTCAGTTCCTTGTCGATGTCGTTGAGGGCCTCGTTCAGCTTCGTGGGGTCGTCGGCCGCCGTGGACACGGCCGTGGACAGCTTGTCGACGCTGGTGGCTATGGCGTCGGCTGTATTCACGCAGTCCATTGCCTTGTCGAGGGCTCCGCAGCCGCCGACCACGCCGGTGAGCGCGACAGCGGTGACTACGGCGAGTGCGATACGGCTACTACGGCGACTGCGCATGGAGCGGGTCCTCCCCCAGGTACACGGGTGTAAAGGTGTGCGGGATCTGTGCGGGTGTGCGGGATCACGGTGTGTGGACGGGCGTGCGGTTCGGGCCGTACGCCCGTGTCATTGGAGACGCTCGAGAGGGCGTCCGCGGTTGCTCAGGGCCGCACCGTCTCCAGTGCCGTGGTCTGGATCGCGGTGAGGTCGGCGCAGCCGCCGCTCGCGAGGTCCAGCAGGGCGTTCAGTTCCTTGCGGTCGAACGGCTCCGCCTCGGCCGTGCCCTGGACCTCGACGAAGCGGCCGTCGCCGGTGCAGACGACGTTCATGTCGGTGTCGGCGCGGACGTCTTCCTCGTAGCAGAGGTCGAGGAGGGGCACGCCGTCGACGATGCCGACGCTGACGGCGGCGACGGTGCCGATGAGCGGCTTGCGGCCGTGCTTGACGATCTTCTTTGCCTGGGCCCAGGCGATGGCGTCGGCGAGGGCGACATAGGCGCCGGTGACGGCTGCGGTGCGGGTGCCGCCGTCGGCCTGGAGTACGTCGCAGTCGAGGACGATGGTGTTCTCGCCGAGGGCCTTGTAGTCGATGACCGCGCGGAGGGAGCGGCCGATGAGGCGCGAGATCTCGTGCGTACGGCCGCCGATCTTGCCGCGTACGGATTCGCGGTCGCCGCGGGTGTTGGTGGAGCGGGGCAGCATCGAGTATTCGGCGGTGACCCAGCCTTCGCCGCTGCCCTTGCGCCAGCGCGGGACGCCTTCGGTGACTGAGGCGGTGCAGAAGACTTTGGTGTCACCGAAGGAGATGAGGACGGAGCCCTCGGCGTGCTTGCTCCATCCGCGTTCGATGGTGACCGGGCGGAGCTGTTCGGGGGTGCGGCCGTCGATTCGAGACATGTGTGGAGCCTAGCGGCCGGACCCTGGCATGCGTGAGGGGCCCGTTCCGGTTCGAGGGTTCGAGAGCTCGAGGGTTCGAGAGCTTGAGGCTCGGGTTTTCGGAAGGGCCCCTCACGGGCGAGTCATCGCTGACTCACATCATGTCTTCGATGTCCGCCGCGATGGGGTCGGCGTCCGTGCCGATGACGACCTGGATCGCGGTGCCCATCTTGACGACGCCGTGGGCGCCTGCGGCCTTGAGGGCGACCTCGTCGACCAGGTCGGGGTTGTGGACCTCGGTGCGCAGGCGGGTGATGCAGCCTTCGATCTCGTCGATGTTGTCGATACCGCCGAGCCCGGCGACGATCTTCTCAGCCTTGCTGGCCATGTCTTTCTCCTTGTTGTTCAAAGCCTGTCGGAGCGTGTTCAGAGCACGGAGTCTCGGCCCACCGTGGCCGCTTTGACACGGTAACTCACGGTTGGCCCAACTTCGCGGGCGAGTAACCGCCCTGTACCGAATGATGGCGATCACCGGCGCCCTGTCTTCCGGCCGGGCTCCGGACCGTAGCGACCGTCCGTACCGCAACTGGTCTACACCAGTTTGCAACGCCCGCCAAACCTGGCTTGTTCCGGGAGGACGCCGATGAGTTCGAACAGCGAGGCCGAACCGCGGAAGAAGTGGTGGAGCGGCACGTTCAAGGGGCTGCAGAAGATGGGGCGCAGCCTCCAGCTCCCCATCGCCGTGCTGCCCGCGGCCGGCATCCTGAACCGCCTCGGCCAGCCGGACGTCTTCGGTGACGACGGTCTGGGCTGGACGAACGTCGCCAAGGTCATGGCGGGGGCCGGCGGGGCGCTGCTCGACTCTTCGTTGGGGCTTCCGCTGCTGTTCGCGGTGGGTGTGGCGATCGGCATGGCGAAGAAGTCGGACGGCTCGACGGCGCTCGCCGCGGTGGCTGGTTTTCTCGTTTACTACGCGGTGCTTCGCCAGTTTCCGGTGGACTGCCCGGTGGGCACCACGACCGTTACGGGCGGCTGCCTCGCCGGTGACGACACGTTCACGGCGGCGACGTACCAGAATCCGGGGGTCTTCGGCGGCATCGTCATGGGGCTGCTGTCGGCGTGGTTCTGGCAGCGTTTCCACCGGGTGAAGCTGGTCGACTGGCTCGGCTTCTTCAACGGCCGCCGACTCGTCCCGATCATCATGGCGTTCGTCGCGATCGCTTTCGCGGCGCTGTGTCTGTGGGTGTGGCCGCCGGTCGGTGACGCGCTGACGAGCTTCAGCGAGTGGCTGGTGGATGCGGGGTCGTGGGGTTCCGGCATCTTCGGTGTCGCGAACCGCGCGCTGCTCGTGGTCGGCCTGCACCAGTTCCTGAACGTCTTCGTGTGGTTCCAGTTCGGTGACTTCACGAAGCCGGACGGCACGGTCGTACACGGTGACATCAACCGCTTCCTGGCGGGCGACCCGACGGCCGGCCAGTTCCTCACCGGCTTCTTCCCGATCATGATGTTCGCCCTGCCGGCCGCGGCGCTGGCCATTGCGCACACGGCGAAGCCGCATCGCCGGAAGGCGGTGAGCGGCATGATGCTGTCGGTCGGTCTGACGTCGCTCGTCACCGGGATCACGGAGCCGATCGAGTACTCGTTCCTCTTCATCGCGCCGGCGCTGTACGCGATTCACGCGCTGCTCACGGGTGTCTCGATGGCCGTGACGTGGGAGCTGGGTGTGAAGGACGGCTTCAGTTTCTCGGCCGGGTTGATCGACTACGTCATCAACTGGAGCCTCGCGACGAAACCATGGTTGATCATTCCCATTGGTCTGGTCTTCGCGGTCATCTACTACGTGATCTTCCGGTTCGCGATCGTCAAGTTCAATCTGCCGACTCCGGGGCGGGAACCGGAAGAAGTCGAGGAAGAGATCGAGCGGGACATCACCAAATAGGCGCCTCTGCCGGGCCACTCAAAGGCTCTCGGACCTGCCCGGTCCGGGGGCCTTTGCCGTGTGTGGGCGGGTGTGTTCTGGAGCACGGGAAGCGGAGGTTCCTTATCCGTCCTTCACCATGCTAAAACTGGTCTACACCACTGAGTGGTGTAGACCACGTGGCGAGTGCGCCGCGATGTCCCCGAGACGCCGCCGTCCCCCATTTCCCCCTGGGCGGCGCCTTGCCCCATGGAGGAAATGATGTCTACGGACAGCGCCGCCGCCCCCGCGGCCGCCAAGAAGAAGGGCTCCGGCGCGATGGCTGTCATGCAGCGCATCGGCCGCAGCCTCATGCTGCCGGTCGCCGTGCTGCCGGCCGCCGCGCTCCTGGTGCGTTTCGGCCAGGCCGACATGCTCGGCAAGGAGTCGTTCCCGACCTTCATCACCAAGCTCGCCGGTTACATGGCGGCCGGTGGTGGCGCGATTCTCGACAACATGCCGCTGCTGTTCGCCGTCGGTATCGCGATCGGCTTCGCGAAGAAGTCGGACGGCTCGACCGCCCTCGCGGCCGTCACCGGTTACCTCGTCTTCCAGAAGGTGCTCGCCACCTTCACCGACGCCAACCTGCCGAAGGTCGCCGCCGTCGTGGACGGCAAGATCGTCATGAACGAGGCGCCGGTGAACGCCGGTGTCCTCGGTGGCGTGGTCATGGGCATCGTCGTAGCCCTCCTGTACCAGAAGTTCTACCGGACCAAGCTGCCCGCCTGGGCCGGCTTCTTCGGCGGCCGCCGTCTCGTCCCGATCCTCTCCGCCTTCGCGGGTCTGGTCGTCGGCATCGTCTTTGGCCTGATCTGGCCGGTCCTCGGTGCGGGTCTGCACAACCTCAGTGAGTGGCTGGTCGGCTCCGGCGCCGTCGGCGCGGGCATCTTCGGTGTCGCGAACCGCGCGCTGATCCCGATCGGCATGCACCACCTGCTGAACTCCTTCCCGTGGCTCCAGGCCGGTGAGTTCGAAGGCAAGCACGGCGACATCGCCCGCTTCCTGGCCGGTGACCCGAGCGCCGGGCAGTTCATGACCGGCTTCTTCCCGATCATGATGTTCGCCCTCCCGGCGGCCTGCCTCGCGATCACCCACTGCGCGCGCCCGGAGCGTCGCAAGGTCGTCGGCGGCATGATGTTCTCGCTCGCGCTCACCGCCTTCGTCACCGGCGTGACCGAGCCGATCGAGTTCACCTTCATGTTCATCGCCCCCGCGCTGTACGCCGTCCACGCGGTGCTCACCGGTGTCTCGATGGCGCTGACCTGGGCGCTCGGCATGAAGGACGGTTTCGGCTTCTCGGCCGGCGCGGTGGACTTCCTGCTCAACCTGGGCATCGCGTCCAACCCGTGGGGCCTGGCCCTGGTCGGACTGTGCTTCGCGGTGGTCTACTACGTGATCTTCCGCTTCGCGATCACCAAGTTCAACCTTCCGACGCCGGGCCGTGAGTCCGACGAGGAGCTTGCCGAGCTGCAGAAGGCCGAGGCGAAGTAAGCCCCGGCCGTACGCCGCGTCGTACGCAGAAGAGGGCCCCCGGACCGTGGTTACTGGTCCGGGGGCCCTCTTCGGTGCGTAGGTGGCCGTGCTTGCTTCAGAGCTCGTACTCGGCGCCCGCGACCGCCAGTTCCACCGGACCGTCGTACACCGCGCGCGCATCGGCGACGTTCACTTCCGCGTCCGTCCACGGCGGGATGTGCGTTAGGACCAGTCGGCGGGCACCCGCCCGCCCCGCGCACTCGCCCGCCTCGCGGCCGTTGAGGTGGAGGCCCGGAATGTCCTCCTTGCCGTACGTGAACGATGCCTCGCACAGGAACAGGTCGACGCCGGCGGCCAGTTCGTCCAGTGACGCGCAGACTCCGGTGTCGCCGGAGTACGCGAGGGACCTGCCGCCGTGCTCGACGCGGATGCCGTACGTCTCGACCGGGTGCGCGACCTTCTCCGTACGAACCGAGAAGGGGCCGATGTCGAACGAGCCGGACTTGAGCGTGTGGAAGTCGAAGACCTCGGCCATCGACTTCTCGGTCGGGGTGTCGGCGTACGCCGTGGTGAGCCGCTGCTCGGTGCCCTCCGGGCCGTACACGGGGATCGCGGGGGCGCGGCCGCCGTCGTGCCGGTAGTAGCGCGCGACGAAGTAGCCGCACATGTCGATGCAGTGATCGGCGTGCAGGTGGCTGAGGAAAACGGCGTCGATGTCGTAGAGACCGACGTGGCGCTGCAGCTCGCCGAGGGCGCCGTTGCCCAGGTCGAGGAGCAGCCGGAAGCCGTCGGCCTCGACGAGGTAGCTCGAGCAGGCCGATTCCGCGGACGGGAACGACCCTGAGCAGCCGACGACGGTGAGCTTCATGGAGCGTGAACCTCCGTAACAGGGACGGGGAGGGTTCGTGCGGGTTCAGGTTCGTCGAGCGTAAGGCGCGAAAGACGCGGTCGCTCCTCGATGAGGGGGCGTTGTGGCTGATGTCACCGACGCTGTCACCGGTTCGGGCGGAGCGCGCGGGCGGGCGGGCGCCGGTACCGTCGGGGCATGGATACGTCTTGGTGGTGGGCGCTGGTCGGCGTGGTGGTGCTTCTGGCGCTGGTGGCGGCTGTCGTCGACGGGCGCGGGCGGGGACGGGGGCGGCGGCCAGGGGGGCGCACGCGACCGCCGGGGCGGCCGGGTCCGCGCCGGCCGGAGCGGGTGCCTCGGGCCGGGGAGATCTGGTGGGCGGATGTGCCGTACGAGGACGGGCCCGGGTCGAAGGACCGGCCGTGTCTGGTGTTGTCCGTACGGGGTGAGCGCGTGCTCGTCGCGAAGATCACCAGCAAGTACGACGACGGGCGGGCCGGGGTGATCGCGTTGCCGCCGGGGGCGGTGGGGGATGCGCGGGGGCGGCCGAGCTTCCTGGAGACGGATGAGCTGCGGGATGTGGGGGTGCGGGGGTTCCGGCGGCGGGTGGGGGTGGCGGATCCGGCGGTGTGGGACCGGGTCCGCCACCTTGCCCGCGGTTAGGCGTGGTCCGGGGTGAGGGGGCGGGCCGGTGGGGCCGCTGCGCGGGGCCTTTTCCCCGACCCGCCCCTTCCCACGGTGACACTTTGCGGCTCCGCCGCGTGGGGGCGCTGCCCCGGACCCCGGTCCTCAAACGCCGGACGGGCTGGATTGCCCTACGCCCAGAGCTGGCCCTGCAGCGTCTCGATTGCCGCCTCCGTGGTCTCCGCCGTGTAGACGCCCGTCGACAGGTACTTCCAGCCGCCGTCCGCGACGACGAACACGATGTCGGCCCGCTCCCCCGCCTTGACCGCCTTCTTTCCCATCCCGATCGCCGCGTGCAGCGCCGCGCCCGTCGAGACGCCGGCGAAGATTCCTTCCTGCTGGAGGAGTTCGCGCGTGCGCGTCACCGCGTCGGCCGAGCCGACCGAGAAGCGGGTGGTCAGGACCGACGCGTCGTACAGCTCGGGGACGAAGCCCTCATCGAGGTTGCGCAGGCCGTACACCAGGTCGTCGTAGCGCGGCTCGGCGGCGACGATCTTGATGTCGGGGAGGTTTTCGCGCAGGTAGCGGCCTACGCCCATGAGTGTGCCGGTGGTGCCGAGGCCCGCCACGAAGTGCGTGATGGTCGGGAGGTCGGTGAGGATCTCCGGGCCGGTGGTGGCGTAGTGCGCGCCCGCGTTGTCGGGGTTGCCGTACTGGTACAGCATCACCCAGGACGGGTTCTGCGCCGACAGCTCCTTGGCGACCCGTACGGCCGTGTTGGAGCCGCCCGCCGCCGGGGACGAGATGATCTTCGCGCCCCACATTTTGAGCAGGTCGCGCCGCTCCTGGGAGGTGTTCTCCGGCATGACGCACACGATGTCGTAGCCCTTGAGGCGGGCCGCCATCGCGAGCGAGATGCCGGTGTTGCCGCTGGTGGGCTCCAGGATGGTGCAGCCCGGCGTCAACCGGCCGTCCTTCTCCGCCTGTTCGACCATGTGGAGCGCGGGGCGGTCCTTGATCGAGCCGGTGGGGTTACGGTCCTCCAGCTTGGCCCAGATGCGGACGTCGTCCGACGGCGACAGCCGCGGGAGGCGGACGAGCGGCGTGTTGCCGACCGCCGCCAGCGGGGAGTCGTACCGCATCAGACCATGCCGCCGGCGACGGCCGGGAGGATGGTGACGCTGTCGCCGTCGGTGAGCTTGGTGGAGATGCCCTTGAGGAAGCGGACATCCTCGTCGTTGAGGTAGACGTTCACGAAGCGGCGCAGCTTGTCGCCGTCGACAATGCGCTCCTGGATGCCGGTGTGGCGCGATTCCAGGTCCGCGAAGAGGTCGGCGAGCGTGTCGCCGTTGCCCTCGACGGCCTTCTTGCCGTCGGTGTAGGTGCGGAGGATGGTCGGGATGCGGACCTCGATGGCCATGGCTTCGACTCCTGTCAGGAGGGTGGCGTGAAAGGCGCGCGGCAGTTCGTCCCCCGCGCAGGGGCAAGCGTGTACGTGCGTGTGCTGGATGGGCCCGCGGCTCAGGCCGTGGCCGTCGTACAGATAGCGCTGGCGAGCCGGCACAGGTCGACGTGCAGGCGCGCTACGAGCAGCACGGTGCTCGGCGTCGTCTCACTCACGTCGTGGGGAACCATGCGGTCATCGTATAGATTCCCGGGCCCCTTCCCGGTATGTGATCTCACATCGTGGGCGAAAAATGCTCGTTAGGTGGACAACGGGAGGTAGACGACGGTCGGTGCGCCGGTCGTCGGATGGGTGCTGACCTCGGCGGATACCCCGTAAACGGTGTGCAGGAGGTCGGCCGTGAGGACTTCCTTCGGGGTGCCCGATGTGACGACCCGGCCGCCGTCGAGGACGTAGAGGCGGTCGCAGTAGTACGCCGCGAGGTTCAGGTCGTGCAGGGCGATCAGGTTGGTGGTGCCCAAGTCGCGCACCAGGCTGAGGATCTGCAGCTGGTAGCGGATGTCCAGGTGGTTGGTCGGCTCGTCGAGTACGACGAGGGACGGCTGCTGGACCAGGGCGCGTGCCATCAGGGCCCGCTGGCGTTCGCCGCCGGAGAGGGACGGGAAGCCGCGGTCCGCGAGGTCCGCGATGCCGACGCGGGCGAGGGCGGACCGTACGAGATGGGCGTCGGCTTCCGTGTCCTGTTCCCAGAAGCGTTTGTGCGGGGAGCGGCCCATGGCGACGACCTCGCGGACGGTCAGCTCGAAGCCGGCCGCGCCACCGTCCTGCGGGACGGTCGCGATGCGCCGGGCGCGGGTCTTCGGGCTCATGGCGTGCAGGTCGTCGCCGTCGAGGAGGACGCGGCCGTGGGTGGGGCGCAGCGTTCCGTACACGCAGCGCAGGAGGGTTGTCTTGCCGCTGCCGTTGGGGCCGATCAGGCCGACGGTCTCGCCGTCGGCGGCGGTCAGGGTGACGTCGTCGACGAGGTGGCGGCCTTCGGTGCCGTACGAGAGGCCTTGTGCGGTCAGGGTCGTCACGCCGGGGCTCCTTCGGTCCCGCCGCCTTCCGGGCGGCGGCGCAGCATCCACAGGAAGAACGGGCCGCCGGTGAGCGCCGTGAGTACGCCGACGGGGATGTCCTGAGGCGCGGCGACGGTACGGGCCGCCAGGTCGGCCAGGACCAGGAAAACCGCACCACCGAGCGCGGCGACGGGCAGCAGCCGGCGGTGTCCGGCGCCGACGGCCATGCGCGCGGCGTGCGGGACCATCAGGCCGACGAAGCCGATCGCGCCGCTGAAGGCGACGAGTACGCCGGTGAGCAGCGAGGCCAGGACGAAGACGGCGGCGCGGAAGCGGCCGGTGTCGAGGCCGAGGACGGTGGCGCCCTCCTCTCCGGCCAGGAGCAGGTCGAGCGGCCGGGCGAGGGTGATGAGGAGGGCCGTACCGACGGCGAGGACGGTCGCGGGGAGCGCGAGCATGTCCCAGCGGGCGCTGCCGAGGCCGCCGAGGGTCCAGTAGAGGGTTTCTTTGAGGTGGTCGGCGCGGGCCGAGGTGACCATCAGCAGGCTGGTCAGGGCGGACAGGATGTACGAGACGGCGACTCCGGCGAGGACGAGACGCCCGGTGGTCATAGGGGCGCCGCCGCCGCGCGCCAGCCCGTACACGAGGACGAGTGAGCCGAGCGCGCCCGCGAAGGCGGCGAGCGGAACGGTGACGGTGGTGGCGAGGCCGGCACCGACCCCCAGGACTATGACGCCGACCGCGCCGACCGATGCCCCGGATGAGACGCCGAGGAGGAAGGGGTCGGCGAGCTGGTTGCGTACGAGGGCCTGGAGGACGGTGCCGATGACGGCGAGCCCGGCGCCGACGACGGCGCCGAGCAGGACGCGTGGCAGCCGTACGTCGAGGACGATCGTGCGGTACGGGCCGGGGCCGGCGGCGCCGGTGACGATCTCCAGCACGTGCGTGGCGGGGATGCGTACCGAGCCGAGGGCGAGTCCCGCGACCGCCGCCGCGCCGAGCAGGGCGGTGAGCGCGGTGAGCAGGAGGGGATAGCGCAGGGGCCCGCGGGCGGCGGGGGTCTTGCAGCTCACGGCCGCCGCCCGCTACTTCTCGAGCTCAGGGTGCAGCTGGCGCGCGAGGGTGTCGACGGCAGCCGGTGCGCGGACGCCGAGGACCATGTCGGAGAGGGGCAGGACGGCGAAGCGCTTGTTCTTGACGGCGGGGACATCGGCGAGGGCGGGGTCGTCGATGAGGCGCTGCTTCTTCTGGGCGACGGTGGTCCCGCCGTAGTCGAGGATGAGAATCGTCTCGGGCTTGCGGTCCACGACGTTTTCCCAGGCGGCGTCGGCGAACGGCTTGGGGAGGTGGGCGAAGACGTTCTTGCCGCCCGCGCGCTTGATCATCTCGTTGCCGATGCCCGCGCCGCCGACGGTGGAGGCGGTCTTGTCGCCGCCGTCGTAGACGAAGACGGAGACGGGGTCGGCGCCCGCCAGCTTCTTCTCGGTGGCGGCGTTGCCCTTTTTGGCGTCGGCGATCCAGCGCTCGGCGCGGTCGGTGACGCCGAAGGTGCGGCCGACCTCGCGGATCTCCTGGTAGAGGGCGTCCATCGAGGTCTTGCCGTCGGCGCAGTATTCGGTGTTCAGGCGGGAGTTGATGCCGGACTTCTTCAGCGTCTCGCGGCTGCGGCCGTCGCCGGCGGAGAAGGCGGAGGCGTAACCGCCGTACACGAAGTCGGGGTTGGCGGCGAGCAGCTTCTCGTACGAGGGGTACTCCTTGGCCAGCACGGGGGTGGCCTTGTACTCCTTCTCGTACTTGGGGAGCACCTTGTCGTCGAGGTAAGCGGTGCCCGCGAGGGACTTGGCGAGGCCGAGCTCCAGCATCACCTCGGTGACGTGCTGGTTCATGGTGACGACGCGGGTGGGGGGTGCGGTGTACGTCGTCTTCACGCCGCAGTTGGTGACGGTGTAGGGGAAGCCGGCGGCGGCCTTTGCCGCGGGCGCGGGCTGTTTCCCGGCCGCCGTGCAGGCGGTGCCGGCTGTGAGGGGGAGCAGGGCGGCGGCGGTGGCGACGAGCGCGCGGCGGGTACGGCAGGACACAGTGGTGCCTCCTCCGGGGGATTTCCTCGTCCCCTGGTCGGTGGTGAAGAAGGCGGCAGGTCAGTTCCTGGCTTCCGGGCATGGCGACGGCAGTCGCGATGCCCGGTCACAGTGGCGGGACCGTGCCGGATTCGCACCGGCTTCCTGGATCCTGCCGCCCGGGTCGCGCACAGTCTGTCAGTGCGTCCCGCGTCGTGGTCATTCGGGCCAGGCGGAGTTCTGAATCGTCCCGACGAAGTCGCCTCGCTCGTAACCCGGCACGAAGTGCTCCAGTACGTCGGCCTTGACGTTGCCGAAGGTGGTCTCGGGCTTGGGGGCGATGCCTTCGGTGAAGGCGGCGAGGATGCGCTTCTTGAAGTCGGGGCGGGGGTGGAGTGCGGTGATCGCGGCGCGGTCTTCGGCGCTGATGTCGTCGTAACTGATGCCGAGTACGTCGTACTCCACCCCGGCGGTGACGAGGGCGACTTCCGGCTCCATGAACTGCGGGATGCCGGGAGTGGTGTGCAGGGCGATGGCGGTCCAGACGCGACGGATGCTGTCCTCGGGGACGCCGTGGCTCTGGAGGAAGCGGCGGGCCTCGTCGGCGCCGTCCACTTCGAAGCGGCGGCCGCTGGTGCGGAAATCCTCGTTGAGGCCGAGGTCATGGAACATGGCGCCGATGTAGAGGAGTTCGGCGTCGAAGCTCAGGCCGCGGTTCTGCCCCTGGAGGCTGCCGAACCAGTACACCCGGCGGGAGTGGTGGTAGATCAGCTCGCTTGTCGTGTCGCGGACGAGTTCGGTGGCGGCGGTGGCGAGCTTGGTGTCGGGGGCGGCGATTCCGGCTGCGGTGTTGGTCATGGATCAAGCTTGCGCGTTGCGGGTACGCCGTCACCATGTCCCCAGAGCCAGCCTTCCCACAGATCAGGACACGCGCACGTACCGACTAAGGCCACTGGCCCACCAACGCCCCCGCCAACCACCCTTCTACGCACTGCCATCGGCAACCTCCGGCAGCGACTCATGGCATGTCGCGCGGAAGAACGCCGTCGTGATGGCCCGGAACCCGGTATGCCGGGTACGGCCCGCGTGCCGCAGACACCATTCCTCCAACACGCCCCACTCACCGGGCTCCGCCGCCTCATGGCATGTGGTGCACTCCACCTCGTTGATCGGCGCACTGCCCGAGACATCCAGGCTCAGCGTCCAATCCACAAAGCGCAGCACCGTCCCGACCCGCGCGTGCCCGTGATCTTTCACAGTTTCACTGCCATCGTGTCCGCGCCATACACCCGCACTGCGGGCGCCCTGTTGAAGACGAGCTCCAGCACCAGGCCCCACGCCGTAACCGCAGCTACGATCCTCCGACGTTCACCCACCACTCTGATCACCGCTCCCAGCAGGCGTCGAGATCTCAGCCCATACGACCTTGCCGAGCTCTGCGCGTGGGCATACGTCCCAACGGTCGGCAAGCTGATCGACCAACCACAGCCCGCGCCCGCTGTCCCCGTCACCGTCGAGGGTAGACAGGCTCGGCAGCTTGCATGAGCCGTCGTGTACCTCGATGCGCAGCCCGCCGAGCATCCGGAGGTTGCGCGTCTCGATGTCCTGCCCCGGTACGCGGGCATGACGGCCAGCATTGGTCAGCAGCTCCGACAGGATCACCAGCGCGGAATCCTCGACGGCCGAGAGCCCCCACCCCATCAGCGCATCGCTTAGGGCGACCCACGCGCACCCGACACAACGGGGATCATCACCCCACCGCAGCACCACCGCGTCACCCACGTCGAGGCCGTCGCTAGGCAGCTCGCCGACGGTCAACGGCCGTACCCTGCTCGCCCTCACCGGGCGACCGCCACCCCATGGATGACACGCGGCTCGATATCGACCCCGTGCACGGCCAGCCACAGGTCCCGACGCCGCTGCCGCCGCAACCGCAGCTCCGCACGCTCCCACCTCAGATGGGCAGCCTCCGAGCGTGATCGAACAGGCGTGGTGATCACTTCAGGCAGGGCGGGGGCAGGCGTGAAGGCGTGCGGCAGGACGGAGTAACAGAGCAGCAGTCGGCGCCGGGTACACGGTGCCGGATGAGGGATCGACCCTCCCCGCCGGTGACGTCCCATGGGGCGAAGCAAGAGCCGCATCAGCAACTCGATGAGACGGACGGTAGTTTGGTACATGTCAGCGCTCCCAAAAGCGTTGGCCACGCCCCCGGACTGTTTGCGCGGTTGCGGGGGTCTTCGCCGTCAACTCTTCTGGGCGACAGTCGGCCTGACTTCCCCACGCTGGGTACCCCCATCATGGGTACGCTGAAGTTCACGCCAATACGGCGCTCTTTCAACAGCAGGGGTGACGGGGGCAGCGTATGACCGCGTACAACCCGCCGACAGCGCTACCGCGCAACCTCTTGGAGCGATCGGACGTAAGAACCGCGATCGCAGCTCACGACTTCGGCACCGTGTTCCGTATCGCGCGCAGCGAAGCCGGGATCAGCTACTCAAAGATTGCGGCTGAATGCGGCATCAAGCCGGAGCGCGTTGGTTCGCTGGCACGCGGCGTTGGCAGCGTCACCACGTTCGACAAGGTCGTGCAGATTGCCGATGCCTTACGGATTCCGGGGCACATGCTCGGCCTCATGTGCCGAGAGTGGGAGGAGGCCGGAAGCACTCCGCCGTCCACCGCGCTGCTGACCGCCTCACTGCCCAGCCGCGACCCGGCAGCGGATGGTCTGTGGGTCGGGCCCCCCGATGACGATCTTACGGACCCCGAGTTTGCCGCAGCCCTCATCGAGAGCCAGTTACCCCAGCACTACAAGAGCGCGAACTACTTCGGTGCACGGCAGCCGCTCGCCATGATTGCCCACCACGCAAAGACGATCGACCGTCTGTTGGAGGAAGCCAACGGCTCAACCCGGCGCGAGTTGCTGCGCATCGGTGGCCGAACCGCGGAATTCCTCGGCTGGCTCTACCAGGATCTCGGGGACTTCCGGGCCGCCGGCTACTGGTCCGACCGGGCGATGGAATGGGCCCAAGAGGCCGCCGACGACCACATGCAGTCGTACGTACTCTTACGCAAGAGCCACCAGGCTGCCTCACAGGCGAATGCAGAGCGGACCATCGGACTCGCTCGCGCCGCCCAGCGGGTACCCAACCTCATATCGGGAATCAGCGCATTGGCCGCCCAACAAGAGGCGGCCGGTTACGCGTTGCAGAACAATCCCAAAGCCGCACTCGCAAAGTTCGACGAGGCACGCGAGTTGGCATCACAACCCAAGGCGAACGACCCCGCGAGCACACTCGACACCTCGTATTGCACACCCGCCTACATCGAGATCCAGCGGGCGAACTGCTGGATTGATCTCGGTGATCCGCTGCGCGCCGTCCAGCTCTTCGAGGACGAGATTGCCGCGCTGCCCCAGATCTACCGCAACGACCGGGGTGTTTACCTCGCGCGCTCGCCCGTGCATACGGCAAAGCAGGGGAGCCCGAGCAGGGAGCCGAAACCGCCACGAAGGCGCTTGCGATTGCCGCCCAGACCGGCTCAGCCAGGACACTCGCCGAGTTGGCGGCAGTGAGCCGCGCTGTAGGGTCGCGACAGAGCGTGCCTGCTGTGGCGACGTTCATCGAGCGCTTTCAGATCGTTCGTGATCGGTTCGCCGCCTAGTTGGGCCGGACACGATGAGGGAAGCTGAAGGCATGGACGATCTGATCACGCAGGCCACGTCCGGAGATGAGCACCGCAGGGGACCGGCCGTTGCCGTTCTCCCGGTTGGGAGCTTCGAGCAGCACGGCGACCATCTGCCCCTTATCACGGACACTGCGATCGCCTGCCTGATTGCGAAGCGGATTGCGGACGATCACGATCTGTTCCTCCTGCCGCCCGTAACGGTTTCCTGCTCCCACGAGCACGCGCCCATGGCCGGCACCGTCAGCATCAGCGCCGCCACCCTCTATGCCGTGGTCAACGACATATGGCGATCACTCCAAGCGTCCGGCGTCCCGGGTCTGGTCATTGTCAATGGACACGGTGGCAACTACGTCCTGTCCAATGTCGTCCAAGAGATCAACGTCAACGGCCCGCGCGTCGCTCTTTTCCCGGTGCACGAGGACCGGGCCCAGGCCCGAGCGGATGCCGGGCTGGAGAGCAGTGGAGTCGAGGACATGCACGGCGGAGAGTTCGAGGTATCGCTACTCCTGCACGGCGCGCCTCACCTTGTCCGTGAGGGCATCGAACAGGACGACCACTCGGCCCCCAGTCGCCCGCATCTGCTCACCATGGGCATGGCCGAGTACACCCCGAACGGGATCATCGGCCAGCCGTCGTTGGCCACCGCCGCGAAAGGCAAGGCCCTCTTGGACAGCCTCTCCGAGTCGGCCCGCGCTCACATTGCTGTGATCACCAAGGAGTGATGGGCCGCCCGCTCATTTAAAGACTATGAACACGGCTTGAAAATGCCTGCCTATCGCACTACGTGCGCGGTCTCCACTCCGCCGAGGCATCCTGGAAGCGCCAGTTGAGAGGGGCTCCGGCGCGCTGCCTCCGCCTTGGCGTTCGACAAGTCGCTATCCCTCATTGCCAGCAAGAAGGACGCAATACAGTGAGCACAGTGATTCCCAATTCGTCCACCATGACGTGAGTTGGCACAAGTCCAGTTTTTGCGGGCCTAAGGGACGTCCCGTAAATGATCTACGAGTCGCCCCGGGCATGCTCGATGGGCGTGCGACCTGCTCGCCTATCCGGCGAGAGCGAGGTTGTGCATCCGTGCGATGCCGAGCATGGCGTGGTGGACGCCGTCGCCTTTGAGGCGGCAGTCGCGAAGGATCTTCCAGGTCTTCATGCGGGCGAAGACGTGCTCGACGCGAGCCCGGACCTGCTTGTGGGACTTGTTGTGTGCCTCTTTCCAGTCCGGGAGTTCGCTCTGGCCGCGCTCACGGCGGTGTGGGATGACGAGTCCTGTGCCCGGGTAGCCGCCGTCGGCGATCGTGAGGGTCTTGCCGACCGCAGCCTTGGCTCCGGACTCCTCCCATGCTTTGCAGTCGTTGCGGTTCCCGGCGAGCGGCCGGCCGATCACTACGACCAGGCGGGTATCGGCGTCGATGACGACCTGGTGGTTGGTGGAGTACCGGTAGTTCTTCGACTGTGCGGCGATGGTGTGGTCGCGGTGGGGACCAGGGTGCCGTCCACGATGAGTACGGTGTCCTTGGCGAACCGCTTGCGCGGCTGGAGCGCGAGCATCGGCCCGATGTGGTCGATGATCCGGTCCGCCGCCGACTTGGACACCCCAAACAGCGGGGCGAGCTGCCGCATCGTCAGGTTCGTGCGCCAGTACGCCGCGACCAGCAGTGCCCGGTCCTCCAACTGAAGGCTCCACGGCCGGCCCCTGCGGACGGCGTCCGCACCCTCGCGCCGCAGAACCGTCACCAGCTTGCCGAACTGCCGCGGGCTCAGCCCGGTGAACGGAGCTATCCAGGACGACTCCGACGCCGTGATCACACCAGCCATGGCGAGATCGTCTCATTTTGATCATGCTGCGGGTCCCGCCAGCCTCTGGCGGGACATATCTCGGTCGCCCGGACGGATTCGGCATGAGAGCCTCACGCCCGTGGCTAGTGAAACCGAGGTGGGAAAGCTGCTGCACCAGCGCGGCTGGCGGACCGCGTTCACGGTCGCTGAAAGGGTGCACGCGTGGGCCGCCCTGGTAGGCGCCATCGAGCGCGGCTACGGCGACGACATCTACGAGTACACCAACGACCTCTACTGCCGAAACTGGCTGCACGAGGCGTGGCTCCTGCTGGACGAACACATCATCCAGCTCTGGACCCCTCAGATCCAAGCTCTGGACGACCGGTACAAGGCCGTGACCATCGACGACGACGGCCAAGCACTCGACCAGTTCTACAGGCTGCCTGGCCCCGACCTGTGGTGGTGGCGGCGACACCCCCGCATCCTCACGGGAGACCTCGGGCGTTCGCTTCGCTCGGCCGGTGCCATCGGCGCCGACCCGGACAGAGCATGACCCTCAGCTCCGTGGGATTGCGGGACAGGTCTTAACTGCAACTGAATCGAGACGGCTCGAGGGGCTGTCCGATGGGCGAACCCTGTCAGCCTCACGCCGAGGCTACGCCGACGCAGAACTCATTGAGCTCGTTCAGCGTTGCCGCTCCAGGGTGAGGACGGCCGCGGCGATTGACGACATTCGATTTGGGCTGCACCGGGCTCTGCGGAAGATG
>NZ_JBEXNQ010000055.1:0-19167 GCF_040611155.1 Streptomyces sp. NPDC002994
CGGCGTGACGCTCCTCGACGAGGTCTGGGCCGCCGCTCCTTTCAAAACGAAGTCGGCCCTGGTCAGACACGTGGAGTCCACGGTGAACGCCTGGGGCGGCGGCCTGGCAACGGCGCTCCTCACAGCCAGACGTGGCCACCGGGTGGCCGTCTTCGAACGCGACGCCCGCGCCCCCGGCGGCAGCGGGTCCACCCTGGACGACGACTTCTTCCGCTGGCGGCGCCCCGGCGTACCGCAGGCCGCCCAGCCCCACCTCATGCTCGGCGCCGCCCGCTCCGTGCTCCGCGCCGAAGCGCCCGACGTTTACGACGCCATCATGCGGCTCGGCGCCCGCGAACGGCACGAGCTCGACTGGTTCCAGCCACGGCCCCCCGCCCGGCCCGGCGACGAGGACCTGGTGATGGTCCAGGCGCGCCGCATCGTCGTCGAGACGGCGCTCACCGACGCCCTGCGGGCCGAGCCCCGAGCCGTCCTGCGCTACGGCGAGCCCGTCACCGGCCTGCTCGTCGACGCGTCCTGTGTCCCGCCGCGCGTCCGCGGCGTACAGACGGAACGCGGAGCGTACGAAGCCGAGCTGGTGATCGACGCGGGCGGCCGCCGGTGCGCCTCGGGGGAGTGGCTGACCGGGGCGGGCTGCCGGCCCCCGGTGGTGGAGCGCCACCGTACCGGCATCGCGTACTTCTGCCGCTGGTACCGGCTGCCGGACGGACGCGCGGACGGCCCCGCCCGACCCTGGAGGGTGTCCGGTGGGACGTTCGCCGGGTGCGCCGTCTTCCCCGCCGACAACGGGGTGTTCGCCGTCACGCTCTTCGTCCACACCGAGGACCCGTCGCGCGGCGCGCTGCGCGACCCGGCCGTCTTCGAGGCGGCGGCCCGCACGTTCCCGCCGGGCGCGGCATGGCTGGAGCTGGGCGCGCGTCCGCTCTCCCCGGTGCTCGCCACCGCCGGTCTCGACAACCGCTGGAGCGCCCTCGTCGACGAACAGGGACCCATAGCCACGGGCATGATCGGCGTCGGCGACACCGTCACCCACACCAACCCCACCCTCGGCCAAGGCATGTCGCTCGCACTGTGGGCGGCCCGCCGGGTCGCCCGGGAGACGGACCGCGGGAGCGGGGAACCGGGCAGGGAACCGGGCTCGCCGGACTTCGTCGCCGAGCACTACGCGTGGGCGCTGCGCACCCTCAAGCCCTGGTTCGACTTCCAGGTCATGACCGACCGCGCGATCGGCGAGCGCTTCGCCCTACGGGAGTTCAGGGCCGGACCGCCCCGCCAGATGGCAGCGCTCTTCGAGTGCGCCCAGGAAGACCCGGAAGTGATGCGGGCGCGCGCCCGGGTCCGGCACCTCGCGGCGCCCCCGGCCGAGGCGTACGGCGCCCCGGAAGTCAGGGCCCGGGTCGCCGCCTGGCTCGCGGCCCACCCCGACTACGTACCGAACACCGTGGGCCCCGGCCGCAGGGAGTGGGAGAAGATCACCGCGCCCTGAGTACGTCGGCCAGGTCGTAGCTCACCGGTTCCTCCAACTGGTCGTACGTACAGCTCTCCGGCGTACGGTCCTCACGCCACCGGCGGAACCTCGCCGTGTGCCGGAAGCGGTCGCCCTCCATGTGGTCGTACGCCACCTCGCACACCGCCTCGGGCCGCAGCGCCACCCACGACAGGTCCTTCTTCCCCGACCAGCGGCTCGGGGCGCCGGGCATCCGGGAGCTCTCGTGCGCGGTGACGTCCGACCAGGCCGCCCACGGGTGCCCCTCCGCCTGGGGCGACTCCATCCGCAGCGGACCCAGTTCGTCGATCAGCTCCTGGCGGCGGCGCATCGGGAACGCCGCGCACACCCCGACGTGCTGGAGCGTGCCCGCGTCGTCGTAGAGGCCGAGGAGGAGCGAGCCGACGACGGCGCCGGTCTTGTGGAACCGGTAACCGGCGACGACGCAGTCCGCCGTCCGCTCGTGTTTGATCTTGTACATCAAACGGGTGTCGGGGCGGTACGGCATGGACTCCGGCTTGGCCAGCACACCGTCGAGCCCCGCGCCCTCGAAATGCTGGAACCACTCCTTCGCCACCTCGATGTCGTTCGTCGCGGGCGCCAGGTAGACCGGCGGCGGGGCGCCTTCCAGTGCCCCGGCCAGGGCGCTGCGGCGGTACCCGAACGGGGCGTCGAGCAGTGCCTCGTCGTCCAGGGCCAGCAGGTCGAACGCGATGAAGCTCGCGGGCGTGCGCTCGGCGAGCGTACGCACCCGGGAGTCCGCCGGATGGATGCGCTCGCTCAGCCGGTCGAAGTCGAGCCGGCCGTCGTGGACGATCACGATCTCGCCGTCCACGACGCAGCGGGGCGGCAGCGCGGCGCGCAGCGACTCGACCAGCTCGGGGAAGTAGCGGACCAGCGACTTGCCCGTCCTGCTGCCGATCTCCATCTCGTCGCCGTCCCGGTGGACGATCGCGCGGAACCCGTCCCATTTGGCCTCGTACTGCATGCCGGGTCCCGGCGGGATGGTGGCCACGGCCTTGGCCAGCATCGGTTTCACGGGGGGCATCACCGGCAGATCCATGGATTGATTCTGCGACTTTTCGCGGGGGATCGCTCGATTTCGGGCTGCATGTGACAAAAGTGCGGCAAAAGCCCGTCCCGTTTAGCGTGGCGGGCATGGGTGAAGCGGTGGAGCTGCATACCGGTGAGCGGACCGTACGGCTGTCCAGTCCGGACAAGATCTACTTTCCCGAGCCCGGCTACACCAAGTGGGACGTGGCTCAGTACTACCTGGCCGTGGGGGACGGGATCACCCGCGCCCTGCGCGACCGGCCGACCACCCTCGAACGCTTCCCCGAAGGAATCGGCGGCGAGTCCTTCTTCCAGAAGCGCGTCCCCAAGAACCTGCCCGACTGGATCCCCACCGCCCGGATCGCGTTCCCCAGCGGCCGCACCGCCGACGAGATGTGCCCCACCGAGACGGCAGCCGTGCTCTGGGCCGCGAACCTGGGCTGCCTCACCTTCCACCCCTGGCCGGTACGCCGCGACCGCCCCGAACACCCCGACGAGCTGCGCATCGATCTCGACCCGCAGCCCGGCACGGACTTCGGGGACGCGGTCAGGACCGCCCACGAGCTCCACGCGCTGCTCGACGAACAGGGCTTGCGCGGCTGGCCCAAGACCTCCGGCGGCCGCGGCCTGCATGTGTACGTGCCGATCGAGCCCCGCTGGACGTTCACGGAGGTACGCCGAGCCGCGATCGCCGTCGGCCGCGAGCTGGAGCGGCGCATGCCGGGGCGGGTCACCACCGCCTGGTGGAAGGAGGAGCGCGGCGAGAAGATCTTCGTCGACTACAACCAGACCGCCCGCGACCGCACCATCGCCTCCGCCTACTCCGTACGGCCGCGCCCGCACGCACCCGTCTCCGCGCCGCTGACCTGGGACGAACTCGACGAGACCGATCCCCGTGCGTTCGACATCGCCACCATGCCGGTCCGGTTCGCCGAACTCGGCGACGTACACGCGGACATGGACGATCACGCCTTCGGCCTCGAAGGCCTGCTGGAGCTGGCCGAACGCCACGAACACGACCACGGGCTCGGCGACATGCCGTACCCGCCGGACTACCCGAAGATGCCGGGGGAGCCCAAGCGGGTGGCGCCGAGCAGGGCGAAGCGCGAGGGCGCGTGAAGGCCGTATGAGCGAGGGAGAGGGGGAGGGTGTGCCGCGCGGCCCCTCGCACGGGAGGCCGGCGACCCGCGCCGAGAAGTGGGCGGCCTTCAAGGAGTCGCCGTTCCTGCCCGCCCTCGTGCTGCTGTTCATCCTGGCGGCCGCCGCAGGCCTCTTCGCCGGCTCCTACACGTACACGATGGCCAACCCCACCCCGCACCGGATTCCCACCGCCGTGGTCGGCGATATGTCCGCACCGGGCGGCCGGGCTTTCGTCAGCGGTATGGAGAAGGCGCTCAACGCCTCGCTCGCCTTGACCCGTTACGACACGGACGCCGAGGCGCGCTACGCCGTCGACGAGCAGGAGGAGTTCGCGATTCTGCGGATGACAGGCCCGGGCGTCGAGCTCGATGTGGCGGGGGCGTCGGGCGCCTCCGTCGCGCAGGTGCTCGCCGAGACGGGCGCGAAGGTCGGCAAGGAGACCGGAGTACCGGTCGCGATCAGGGACATCAAGCCGCTGCAGGAGGGCGATCCGCGCGGACTCGCCCTCTTCTACGTCTCGCTCGCCGCCGTCATCATCGGCTTCGTCGGGGCGATCCAGTTGAGCGTTCACGCCCGCGCGCTGAACCCCGCCGAGCGCATCGGCTTCACCGTCGCCTACTCACTTCTCGGCGCGTTCGCCATCGCCGCCGTCGTGGACTGGCTGCTCGGGGCGCTCGACCTGCCGTTCGCCGAGTCGTGGCTGATTCTGGCGCTGACGATGTTCACGTCCGGGATGGTGTTCACGATGTTCAACACCCTGATGGGACGGTGGGCGATGCTCCCCACCTGGGGGCTGATGGTGCTCCTGGGAAACCCGTCGTCGGGTGGGGCGGTGTCCTGGCCGCTGCTGCCGTCCGTACTCGGCCACATCGGTCAGTGGCTGCCGCCGGGCGCGTCGGTCAACGCCCAGCACACAGCCGTGTACTTCCAGGGTCACCAGCACCTCTTCCCCTTCCTGGTGCTGGGTGCCTGGGCGCTGGTCTCCTCCACGGTCTTCTGGGTGTACCGGCACCGGCACCCCGGCGGACGCGACCGCGCGCCTGCGCACGCGGCCGCGCCCGCCGGGGCGTAGCACTCGGTCAGAGCTGCTTGACGCGGATGTCGCGGTACGAGATCACGTCGGTGGTCCCGTGGACCTGGAGACCGATGTAGCCGGAGGCGTAGCGCCGGCCGTCGGTGCCCGGGTCGTCGGCGCGCGGCGGGTAGAAGTCCTGCCCGCCGGTGTTGTCGAACTCATTGATCAGCACACCGTTGCGGAAGACCGAGTAGTGCTGGCCCTCCACCCGGATCTCGTAGTCGTTCCAGGTGCCCTTGGGCGTGACGCCCGCGCTGCCCAGACCCACGCGGTCGAAGCCGTAGATCGAGCCGGTCTTGTACATGTCGCCGTCCGGGCGGTCCAGGATCTGCACCTCGTGCCCGTACTTGATGGCGACCCATTCCGGACGCGGCTCCTCCGGGTGGTTGTGGACCTGCGGGAAGCGGACGAAGACACCGGCGTTGGCGTTGCCCGTGCCCGGTGCGTCGTCGCGCCAGCGCAGCTTGAGGGAGAAGTCCTCGTACGTGCGCTCCGGGAACCACAGCATGCCCATGCCGGGCGTCGTGGTGCTGCTGGTCATCGAGCCGTCCGCGTTCAGGCCGAACGAACCGCCGCCCACCTGCTGCCACTTGGCGAAGGAGGACTGCGTACCGTCGAAGAGGTCGCGGTAGCCGGCCGTCTGGCCCGGCTTGCCGATGCCGGACTGCTTGGCGGCGCGATAGATCTTGCGGTGCTCGCGCTCGTCGATGACACCGTCGTACAGCAGCTTGTCGATGACGGTGTCGACGTGCTTGAGGAAGAGGGCCTGGGAGGTCCACTCCCTCTCGTCCTCGATCAGCTCGTTTATCGTGCAGCGGTTGCGCGTGACGCGGTTGGGGACGCCCGTGTCGACCGTGCCGACGATGACCGTCAGCCGCTCGTCGTGCTCGGGGCAGTTCGGCGCGGGTACGCCGCCGCCCTCAGCGATCGTGAAGGCCACCTGCTTCGCGACGGACGTGTTGCCCGCCTTGTCGGTCGCGCGGTGGTCGACGGTGTGGCGGCCGACGCGGTCGACGATCACCGGTGTGGTGTAGGTGAGGTACGGGCCGCCGTCGAGCGAGTACTCGACCTTGTCGACGCCCGAGCCGCCCGCGTCCGTCGCGGCGAGCGTCACCTTCGCGCTGGTGATGTACGCGCCGTCGGCGTTCTTGTCGCCGGTCACGGTCGCGGTGGTCTCCGGCGGGGTCTTGTCGTCCGTCGGCGGCGGTGCGACGACCGTGAAGTCGACGGCCTTCTCGGCGGCCGCGTTGCCCGCGCGGTCGGTGGCGCGGTAGCGGACCTTGTGGGTGCCCGTCTCGTGGACCATGACGGGGCCGTTGTACGCCGTCCAGGCGCCGGACGCCCCGAGCGCGTACTCGATCGTGTTGACGCCCGATCCGGTGTCGGACGCGGTCACCGTGACCGTCGCCATGCCCAGGTACTGGCCTTCCGGATTCTTCTCGCCGCTGACGGTCGCCGACGTCTCGGGTGGTGTCTTGTCGTCCGTCGGCGGTGCGACGACCGTGAAGTCGGCTGACTTCTCGGCTGACGTGTTGCCCGCCTTGTCGGTGGCCCGGTAGCGGATCTTGTGCGTACCGACATCGTGGACCATGACGGGCGCGGTGTACGGCTGCCAGGCGCCGGCCGCTCCGACGGCGTACTCGATCTTGTCGACGCCCGAGCCCGTGTCGGTCGCCGCGACGGTCACCGAGGCGTGCCCGATGTACGCGCCGTCGGCGTTCTTCTCGCCGCTGACGCTTGCCGAGGTTTCCGGAGCGGTGGTGTCGTCGCTGCCGCCCTCGGTGACGGTGAGGATGCCCTGCATCGAGCCGTGGCCGGGGATGGTGCAGTGGTAGAAGTACCGGCCGGGCGTGAGGGTGACGGTGGCGGTGTGCTTGCCGCCCTGGGCGTCGCTCGGGTTGGCGAGGATGTTCAGCTGTACGTCGTTGTTGTACTCGGGGTCGGACACGTCGAACGTCAGCGTGTGCGGCATCCCGGTGGTGTTGCCGGTCGCCGCGCTGTTCTCGAAGACGATCGTCGTCTCGCCCGCCACCGCTGTCTTGGGGAAGGTGAGATACCGGTCGATCGGGTCGCCGGCCGTCCAGGTGAGGGTCTGGGCGGCGGCGGTCCTGGCTGTGGCGTCGTCTTCACGCCCGTACGCCGCCGTCGACGTCAGTCCGAGGACCATCAGCAGGGCGGCGGCGAGCGCCGTCCACAGGTGAGGAGCTCTTCGTTTCAGCTTCACTGCCTACTCCGCCTTCCTGGCCAGGTCCTTGGCGGCCGGTGTCGGCTCGCCGCCCTTGTACGTCACGCGCCACAGCGCCGACTTGGCGTCCGAGGTGAAGAACCCGCGCCCGTAGTCGAGGACGTAGAGCGAGCCGTCCGGCCCGAACTTCCAGTCCATGAGGTTGCGGATGCCGTCCGCGCCCACCGGGATGATCTTCTTCAGTGACTCGGCGTGCGTGGGCAGCCCGCCGTTGCCGACGGTCTTCGGGTCGGTCAGTACCGCGTGGCGTGGCTGGTCGCCGTCGTAGAAGTCGCCCACGAACCACTTGCCGTCCCAGTAGGAGGGCCACTTGTCCTTGCTGTCGGTCGTCGCGTCATAGCGGTAGACCGGGCCGTTCATCGTCGCCTGACCACCGCCCTTGAGCCACGGCAGGAGGATCTTCTGTTCCTCCTGCTTGTAGCTCGGCACTCCGTTGGCGTCGCGCGGGTAGTCGACGCCGCCGCCCTGGGGCGAGTACCAGATGGTGTTCGGCGTGACCGGGGGGAGGTTGACCAGGCCGTCGTTGTTCGGGGACTCGTTCTTCGGCTTGGCGCAGTCGTACCAGCCGAGCGGCTTCGTCGGGTCCGGCAGATTGCGGTCGCGATACGGCTGGTTGTTGCCCATGCAGTACGGCCAGCCGTGGTTGCCCGGCTTCGTGATCGCGGCGAACGTGTCGTACTTCGCGGGGCCCCACGTGGTGCTCGGCGCGCCGGCGTCCGGCCCGACCCAGCCGGCGTACAGGATGTCGGTCTTCGGATCGACCGCGATGCGCGCCGGATTGCGGACGCCCATCACGTAGATCTCGCCGCGCGTCTTGCCGCCGCCCTCGTCCGGCTCCTTGCCGGTGAAGAGATTGCCCTCGGGGAGTGTGTACGTTCCGTCGTCCTCGGGGTGGATCCGAAGGATCTTGCCGTTGAGGTTGTTGGTGTTGCCGGCGGTACGGCGGGCGTCCGCGAAGGACACGCCCTTGAAATTCGGCTCCGGGTTGTTGCCCGAGTAACCGTCGCTGAAGCGGGAGGAGTTGTTGTCGCCCGTCGCGATGTAGAGATTCTGCTTCGAGTCCCAGGCCATGCCGCCGCCCGCGTGGCAGCAACTGTGGATCTGGACCGGCCACTTGAGCAGGACCTTCTCCGAGGCGAGGTCCAGTGTGTTGGTGGCGAGGTCGAGGGTGAAGCGGGAGACGCGGCGCTCGGCCATGCGCGTGTCGCGGTTGATCCGCGAGTGGGGTGTGTAGTGCAGGTACACCCAGCCGTTGGTGAGGAAGTCGGGGTCCGTCTCGACGCCGAGCAGCCCCTCCTCGTTCTTGACCAGCTCGTCCCCGCCGCCCTTGTTGCCGAAGACGGTGAGGGCGCCCGCGAGGGTCACCTTCTTCGTCTTCGGGTCGTAGACGTGGACCTGGCCCTGGCCCTTGCCGATGTCGGGGTTGTTCCAGTCGGTGACGACCGGCGCGTTGCCGTCGCGCCCGCCCCGGCCGATGTAGATGACCCGGCCGTCCTTGGCGGTCACCAGACCGTGCGGCTCGCCGATCTGGTCCGACTGGCCCGGCTGGTTGGGCGCGGTGAGGCGCTCGGCCTTGTAGTTGGCGTTGACGCTCGCCTTGCAGTCGGCGCGGGCGATGCGCGTCGTCCACTGGAGGGCGCCCCGGAGGTGGTCGCGGAAGTCCGTCTCCTGGAAGGACTCGGCCGTACCGCCCATGCCGGTGTAGAAGGACCGGCCGCCGTCGTAGTCGCGGCACCAGGAGATGGGGTGGTCCCAGCCGTTGGCGCTGGTTCCTGGTTTGTACGTCGCCTCACGGACGCGCGCCACGGTGTGGACGTCGCCGGACGGATTCTTCGTCCAGTTGAGCCACTTGTCGGGGCGCTTCCACTGGAGCGGCAGGTTGGTGGTCGCGGGGTGCTGCCGGTCGCCGACCTCTACCGTCGCGCGCTGTACGTTCGTGGGTCCGCCGGCGGCGGGCCGCGCGCCGATCAGGCCGCCGAACCAGTCGGAGTACGGCTCGGTGCGCGCCGCGTCGTGGATGCCGAGGAAGCCGCCGCCGGCTTCCATGTACGCCTCCAGGCCTGCCTCCTGCTCCGGATCGAGCACATCGCCGCCACCGGTCAGGAAGACGACCGCGTTGAACTTGCCGAGCTTGGCGGTGGTGAAGACGCTCGCGTCGTCCGTGGCCTCCACGCGGAAGCGCTGCGCGGCGGGGCCGGACTGGCCGATCTTCTCGATGGCCTCGATACCGGCGTTGACGGTCGGTGGCTCGTCGGCGCCGGCCGATCCGTGGAAGACCAGTACGCGGACGTTCGCGCCGCCGGGGGGAGACGGCAGCGCGGGAAGAGACAACGTTGTCGCGTCAGTCGGCGGAGGTTCCGGATACGGTTTGGCGGAGGCGGCCGTGCCGCCGAGCAGGCCGGATGCGACAACTCCGGCCGCCAGGGCGGCTGTCAGTGCGCGTCGGGGTCTTGACCGGTGATGTGGTGCGCGATGCATGTGTTCACCCATCCCTCAGTGGTCACAGGAACGGCGACGAAGCTAGACCTCTTTTCGCGACGCGCCAAGAGGTGCGACCGGAATACCGCGAACTTTGTCCTTGGTGTGGATGAACTTGGCTCGTCCCGCTACGGTGTGCCCGTCAATCTCCGTACGTTGGTGGGGAGTCAGGCCATGGACAGACGAAGCTTCAACCGACGGCTGCTGGCCGGCGGGGCGGTCGCGGCGACCGGCGTGACATCGTTGTCGCTCGTGGAGTCCGCGCCGGCCGGCGGCCGGATCCACCGGCTGAAGATGTTCGCCGAGAAGCTGCCCGACGGGCAGTTGGGCTACGGCTTCGAGAAGGGCAAGGCGTCGGTGCCCGGGCCGCTGATCGAGATCGTCGAAGGCGACACCGTGCACATCGAGTTCGAGAACACCCTGGACGTGCCGGCCAGTCTTCATGTGCACGGCGTGGACTATGAGATCGGCAGCGACGGCACGAAGCTGAGCAAGAGCCATGTCGAGCCTGGTGGGACCCGGACGTACACCTGGCGTACGCACGTCCCGGGGCGGCGCAAGGACGGCACCTGGCGGGCCGGCAGCGCGGGTTACTGGCACTACCACGACCATGTGGTCGGCACGGACCACGGCACGGGCGGCATCCGCAAGGGGCTTTACGGTGGGGTGATCGTACGGCGGAAGGGCGACATCCTGCCGGACAAGACCTTCACCATCGTCTTCAACGACATGACGATCAACAACAGGCCGGGACACCAGAGTCCCAACTTCGAGGCCACGGTGGGGGACCGGGTCGAAATTGTCATGATCACGCACGGCGAGTTCTATCACACGTTCCATATGCACGGTCACCGGTGGGCGGACAACAGGACGGGGCTGCTGACCGGGCCCGACGACCCGAGCCGTGTCGTCGACAACAAGATCACGGGGCCGGCGGATTCGTTCGGGTTCCAGATCATCGCGGGTGAACACGTGGGTGCGGGTGCGTGGATGTATCACTGCCATGTTCAAAGTCATTCCGACATGGGGATGGCCGGGCTCTTCCTGGTCGCCAAGCCCGACGGCACTATTCCGGGGTACGAGCCGCACCATCCGGCAGGGCACGATCACTGAGGCGGGGGCCTTTTCCCCCGCATGGGGTCGGTGCCGCGCCGGGGCGTCTCCTCGGGTGCCGAACACCGAAGTACGGTGTTTCGTTCGGGGTGGTTGCGTTCGACACCCTGCGGGGAGCGCCCCGGCACGTCCCCTCCTGCGGGGGCGGGGTGTTGATCGGATGTTGATCGGACGTTGATCCCCGCGGGGCAGCGTGTGCGGCATGCCGATCAACATCACTACCGAACGCGAACTCTCCTGGCAGGAGACAGCACTGTGCGCCCAGGCCGGGCCCGAGTTCTTCTTCCCGGCCCCCGGCAGCTCCACCCGCGAGGCCAAGCAGCTCTGCGGCGCCTGCGAAGGGCGGGTGGCGTGCCTGGAATACGCGCTCACGAACGACGAGCGGTTCGGCGTCTGGGGCGGACTTTCCGAGAAGGAAAGACTGCGCCTCAGGCGTGGCCCCCGCTGACGGGGCCCTCTGGCACGGCGGCCCGGAGCCGTCCATGCTGAGGTCCGCACCTCAGCGAACAGGCCAGGGAGACGTGTTGAGCAGCAGGCAGGCAACAACCGAGTACGACTACGTCATCGTCGGAGCCGGGTCGGCGGGCTGTGTGCTCGCCGCCCGCCTCTCCGAGGACCCCACGGTGCGCGTCGCGATCGTCGAGTCGGGCGGCAAGGACCGTAAGACCGAGATCCGCATTCCCGCGGCCTTCCCCAAGCTCTTCAAGACGCCGTACGACTGGGACTTCAGCACCGCCAAGCAGACCGAGCTCGGCGGGCGCGAACTGTACTGGCCGCGCGGTCACATGCTGGGCGGCTGTTCGTCGATCAACGCGATGATGTGGGTACGCGGGCACCGCGACGACTACGACGCGTGGGGCGAGGCGGCCGGGCCCGAGTGGTCGCACGACGGGATCGTGCCTTACTTCCGGCGGGCGGAAGGGTGGACCGGTGGCGCGCCTGAGGGTTCGGGCCGGTCATCGGTGTACGGGACCGAGGGGCCGCTGTCCTTATCGCCACCGCGCGACCCGAATGTGACCACGGCGGCCTTCCTTGCGGCCTGCCGGAGCGCCGGTCTCACCGAGCTGCCGGAACTGAACGTCCCGGATCCCAGCGGCTTCTCCCTGACTCCGGTCAACCAGCGGGCCGGCCGGCGCTGGAGTACCGCCGACGGTTACCTCAAGCCGGCCGCGCGCCGCCCCAATCTGGACGTCATCACCGATGTCCGGGTGCGGCGGCTGGCGTTCGAAGGCACGCGTGTGACGGGGGTGGTGGCGGTCTCGGGGAACGTGCTGCGCGCCCGCCGTGAGGTGATCCTCAGCGCGGGCGCCATCGGCTCCCCGCAGCTGCTGATGCTCTCCGGCATCGGAGACCCGGAGCACCTGCGGGAGACCGGAGTGGAGCTGCGGGCGGCCTCACCCGACGTGGGCCGGCATCTTCAGGACCACCTGTCCACGGCGGTGACGATGCGCTGCCCGCTGCCGGTCACGCTGACCGGCGCGGACACGCTCAGGAACGTGGGCCGCTTCTTGCTGTCCGGGCGCGGACCGCTCACCTCGAACGTCGGAGAGGCCGTCGCCTTTGTCCGTAGTACGCCGGAACTGGCCGCGCCCGACATCGAGTTGATCTACGCTCCGGGGCCGTTCGTCCAGCACGGCCTCACGCCGCCGACCGAGCACGGCGTCACCATCGGCGTGGTCCTCCTCCAGCCCGCGAGCGAGGGCCGCATCACCCTGACCGACGACCAGGCGACATCGGCGCCCCGCATCGACCCCGGCTACCTGACGGACGCCTCCGACCTGCGCCGCCTGACAGCCGGTGTGCGCCAGGCCGAAGCCCTCCTCGCGGACGGCGCGTTCGCCCCGTACACGGCGGGCCCGATGGCGCCGTACCCGGGGATCGTCGACGACGAGGCCCTGGCCCAGGCGATCCGGGACTCCTGCGAAACGCTCTACCACCCCGTCGGCACCTGCCGGATGGGTACCGACGAGGGGTCAGTGACGGATCCCAGGCTGCGCGTGAGGGGAGTGGAAGGCCTGCGCGTGGTGGACGCCTCGGTGATGCCCCCGGATCACGCGGGGACACACGCAGGCCCCCACGGTGGCCATCGCCGAGAAGGCGGCGGAACTCATCCGGGAGGACGCGCGCGTGTGACGTCGGCGCCGGCGGCCGTTCGTCGGTGCGCCGGCGCTCCCGGTCAGGAAGCCGGGATGCGGAAGGTCTCGCCGTACATCTGCCACACCAGCGGCGTCTTGAGGTCCATGTTGCCGCTGCGCAGGAACACGCGCTGTGCGGTGTCGATGCGCGAGGTGTCCTTGTGCGCCTTCTTCACCTTCATCACCGCACGTCCGGCGTCCAGGAACGCGTTCAGGTACGCCTGCTCCTTTCCGCCCTCGGCGACCGTCTTCGCGGACTTCATCGCCGCGTCGCGGATGCCGTAGAAGCCCTTGGGGCCGACACCGGGGCCGTGCAGCACCATCGCGTCGTAGTAGATGAACTGGCCGAGCGTGCCGAGGCCGTCCATCTTCGCGATGCGGACAGCCGGCTCGAAGTAGATTCGGTCCCGCGTCTCGTCCTGTGCCTTGCGGAAGGCCGGGCTCTCGGCGGCCTTCGCCCACGCCGCCCGGAAACCGGGGTCCAGGCCCTCGTGCGACGCGGTGCCGTCGACCTCGCGGAGAGCGGGCAGGTACCCGGCGAGCGGGTTGTCCGGGTGGTTCTTCGTATAGCCCTCGACGAGCTGGAGCATGTCGTTGGTGCCGGAACAGAAGCCGATGACGCCGGCGGTGTAGCCGCAGCCGTCGCCGATGTCCTTGATGGAGCCGTACTGACCGCGCCAGTTCAGGGTGGAGTTCTCGGCGCTCGCCACGATCTGCGAGGCGATCTCCTTCATTTCGGGAGCCGCGAGGCCGGGCGGCATCTTGGCTATCCGCTCGTCGAGTTCCTTCTGCTCTCGTTTCTCCTGATCTGTCCGCGGCTCCTGCTGCTTCGGCTGGTACGCCGGCCGGTCCGCGGTCAGGTCCTGGCCCTCGGCGGGGGCGTCCGAAACAAGAACGTCCGAACCGCCACCGAAGACGATGGAGGCGGCGATGGCGAGCGGTGCGCCGAACAGCGCGAGACGGGTCAGTGGTTTCACGCCGCACAGCGTACGGGGCACATGGTCGAGTGGTGTGCGGCGCTCCCCTCGAAATTCAGTGGGGGCCGCCGTCCCCGGCAGGCACGATCTCCCCATGGCCCATCCTCCGCAGCGCCTGGCCGACCGACTGCTCGACGCGCTCGACCCGGCACGCACTGGATCTCGACGCCGGACCGGCGGAGCTGCGCGCCGCCCTGGTCCGGCTGGCCGGGCTGCACGACGGCGTCCCGCCCTGGTGGTCAGTACCGCCGAAAGCCTGGAGGACCGGCTGGACTCGGCCGCCCGGCCCGGGGACCCGGACTCTCTGCTCGCCCAGGCCGGCCTGCTGTGCGGGGACGGCTCTCACGCCGAGGGGCTGCTGGCCGTGACCGTCGCCGAGGTCGGCGGCAGGCGCACGGACTGGGCGGACCCGTGGCGTGAGCTGCTGAAACAGCTGCGCCGCCACCCGGTACAGGACGTGCGAGACGCGGCCTGTGCCGTGGTGACGGCGTACTGAGAACTGAGAACTGGGGATCAGGCGGAGGCGGCGCGGGCGGCCATCCGGGCCTTGCGCGCGGCCAGCTTCTCGTCGAACTTGCTCGCCTCGGCGTCCAGCCCGTTCATGTACAGGCCGAGCTCCTCCTGCGCCTTGAGGCCCTCCGGGCCGAGCCCGTCGATCTCCAGGACCTTGAGGTAGCGCAGGACGGGCTGGAGCACGTCGTCGTGGTGGATGCGCATGTTGTAGATCTCGCCGATCGCCATCTGGGCGGCGGCGCGCTCGAAGCCGGGCATGCCGTGTCCGGGCATCCGGAAGTTCACGACGACGTCGCGCACGGACTGCATCGTCAGGTCCGGGGCGATCTCGAAGGCCGCGCCCAGCAGGTTGCGGTAGAAGACCATGTGCAGGTTCTCGTCGGTCGCGATGCGCGCCAGCATGCGGTCGCAGACGGGGTCGCCCGACTGGTGGCCGGTGTTGCGGTGCGAGACGCGGGTCGCGAGCTCCTGGAAGGCGACGTACGCCACCGAGTGCAGCATCGAGTGGCGGTTGTCGGACTCGAAGCCCTCCGACATGTGCTGCATACGGAACGCTTCGAGCTTGTCCGGGTCGACGGCACGCGACGTGAGCAGGTAGTCGCGCATCACGATGCCGTGCCGGCCCTCCTCGGCCGTCCAGCGGTGCACCCAGGTGCCCCAGGCGCCGTCGCGGCCGAAGAGGGAGGCGATCTCGTGGTGGTAGCTGGGGAGGTTGTCCTCGGTCAGCAGGTTCACGACGAGCGCGATCTTGCCGATGTCGGTGACCTTCGACTGCTCAGGCTCCCAGGCCTGGCCGTCGTCGAAGATGCCGGGGAAGTTCCGGCCGTCGGAGAACGGCACGTACTCGTGCGGCATCCAGTCCTTGGCGACCTTGAGATGGCGGTTGAGTTCCTTCTCCACCACCTCTTCCAGCGCGTACAGCAGTCGGGCGTCGGTCCACGCGTCCGAACTGCCGAGTTGGGGAGAGGTGATCGTCACTGGTGCTCCTGGGGGACGGGGGCTGTGGGCAGAAATTACCTACGGCTTCGTAGGTTACGAGACCGTAGGTTAAGGGGGTCGTAAGAGCTGAGCCAAGTCCCCGTTTGTAATGTCCCGTTACGGTCAGTTATGGGTACAGGTCAGACACCCGCATCGAGAGTCATGTCACGCGACCTCCGAGCTTTGGTCCCCCACCGCGTTCCCCGCCGAAGCCTAGCCATTCCCCTTATCCACCTCATCCACATCATTCCTCCCGAGTTCCAGCCGCCGGGTGATCCCGATCGACTCCAGGAACGGCTCGTCGTGGCTGGCCACGATCAGCGCGCCCTCGTACGACTCCAGAGCCTGTGTGAGCCGGCGCACACTCGCCATGTCCAGGTTGTTCGTCGGCTCGTCCAGCAGGAGGAGCTGCGGCGCCGGCTCGGCCAGCAGCAGCGCTGCCAGCGTCGCGCGGAACCGCTCGCCGCCCGACAGTGTCCCGGCCTGCTGATCCGCCCGCGCTCCCTTGAACAGGAAGCGTGCCAGCCGCGCCCGGATGGCGTTGTTGGTGGCCGAAGGCGCGAACTTCGCCACGTTCTCGGCCACCGTCAGTCCGTCGTCCAGTACGTCGAGCCGCTGCGGCAGAAAGCGCAGCGGCACATGCGCGAGCGCCTCGCCCGAGACCGGCTCCAGCTCCCCGGTGATCGTGCGCAGCAGCGTCGTCTTGCCCGACCCGTTCCGCCCGACGAGCGCGATCCGCTCGGGACCGCGTACCTCGAACTCACCGGCGATCTCGGACCCGTACCGCAATCGCAGGTCACGCAGCGTCAGTACCCTGCGCCCCGGATGCACGGTCGTGTGCGGCAGTACGACGTTGATCTCGTCGTCGTCGCGCACCGCGTCCACCGCACCGCTCAGCCGTTCCTTCGCCTCCGCCAGCTTCTCGGCGTGCATGATGCGGTACTTGCCCGCCGACTCCTGCGCGGCGCGTTTGCGGAGGTTCATGACGGCCCTCGGCTCGCGCTTGATTTCGTACATCTTCTGCCCGTACCGCTTGCGGCGGCCCAGCTTCACCTGTGCGTCGGCCAGCTCCTTCTTCTGCCGGTGTACGTCGGCCTCGGCGACCCGCACCATGCGTTCGGCCGCCTCCTGCTCGACGGCGAGCGCCTCTTCGTACGCCGAGAAGTTCCCGCCGTACCAGCGGACTTCACCGTCGCGCAGCTCGGCGATCTGATCGACGCGCTCCAGTAGTTCACGGTCGTGGCTGACCACGATCATCACGCCGGACCATGCCTCGACCGCGGCGTACAGACGCTCCCGCGCGCGGCGGTCCAGATTGTTCGTCGGCTCGTCGAGGAGGAGTACGCCGGGACGGCGCAGCAGCAGCGCGGCCAGCCGCAGCAGCACCGACTCGCCGCCCGACACCTCGCCGATGGTCCGGTCCAGGCCGATCCGGACGAGCCCGAGCTGGTCGAGGGTGGCGCGGGCGCGCTCCTCGACGTCCCAGTCGTCGCCGACTGCGGTGAAGTTCTCCTCGGTCGCCTCGCCCGCCTCGATGGCGTGCAGCGCGGCGCGCGTGCCGGCGATGCCGAGGGCCTGGTCCACGCGCAGCGTGGTGTCGAGGACGAGATCCTGCGGCAGGTAACCGACCTCGCCGGCGACCTGGATCTTCCCCCCAGTGGGGGTGAGTTCACCGGCAGCGAGCCTCAACAGGGTGGACTTTCCGGACCCGTTGAGCCCGATCAGCCCGGTTCTGCCGGAGCCGACGGCCAGTTGGAATCCGTCGAAGACGGGTGTTCCGTCGGGCCAGCCGAAGGAGAGCGCGGAGCAGCTGAGATGGGTGGGGAAGGTAGACAAGGGGGCCTCCCGGTTGCTGAAGAACGAGCAAGGGCAACGGGTGGAGACACCGGGGGGTGGCGTGGGTGCGGCGGAGCAGGGCCGGACGGCTCAAGTGCCGAGGTCGCACGCGGCGCGCACAGACGAGAGAGTCAGTCTGCACGACACGGTGTCTCAAGACCTCAGACGAGCAACGTCCACTCCGATCGACGACAACAGGGCCACGACCAAAGTACGTCGCGGCCCCTGCGATGCCAACCGATTATTCGAGTCCGCGACCCGTCAGAGCGCGTCGCGCAGCAGTTCGGCCAGGTCGTGGTCGACGTCGAGATGCAGATGCTCGCCGCCGGCGGGGACGAGCTCGTGGGTGCGTTTGAGGAAGCGGCGCAGGTCGGACGTGCGGATGTGGACCATCGCGGTCCCCTCCACGGCATGGAATTCCAGTACGGTCCGCCCGTATCCGTACGGTCGCACGCGTACGTCGCCCAGGCCGGTCCGCCGGTCCGTGCCCGTGTCCAGCAGTTCACGGGCGAACGCCCAGGCCACCTCGATGCCCTCCAGGGTGGCGGCGGGCGGGAAGGCCATGCGTACGGCGAACGGGTCCGCGCTGTCGTACCGCAGGGTCGCCGGGACCGTCTCCATCCGGGGTGTGGATGACACCAGGCGGGTCTGCACGGCTTGCTCAATCACGGGAGACAAGGGCTGCTCCCTCTCACGGCTCGGGTTGATGCGTCCTGTCACAGGGACAGACGTAAGAACACGGGAATCCGTGCATGCGGCCGGGACGTGACGTGCGTCACCGTCTGGACGGCATCCTCGCCCTGGGCTAGCTTCCAGCGCCATGACGGCCATGGGGAAGACGCGACGTACGAGACGAATGGTGTCACTGGGCCTGTGCGGGGCGGCGCTGGCCGCAGCCTTGACGGCGCCGGCGCAGGCGAGCGTACAGACGAACGGGAACGTGCCCGGCTGGCAGCTGAGGGACACCGGAAAGAACGACGTACGTTTCCGGGGCCTGGCGGCGGTCAGCAGGAAGAGCGCGTGGGTGGCGGGATCCAAGGGCACGGTGCTGCGCACGTCCGACGGCGGCCGCACCTGGCGTGATGTCTCGCCGCTGGGGGCGGGGGAGTTGGAGTTCCGCGACATCGAGGCTTTCGACGGCCGGCGGGCGGTGGTGCTGGCGATCGGGGAGGGCGAGGCGTCCAGGGTCTTCCGTACGGATGACGGTGGCGCGACCTGGACCGAGACCTTCCGCAACACCGACCCGAGGGCCTTCTACGACTGCGTCACCTTCTTCGACAGCCGCAACGGTCTCGCGATGAGCGACCCGGTCGACGGCAAGTACCGCATCCTGTCCACCGGCGACGGCGGCAAGTCGTGGACCGTCCTGCCGAACGCGGGCATGCCGGCTGCGGAGGCCGGCGAGGCGGGGTTCGCGGCGAGCGGCCAGTGCCTGGTCAGCGCGGGGCCGCGGGACGTATGGCTCGCGACGGGCGGCGGACCCACCGGCCGGGTGCTGCACTCCGCCGACCGCGGCCTGACCTGGACCGCCGCCGATGCCACCATCCCGGCGGGCGACCCGGCGCGGGGCGTCTTCGGCCTCGCCTTCCGCGACCGCGACCACGGCATCGCGGTCGGCGGCGACTACCGCACGGGTCTGCCGTCGCCGAAGGCAGCGGCGGTGACCGCCGACGGCGGCACGAACTGGCGCCAGTCGAAGACGCCACCACCGGCATACCGCTCGGGCGTGACCTGGCTGCCGCACACCGAGTCCGGCGCACTGGCGGTCGGCCCCACGGGGACGGACCTCACACTGGACGGCGGCCGCACCTGGCGAACGATCGACACCGGCTCGTACGACACGGTGGACTGCGCGCGCGACTTCGGGTGCTGGGCGTCGGGCGAGAAGGGCCGGGTGTCACGCCTCCAGTTCTGACCGGGCCGTTGCGTCGGGTGCCGGCCGCGGGAGCCGGTCCTCAATCGCCGGACGGGCGGCCCGTCCGGCGTTTGGGGACGCGCCCCGGAGGGCGTCCGGGGGCCGGGTGTGCCCGGTTGGCGGGGCGCTGGGGTCGGTGCCGCGCCGGGGCGTCTCCTCGGGCGTCGAACGTTCGGGTACGTCGGCTTCTTCGGGGTGGTTGCGTTCAACGCCCTGCGGGGAG
>NZ_JBEXNQ010000056.1:0-13679 GCF_040611155.1 Streptomyces sp. NPDC002994
CGCTGGTTCCGTTCTGGTCCACGGTGGAGCCGGGCCGGGCGGTGCGGCTGGACGGCGGGTACTGGTACCGGAATCTGCGGCAGCGGGTGTGTTTCGCGGAGGCGGTGGAGGCGCTCGTCGTAGATGGCTTCGGGGCGTTCATCGAGGTCAGTGCCCATCCGGTGCTGACGATGGGCGTGCAGGACCTCGTGGACCGCAGTACGGCCGGGGACGCGGTCGTGGTGGGGACACTGCGCCGGGACGAGGGCGGTCTGCACCGGGTGTGGACATCGATGGGGGAAGCGTTCGTCCGGGGGGTCGAGGTCGACTGGAAGGCCGCGTACACCTCACACGGGCTCGCCACCCGCCGGGTCGACCTGCCCACCTACCCCTTCCAGCGCACCCACTACTGGCTCGAAACCGCTCCTCGTGGTCCTGGCCGTGTGCGCGGTTCCGTGGAGCCTGCCGGGATCGAGGCGTGGCGTTATCAGGTGGTGTGGAAAGGGCTGTCGGTGCCGGAGGTGCCCCGGTTGTCGGGGCGTTGGTTGCTAGTACTGCCGGAAGGTACGGATCCCGGCCTCGCAGACGACATCGGCAACGCACTCCGCGACCACGGCGCCACCGTGAGTCCGCTCGTGGTCGACCCCGTGGCACTGGGGCGTGACGGCCTTGCCGCGCGGCTCTCCGGCACCTGGGACGGCATCCTCTCCCTCCTCCCGATGGACGAGCGGCCGCACCCCGGCCACCCCGTGCTCGACCGTGCCACCGTCGGTACGGTGCTCCTCGCCCAGGCGGCGTCGGACGCCGGCAGGGGCGCGCGGCTGTGGACCGTCACGCGCCGGGCCGTCGCCGTGACGGCGGGAGAGCGGCCTTCCACAGCGGGTGCCCAGGTCTGGGGTGTCGGGCGCGGCATCGCGCTGGAACTGCCCGCCCTGTGGGGAGGGCTCGTGGACCTCCCCGACGCGCCGGACGCCCGGTGCCTGCGGCAGCTGGTGCGGACGCTGGCGGCGGCCGGTGCCGAGGACCAGGTGGCCGTACGAGCGTCCGGCACTTACGGGCGCAGGCTGGCACCCGCCGCGGCGGGAGCGGCAGGTGGTGGCCCGGCCTACACCCCGCGGGGGACGGTGTTGGTGACGGGGGGTACCGGTGCGCTCGGGGGACATGTGTCTCGTTGGCTGGCGGCGAACGGTGCCGAGCATCTGGTGCTCACCAGTCGTCGGGGTATGGACGCCCCCGGGGCGGCCCTGTTGACGGCGGAGCTTGAGGAGTTGGGTGCCCGGGTCACGGTGGCAGCGTGCGATGTCGCCGACCGTGAGGCACTGGCGGTGCTGCTGGACGAGCATCCCCCGGCCGCCATGTTCCACACCGCGGGCGTACCGCATTCCGGTGCGTTCCTCGGTCTGCGTACTGACGGCATGGCGGATGTGTACGGCGGCAAGGTCGCCGGGGCCCGCCACTTGGACGAACTCACCCGCGGGCGGGACCTCGACGCCTTCGTGATCTACACGTCGGGTGCCGGCGTCTGGGGCAGCGGTGGGCAGGCGGCGTACGGGGCGGCGAACGCGGCGCTCGACGCCCTCGCCGAGCGGCGTCGCGCCGACGGCCTGCCGGCCACCGCGATCGCCTGGGGTCTGTGGGGTGGGGGTGGTATGGGCGAGGGCGAGGGTGCGGAGTTCCTCAGCGAGCGCGGCCTGCGCGTCATGCCCCCGGAGCGGGCTGTGGAGGCCCTCGGTGCGGCTCTGGAGCGCGGTGACACCTGCGTGGCCGTAGCGGATCTCGACCTGCCCCGGTTCGCCCGGTCGTTCACCGCGTTCCGGCCCAGCCCGTTGATCGGCGACCTCCCCGGAACGGGCGAGGCGAGGAAGCGGGACGAGGACGGCGCGGAGAGCGCTGGCGGCCAGGGGCTCTTCGCGCGGTTCACCGCGTCCGGCCCGGTCGAGCGGCAGGAGTTGCTGCTCGATGTGGTCCGGCGGCAGGTGGCCGTCGTACTGGGTTACGCGGGGGCCGGGGAGGTTCCGGCCGACCAGGCTTTCAGGGACCTCGGGTTCAGTTCGCTCACGGCCGTCGAGGTGGCCACCCGGCTGGGCCGGGAGGTGGGTGCCAAGTTGCCGCCGACCCTGGTGTTCGACCACCCGACGGCGGAGTCGGTCGCAGACCACCTGGCCGAGCTGCTGGAGGCGCGTGTCCTGGCCGGGGAGTCGCGGAGCGAGGAGGCGCGGATCAGGACGGCGCTGGCGTCGCTGTCCTTGGACGCGCTGCGCGAAGCGGGCTTGCTCGAACCGATGCTCGCCCTGGCGGCGGTACACACGTCCGGGTCCCGCCAGGCGGCGGAGACCTCCTCCGGGCTCGACGGCCGCGCCGGACCCGACCCACTCGACGCCATCGACGCGTTGGACGACAACGCGCTGATCGCGCTCGCGCTGGGGGAATCCGGCGCCTGACCCGCGCCACGTCCCCGCTCTCCCACCGAACTCCTTCTTCCCCCCTTCCCAACCCCCGCTCCCTGCCCGTCCGTCCGCCCGTACGGACCGTTTCGCCCCCGCTGCGAGAGGAACACCCCTCATGCCTACGTCCTCCGCCGACACCTCCACAGAGAAGCTGGTGGAGGCCCTGCGCACGTCCATGAAAGAGGCCGAGCGGCTTCGGCGGCGCAACCGCGAACTCGAAGACGCCGGCCATGAACCCGTCGCCATCATCGGCATGGCCTGCCGTTATCCCGGTGGCGTCGACTCGCCCGAGGCGCTGTGGGAGCTGGTCGCCGGCGGGACGGACGCGGTGGGGCCGTTTCCCGCCGACCGCGGCTGGGACGTCGACGGCGTGTACGACCCCGACCCGGAGGCGCAGGGGACCACATACTGCCGCGAAGGGGGGTTCCTGAGGGGTGCGGCGGAGTTCGACGCCGCGTTCTTCGGCATCTCGCCGAGGGAGGCGGTGGTGATGGATCCGCAACAGCGCCACCTCCTCGAAGTCTGCTGGGAGGCTCTCGAACGGGCCGAGTTCGCCCCCCACGCGCTGCGCGGCAGCCGCACCGGTGTGTACGTCGGAGCGGCGCACTCGGACTACGCCTCCGACCCGCGCCGGGTCCCGGCAGGGTCGGAGGGGCACCTGCTGACGGGCAGCGCGGACGCGGTGCTGTCCGGGCGCGTGTCGTACGTCCTGGGGCTGCAGGGCCCCTCGATGACCATCGAGACGGCTTGCTCGTCGTCCGTGGTGGCGCTGCACGTGGCGGTCGCGGCGCTCCGGCGCGGCGAGTGCGACCTGGCGCTGGGAGCGGGGGTGGCGGTCATGCCGGACCCGGCCGCGTTCGTCGAGTTCTCCCGGCAGAAGGGGCTGGCCGCGGATGGCCGGTGCAAGGCTTTCTCGGCGGACGCGGACGGCACCGGATGGGCGGAGGGCGTCGGGGTGCTGGTGCTCCAGCGGCTGAGTGACGCGCTGAGGGACGGCCGCCGGGTGCTCGGGCTGGTACGCGGTTCGGCCGTCAACCAGGACGGCGCCAGCAACGGTCTGACCGCGCCCAGCGGCCCCGCCCAGCAGCTGGTCATCCGGCAGGCGCTCGCGGATGCGCGGCTGACGGCCGACCAGGTGGACGCGGTGGAGGCGCACGGCACCGGGACCAGGCTCGGCGACCCCATCGAGGCGGGCGCGCTCCTCGGCACGTACGGCCAGGGACGGACCCGGGGCCGGCCCCTGTGGCTGGGGTCGCTGAAGTCCAACATCGGGCACGCACAGGCCGCCGCCGGGATCGGCGGGGTCATCAAGATGGTGCAGGCGATGCGGCACGGAACGCTGCCGCGTACTCTCCACGTCGACACCCCGACCCCACACGTGGACTGGTCGGCGGGCGCCGTGCGGCTTCTTACGGAGTCCGTTCCCTGGGAACAGCGGGCGGGCAGCCCCCGGCGCGCCGCGGTCTCCGCCTTCGGCGTCGGCGGGACCAACGCCCATGTCGTCCTGGAGGAAGCACCCGCGCCCCCGCCCCCGCCCCCGCCCGCGTCCACGGGTGCGCGGCCCGCCCCCGCGTCCGCTCCCGTGGCGTGGGTCGTGTCCGGCCGTGGGGAAGCCGCCCTGCGCGACCAGGCCGACCGGCTCCACCGGCACCTGCGCGATGCGCCGGACGCGGACGCGCTCGACATCGGTTACTCGCTGGCGGCCACCCGCAGCGCGTTCGAGCACCGTGCGGTCCTGCTCGGCTCCACCCGTGCCGAACTCGCGGACGGCCTGCGCGCGGCCGCGGAGGGGCGCCGCGCCCCCCAAGTGGTCAGCGGGGTACGCCGGCGTGACGGCAAGCTCGCGTTCGTGTTCCCGGGGCAGGGCAGCCAGCGCCTCAAGATGGCGGGCGACCTGCGTGCCGCCTTTCCGGCGTTCGCCACCGCCCTGGACGAGGTCGCCGTGCGGCTCGACCCCGGCCTCGACCGGCCGCTGTCAGCGGTGCTGGACGCCGAACCGGGCAGCCCGGACGCGGAGTTGCTGGACCGCACGCGGTACACGCAGGCCGCGCTCTTCGCCGTCGAGGTCGCGCTGTTCCGGCTCCTGACGAGTTGGAACCTGCGGCCGGACCGGCTGCTCGGGCACTCCGTGGGGGAGATCACCGCCGCGCACGCCGCCGGAATCCTCGATCTTGACGACGCCTGTGCCCTGGTCGCCGCGCGCGGCCGGCTGATGGAGGAACTGCCGGAGGGCGGAGCCATGGTGTCCGTACGGGCATCCGAGTCGGAGGTCCTCGACCTGCTGGCCGCCACCTCCGCCCCGGTGGGCGTCGCGGCGGTCAACGGGCCCGAGGCCGTGGTGATATCGGGCGCGGAGCAGCCGGTGGCGGCGCTGGCCGCACGGTTCGCGTCGCTGGGCCGGGCCACCAAGAGGCTACGCGTCAGCCATGCCTTCCACTCGCCCCTCATGGAGGGCATGCTGGCCGACTTCCGGGACGTCGCCGAAGGCCTGAACTACCGCGCCCCGCACATTCCGGTCATCGCCCACGCGACCGGCGGGCAACCCATCGGGCCCGACGCACTGCGCCGTCCCGAGCACTGGGTCCAGCACGTCCGGCGGACCGTCCGGTTCCACGACGGCGTACGAAGCGCACGCGCGCAAGGCGTCACCACGTTCATGGAGATCGGCCCGGGCGGAGCACTGAGCGCGATGGCGCAGGAGTGCCTCGCCGACGACCTCGACGTCACGCTGCTGCCCGTACTGCGTCGCCCCGCCCGGGGCGGCGGGGAGAGCGCGCCCGCGCGGCCCGCCGCGAGTGCCACCGTGCTCCGGGCGGTCGCCACCGCGTACACCACCGGCACCGACCTCGACTGGGCCGCGCTCTTCGCAGGCTCCGGCGCCCGGCGCGTCCCTCTGCCGGTGTACCCCTTCCAACACCGCCGGTACTGGATCGAACCCACCGCTGCCGCCGGGCGCGCGCTCCCCGACTGGCGCTACCGCACCGTATGGCGATCGCTGCCCGCGGCCCCGGCCCTCCCGGCCGCCGCGCGCCGGTCCTGGCTGCTGGTCCACCCCGACCGGGGCAGGGGCGCCGCACTCGCCCGGTCCGCCGAGCGGGCCCTGACGGCCGTGGGCGCGCACGTTGTCCCGCTCCCCGTCGACGTGGACGGTGCGGACCGGTCCTCGCTGGCCGCCCTGCTCGCGCGGGCCCTGCCCGCCGCGCGGCCCGGAGGTGACACGGAAAGTGACACAGACGGCACCGGTCCCGGCGTGCTGTCGCTCCTCGGCGTCGATGATCGGGAGCACCCGGAGCACGGCCCGGTGGCGGCGGGGGTGCTGGCGACCCTGGCCCTGGCCCAGACGATGGAGGACGAGGCGGTGCCCGCTCGCCTGTGGTGCGTGACCCAGGACGCGGTGGCCGTGGACCGTGCCGAACGGCCCACGGGTGCCGGAGCGCAGTTGTGGGGTCTGGGCCGCACTGCCGCACTCGAAATGCCCCTGCGGTGGGGCGGGTTGATCGACCTGCCCGTCTCCGCGCGGGACGCCCACTGGGCCGAGGCGGTCCGGCTGCTCGACGGCCCCGAGGACCAGACGGCGGTCCGCGACTCCGGCGGGCACGGCCGCCGGCTGGTCCGCGCCGATCCGGAGCCGGGCGCCGCGCGCTACCGGCCGCGGGGGACGGTGCTCGTCACCGGCGGTACCGGTGCCCTCGGCGGACACCTCGCCCGCTGGCTGGCCCGCAACGGGGCGGAGCACCTGCTGCTCGTGGGCCGCCACGGCGGCCGTGGCCGAGCGGCTGCCGCGCTCGAGGCGGAACTGCTGGAACGGGGTGTCAAGGTGACGTTCGCGGCGTGCGACGTCGCGGACCGCGACGCGCTGGCCGACGTGCTGGCCGCCGCCCCGGCGGATCCCCCGCTCACCGCGGTCTTCCACGCCGCCGGCGTCCCGCAGGTCGCCCCCCTGACTCGAACAGACCCCGGCCTGTTCGCCGAGGTTTGCTCCGGCAAGGTCGCCGGTGCGCGGAACCTCGACGAGCTGACGCGCTCCCACAACCTGGACGCGTTCGTGCTGTACGCGTCCGGGGCCGGCGCGTGGGGCAGCGCCGGGCAGGGCGCCTACGCGGCCGCCAACGCCGAACTCGACGCCCTCGCCCAGCGCCGCCGCGCCGACGGTCTCCGCGCCACCTCTCTCGCGTGGGGTGTGTGGGCGGGGGAGGGGATGGGCGACGGTGACGGCGCCGAGTACCTGCGCCGTCGTGGCGTACGGGCCATGGCCCCGGCGGCGGCGCTCGACGTGCTCGCCCGTTCCGTCGGAGGCGACGACGCCTGTCTCATCGTCACCGACATGGACTGGCCCCGGTTCGCCGACGGGTTCACCGCCTTCCGGCCCAGCCCGCTGATCTCCGAACTACCGGACACACGGCCCCATACCGTCCCGCGCCCCACCGACCGGCCGGCCGATGGATCCGGCACCCCGCGCCAACACGTCGCACGGCTCGGCCCCCGCGACCGCCCGGCCGCCCTGCTCGCCCTGGTCCGCGACGAGACCGCCGACCTGCTCGGGCATCCGGACCCGCAGGACGTCCCGGCCGACGATCGGTTCCCGCTGCTCGGCTTCGACTCCCTGGCCACGGTCCAGTTGCGCCGCCGACTGGCCGTGGCGCTGGACGTCGAACTGCCCGCCACGGTCCTCTTCGACCACGACACCCCCCGCGCGCTCGCCGGTCACCTCGCCGGCCTGCTCGCCGCGGGCCGGGACGAAGGCAGCGGCGACCGCGCGCCCGACCCGGCCGACGGCGCCCCGCAGCCGCGGGTACGCAGCAGCTTCACCGTCCTGTACGAGGAGGCGGTCCGGACCCGCCGGGTCGGCGAGGCGATCGACCTCCTCGCCGCGGCCGCCGCCTTCCGCCCCGCCTTCCGGAGCGCCGACGCCCGGCCCACGACCCCGGTGGCTCTGAGCAGCGCCCCCGCCGCACCGGGCGGGCCGGCCAGGACGAGCCGGCCCGGCCAACCGGCCCGGCCGCTGATCATCGGCTGTTCCGGCACCTCCGTCGCGTCGGGCCCGCACGAGTTCCTCCCCCTGGCCCGGGCCCTCGACGGTCGGTGCGACCTCACCGCCCTGCCGCAACCCGGTTTCGAGCAGGGCGAGGACCTGCCCGCCTCGCTCGACGTGCTCCTCGGCTCGCAGGCCGCCGCACTCGCCCGGCACACCGCCGGGCGCCCCTTCGTACTGTTGGGACACTCCGCGGGCGCCAATCTGGCCCACGCCCTCACCCGCCGCCTGGAGGCGGAAGGAGGCGGGCCCGCCGGCCTCGTACTCGTCGACGTCTACACGCCCGGCGATCCCGGGGCGATGGGCGTGTGGCGCCACGAGATGCTCGACTGGGTGGCCGAGCGTTCCGCCGTCCCCCTCGACGACACCCGGTTGACCGCCATGGCCGCGTACCACCGGATGCTGCTCGACTGGCAGCCGCGGGTCACCCGGGCACCCGTCCTGCACCTGCGGGCCTCCGAGCCCCTCGGCGAGTGGAGCGGCCCGCCGGACGGCTGGCAGTCGAGCTGGGCGGACGCGCACACCGCCACCGCGCTGCCCGGTACCCACTTCACGGTGATGGGCGAGCACGCGCCCGACACCGCACGCGCCGTCGTCCACTGGCTCGACGGCCTGCGCCTCCCCGTCGCGGACACCCGCCCGGCGGCCGGCACCACCGACGACGAGAGGCACCAGTGAGCCCCGCACCGACCACGGAAGATCCGGCCACCGTCGGCCGCCGCCTGCAACTCACCCGCGCCACCCAGTGGTTCGCCGGCACCATGGACGACCCGTACGCACTCCTGCTGCGCGCCGAGACCACCGACCCGGCCCCCTACGAGGAGCGGATACGGGCCCACGGCCCGCTCTTCCGCAGCGAACTGCCGGACACCTGGGTAACGGCGAGCCGGGCCGTCGCGGACGAGGTGATCGCCGCACCGGCCTTCGACTGGCTCACGGCCGACGGACTGCGGCCCGGCGCGCGCGAACTCCCCCTGTCGGGCACCGCGCTCGACGCGGACCGCGCCCGCTGCGAACGGTACGGGGCGTTCACCGCCTGGGGCGGCCCCCTGATACCGGCGCCGCACGGGGCGGCGCTGCGCGAGTCGGCCGAGAGGCTGGCCCACGTCCTCCTCGAGGGCGTGGCGGCGGCCCTGGCCGACGGCGCCACGGCAGACCTCGTCGACGCGTACGCCCGCAGGCTGCCCGCGCTGGTCCTGCGCGACCAGCTCGGTGTGCCCGGGGAATCGGCCGCCGCGTTCGACGAGGCGCTGGCCGGCTGCCGCCGCACCCTGGACAGCGTCCTGTGCCCGCAGCTCCTCCCGGACGCCGTGGCGGGGGCGCGCGCGGAGTCCGAGCTGACGGCCGTACTGGCGTCCGCCCTGGGCGGGACACCGGCCGGCCGGGAACCCGACGCGGTCGCCGCCGCCCGCACCTTGGCCGTCGGCGCGGCGGAACCCGCCACGACTCTCATCGCCAACGCCGTACAGGAACTGCTGGCGCACCCCGGACAATGGGCCGCACTCGCCCAGGACCCCGCCCTCGCGGCTGCCGCGGTGACGGAGACCCTGCGCGTCGCACCGCCCGTCCGCCTGGAGTGGCGGGCGGCCCGCGAGGACACGGAGGTCGCGGGGGAGCGCATCCCCGCGCACGGCCGGGTCGTGATCCTGGTCGCCGCCGTCAACCGCGATCCGGCCGGGCGCGACGGCATCCCCGCGTCCGGCAACGGCGTCCCGCCCGCCTCCGGCAGCGGCGGCGGCCACATCCGGACCGCCCCCTTCGACCTGGCGCGGCCCGAGCCCGTACCCGGGCCGTTCGGGCTTCCCGGCGACCTGCACTTCCGCCTCGCCGGGCCCCTGGTCAGGGCGGTCGCCGAAGCCGCACTGGGCGCGCTGGCCGTGCGGCTCCCCGGTCTGCGCGCCACCGGGCCGGCCGTGCGGCGCCGCCGTTCACCGGTCCTGCACGGACACGCCCGCCTCCCCGTTGCCGCCGCACCGGCCGCCCGTACCCCGACCGCCACCGCCGCACGGAACTGAGGAGGGACCTCCCATGCGGATCCTGCTGACGTCGTTCGCGCACAACACGCACTACTACAACCTGGTCCCTCTCGGCTGGGCACTGCGCGCCGCCGGGCACGACGTGCGGGTCGCCAGCCAGCCGTCGCTGACCGCCACCATCACCGGCTCCGGACTGAGCGCCGTACCGGTGGGCGACGACGGGGCCATCATCGAGCTGATCACCGAGATCGGCGACGACCTCGTCCTCTACCAGCAGGGCATGGACTTCGTGGACACCCGCCACGAGCCGCTCTCCTGGGAACACGCCCTCGGGCAGCAGACGATCATGTCGGCCATGTGCTTCTCGCCGCTCAACGGCGACAGCACCATCGACGACATGGTGGCACTGGCGCGCTCCTGGAAACCGGACCTCGTGCTATGGGAACCCTTCACCTACGCCGGGCCCGTCGCCGCGCACGCCTGCGGCGCCGCGCACGCCCGGCTGCTGTGGGGCCCGGACGTGGTCCTCAACGCACGGCAGCAGTTCACCGCGCTGCTCGCTGAACGCCCCGCCGAGCAGCGCGAGGATCCGGTCGGCGAATGGCTCACCTGGACCCTGGAGCGCCACGGGCTCGACGCCGACGAGGACACGGTCGAGGAACTGTTCGCCGGGCAGTGGACGGTCGACCCCAGCGCCGCGAGCCTGCGCCTGCCCGTGGCGGGCGAGGTCGTGCCCGTGCGCTTCGTCCCGTACAACGGCGCCTCGGTCGTCCCCGGCTGGCTGTCCGAGCCGCTCACCAGGCCCCGGGTCTGCATCACGCTGGGCGTCTCCACCCGGGAGACGTACGGCACGGACGACGTACCGTTCCACGAACTGCTGGCCGGGCTGGCCGACGTGGACGCCGAGATCGTCGCCACTCTCGACACCGCGCAGCTCCCGGACGCCGCGGGGCTGCCCGACAACGTGCGCGTGGTCGACTTCGTCCCCCTGGACGTCCTGCTGCCGAGCTGCGCCGCGATCGTCCACCACGGAGGAGCGGGCACCTGCTTCACGGCCACCGTGCACGGCGTCCCGCAGATCGTCGTGGCCTCCCTCTGGGACGCCCCGCTCAAGGGGCTGCAACTCGCCGAGGCGGGCGCCGGGATCGCCCTGGACCCCGGCGAGCTGGGCGTGAAGACGCTGCGCGGCGCCGTCGTGCGGGCCCTGGAGAGCCGCAAGATGGCCGAGGCCGCCCGCCGCCTCGCCGACGAGATGCTCGCCGCGCCCACCCCGGCCGCGATCGTCCCCCGCCTGGAAAGCCTCACAGCCGCGCACCGCCGCGGCTGATCTCGCAAGGAGTCTCAATGATGAAGTCAAGCCGCTTGCGCGACCGGCAGGGCGGGGGTGAAGAGCCGGTTGTCGCGCAAAAGAGCCCACAAAACGCTCGCTCGTCGGCGGGCCAGGCAGATGATGGCCTGGACGTGTTCACAGCCCTCTCCGTGCTTCTTGAGGTAGAAGTCCCGGTTCGGTCCCTCGCGGATGATGCTGGTCTGCGCCGACATGTAGAACACCCGGCGAAGGCGACGGCTGTATCGCTTGGGCCGGTGCAGGTTGCCGGTCCGGCGCCCCGAGTCACGAGGAACAGGCACGAGCCCGGCCGCCGAGGCGAGGTGGCCGGCGTCTGCATAGGCGGTCAGGTCGCCGGCGCCGACGACGAACTCCGCACCGAGAATCGGCCCCATACCCGGCAGGGATTCGATGATCTCGGCCTGCGGATGGCTGCGGAAGGTGTCGCGAATCTGCTTGTCGATGCGCTTGAGCCGGTCGTCGAGGCCCAGGATCTGCGCGGCCAGGTCGCCGACGATCTTGGCGGCGACGTCCTCGCCGGGCAGCGCGGTGTTCTGGGCATCAGCAGCCTCCAGGGCAGTGGAGGCCACGCTGTCGGCATTGCGCACGCTGCGGTTGGCGAGCCAGGCGGTCAGCCTCGCCCGCCCGCGGCGGCGGATGGCGGCCGGAGTCTGATAGCCGGTCAGCAGCACCAGCGCACCCTTGTGGCTGGAGTAGTCGAAGGCCCGCTCCAGCGCTGGGAAGACGCCGGTGAGCACGTCCCGCAGGCGGTTGATCATCCGCACCCGGTCGGCAACCAGGTCCGAGCGGTGGGCGGTCAGCAGCGCGAGGTCGGCGGCCAGCTGGGCGGGCACGTCGATCGTGGCGAAATCCCGGCGGTGGCGGGCTGTTTCGGCGATGACGTAGGCGTCACGGGCGTCGGTCTTGGCCTCGCCCCGGTAGGCCCCGGACATGCGGTTGACCGTCCGGCCGGGGACGTAGACGACCTGTTGTCCGTGGGCCGCGAGCAGGGCCAGCAGCAGCGCGGAGGACGTGCCGGAGATGTCCACGGCCCAACTGATCTCATCGGCCAGGTCCAGGATTTGGCCGAGCGCGGTCAGGATCGCCGACTCGTCCTTGTCGATCTTCTTCGACCACAGTGTCGCACCGGCCTCATCAACCACTGCCGCCCAGTGATGGCCCTTGCCCGCGTCGATGCCGGCCCAGGCCCTGCCCTGTCGCTCGCTCACTCGCCCCTCCTCGTTCCGCACACACTGCCGTCGGCCCGAGGAACACCCCGCTGTCATCTCCGTAATCAGCGACCACAACGCACATCTCAATCAGCAGCCAGGGCGCCCCGGAGAGCCGGACGGCCACTCCTTGGAAGCCACTGAAGGCAGAACCCCATAAGCCACATCCGGCCCTCCCGGGCCGCCTAACAACTTACGGAGCCCCATGAACCTCGAATACAGCGGTGACGTAGCCCGGTTGTACGACCTGGTGCACCAGGGCAAGGGCAAGGACTACCAGGCGGAGGCCAAGGAGCTCACGCGCCTCGTCACCCAGCGGTGTCCGCGGGCCCGCTCCCTCCTCGACGTGGCGTGCGGCACGGGAATGCACCTGCGGCACCTCGGTGAGTTCTTCCAGGAGGTGGCCGGGGTGGAGGTGTCCCCCGACATGCTGGACATCGCACAGCGGCGCAACCCGGCCGTCCGCATTCACCCGGGCGACATGCGGGACTTCGCTCTCGGGCGTCGCTTCGATGCCGTGATCTGCATGTTCAGTTCCATCGGGCACATGCGGGACCAGGGGGAACTGAACGCGGCGATCGGCCGGTTCGCCGCACATCTGCCGCCCGGCGGGGTCGTGGTCGTCGACCCCTGGTGGTTCCCGGAGACGTTCACACCGGGGTACGTCGGCGCGAGCCTCGTAGAGGCCGAGGGCCGCACCATCGCCCGCTTCTCCCACTCGGCACTCGAGGACGGCGCGACCCGGATCGACGTGGACTACCTGGTCGGTGTCCCGGGGGAGGGTGTGGAGCACCTGAAGGAGACCCACCGGATCACGCTCTTCTCGCGCGCGCAGTACGAGGCGGCCTTCGCCGCGGCGGGACTCGGCGTCGAATTCCTCCCGCAGGCTGCCACCGGCCGCGGGCTCTTCGTGGGCGTGCGGCCCTAAGAGACGACCGGCACGGCACACGGCACGGCACACGGCACGGCACACGGAAGGGAACGCAGGATGCAGCACATCGTCGACGCGATCGACTCGCTCGACCGGCAGGACGGCGGCTCGGCATCGGCCGTCTCCGCCGACTTCTCCGCACTCGAACTGCCCGGGTCCTACCGCGCGGTGACCCTCCGCAAGGAGGAGACGGAGATGTTCACCGGGATACCCAGCGCCGAGAAGGACCCGCGCAAGTCGCTGCACGTCCAGGACGTGGCGACGCCTGAACTGGGTCCCGGCGAGGCGCTGGTGGCGGTGATGGCCAGCTCGGTGAACTACAACACGGTGTGGTCCTCGATCTTCGAGCCGGTGCCGACGTTCGGGTTCCTGGAGCGGTACGCAAGGCTGTCGCCGCAGAGCGCGCGCCATGACTTGCCGTACCACGTGATCGGTTCCGACCTGGCGGGTGTGGTGCTGCGCACCGGCCCGGGTGTGAACGCCTGGCGGCCGGGCGACGAGGTGGTCGCGCACTGCCTGTCGGTCGAGCTGGAGAGCTCCGACGGGCACAACGACACGATGCTCGACCCCGAGCAGCGCATCTGGGGCTTCGAGACGAACTTCGGCGGCCTCGCCGAGATCGCGCTCGTCAAGTCCAATCAGCTGATGCCGAAGCCCGACCATCTCAGCTGGGAGGAGGCGGCGGCCCCCGGCCTGGTCAACTCGACGGCGTACCGCCAGCTCGTCTCGCGCAACGGCGCCGGCATGAAGCAGGGCGA
>NZ_JBEXNQ010000057.1:0-13273 GCF_040611155.1 Streptomyces sp. NPDC002994
GACCTGACGGTCCTGGGGGGCGGGTGCCCCTGGGGCGCTGCCCCAGACCCCGCTCCTCAAACGCCGGAGGGGCTGAAGTTGCCCAGGGGGCAATATCCAGCCCGTCCGGCGTTTGAGGACACGCCCGTAGGGCGTCCGGGGGGCGGCTGGGGGCTTGCCCCCAGTTTCGGGAAGGGGCGGGTAGGGGACAGCGCCGCAGGCAACCCACGGCCCGCTCGCGCCCTCCGCACCCGGACCAGGGGCCGGCGCCCGCTCACGCCACCCGCACCTCACGCCCCGGACAACCGAAACGCGTCCAACGCCAGCGTCATCTCGATCAGATCCCGCGGCCGCGACAGCGAGCGGGACGTCAACTGCTCCAGCCGCCGCAACCGGTTGAACACCGTATTCCGGTGGCAGTACAGCCGCCCGGCCGCCCGCCCCGCCGACCCCTCGCACGCCAGCCACGCGTCCAGCGTCTCCAGCAGCACCACCCGGTCCGCCGGGTCCAGCTCCAGCACGGCGCCGAACACGTCCGCCACCAGCTGACCCGCCAGCTCCGGCTGGCTCACCACCAGCGCCGTCGGCATCCGCTCGTCGAGCCGTACGATCCCGGTCGCGTCCGGCGCGCACGTCCGCAGCGCCAGGTCCGCCAGCCGACGGGCCTTGCCCAGGCCGGCGAGGCCGTTCACCACCGGACTGATGCCGCCGGGGCCCGGACACCGCCCGGCAAGGAGCTCCGACAGCGCGGCCAGTGTCGTCTCCTCGCCCAGCGAGACCACGCCCACCTCGCAGTCCGTACGCATCCGCCAGATGAACCGCATCCCGGTGCCCTGAATACGCCGGTGAAAGGGCTCGCGCCCGTCCCGCCGCTCCAGCCGCAGCACCACCACCGCGTACCGCCCCTGCTCCGGCAGGTCGAGACCGGCCGCCGCGCGGGCCGCCAGGCCAGGAGGAGACTCCTTGCCCTCCAGCAGCGCGTCGAGCAGCGCCTGGAGCCGTTCGTCCGTACGGTGGCGCAGCTCGGCCTCGGTCGCCCGGTACGCCTCCGACGCCATCGCCGTCTCCGCGTCCACCGCCGCGAACACCGTCGTCGCCGCCCGCATCAGCACCGCGAGCTTCTCCGGATCGCCGCCCCTCGATCCCTCCGTTCCCGCCGATCCCGCCGCTCCCGCCGCTCCCTCCAGCAGCGCGTCCCAGATCAGATAGCCCGCCTGCCGATAGGAGTGCACCAGCAGCTCCAGCGGGAAGCCCTGCTGCGCCCGGCGCCGGCCCGTCCACTCCGCGTACTCCAGATCGCGGCGCGGCTGCGACTTCGGGGCCGAGATCGCCTCGATGCCTATCCGCATCGCCTGCTCGATCTCCTGCCAGTGCTGGTCCTGGGACAGGACCTGCGCGTACAGCGGCGAGTGCGTGTGCAGCTCGCGCACGTGCTGGTCCACCAGCTCCGGCAGCCGCTCCAGCAGCGCCGTACCCGCCTCGGTCAGCACCGCCCAGTCGTGCCCCGTCCGTGCTCTGCGGCCACTCATGGGCCGGAGCGTGTCACGACCCGGGCCTGTCTGGCAGCCCCCTGACACGCGGTGTTGTGCGCGTGCACAACCGGCCGTACGCGCGGCTGGTCACCGGCAGCGGTTGTGCCGCCAACCGTGGACGCGCGGGGTCCGCCGGTGCTGAGGTGAGCGCCACCGAACGGCCCGAGGAAGGGGTGCCATGGCTGGCGCCGCATTGGAAATACGGGATCTGTCGGCGGGATACGGACCCGTGAGGGCGCTGCGACACGTGTCGCTGACGTTGCCCGAGGGGGCCGTGGTCGCCGTACTGGGCAGCAACGGAGCGGGCAAGTCCACGCTCCTGCGCGCCATTTCCCGCACGTTGTCGTTTCACGGCGGAGCGGTCACCGAAGGCACCGTCGCCTTCGGGGGCCGGCCGCTGACCGGACTGTCACCGGACCGGGTGGTGGCCGCCGGGCTGTGTCAGGTGCCGGAAGGGCGCCAGGTGTTCGCGCGGATGACGGTCGCCGACAATCTGCGCGCCGGCGCACTCGGCTCCACCGGCAACCGCGCCGCCCAGGCCGCCGCACTGCGACGGGTCCACGAACTGTTCCCGGTACTGGCCGAACGCGCCGGGCAGCGCGCAGGCCTGCTCTCCGGCGGCGAGCAGCAGATGCTCGCGGTCGCCAGAGCCCTGATGGCCGGACCGAAACTGCTCCTGCTCGACGAGCCGTCGCTCGGGCTCGCCCCGCTGATGGCCCAGCGGATCGCCGAGACGATCACCGAGATCAACGAACAGGGCACGGCCGTGCTGCTCGTCGAACAGAACGCGGCCATCGCGCTGCGCCTCGCCTCGCACGCGTACGTCCTCGATGTGGGAGAGGTCGTGCTGTCCGGGCCCGCCGATGAGCTTGCCGCGTCCGACGAGGTACGCCGCCGCTACCTGGGCGTCGTCGACGAGGAGGCCGCGGCCGACGCCTCCGAGGCCGTGGCGGCCCACCGCACCCTCAGTGTCTGGGGGGAGAAGCGATGAGCACCGAAGCGACGGCGCTGGAAGTAAAGGACCTGACGGTCCGGTTCGCCGGTCTCACCGCGCTGGACGCGGTCAGTTTCACCGTACGGCCCGGAACCGTCCACGCCGTCATCGGTCCCAACGGCGCCGGCAAGTCCACCTGCTTCAACGTCCTTTCGGGCGTGTACCGGGCGACCTCGGGCAGCGTCCGCTTCGGCGGCGAAGAGCTGACCGGTCTCGCACCCCACCGCATCGCGGATCTCGGCATCGCCAGGATCTTCCAGAACCTCGCCCTGCCGCCCGGCGTCACCGTCGAGGACAGCCTGATGCTCGGCCGTCACCGGCTCACCCGTACCGGCTTCGTCGCGGCGGGGCTGCGGCTGCCTTCCGCCGTACGGGAGGAGGCGCGGCACCGTGAACGGGTGCGGGAAATCGCCGCGTTCGTGGGACTCGAAAATCAACTCAGCCGTCCCGCGGGCACCTTGCCGTACGGGCAGCAGAAGCTCGCCGAGCTGGCCCGTGCCCTGTGCATGGAGCCCAGACTGCTGCTCCTCGACGAGCCGGTCGCCGGCATGACCGCCGACGAACGACGCGTCACCGCCTCCATCGTCGCGGGCGTACGGGACAGCCTCGGCATCTCCATCGTGCTGGTCGAGCACGACATGGGCGTCGTGATGCGGCTCGCAGACTCCGTGACCGTCCTCGACTTCGGGCGGCTGATCGCCGACGGCACGCCCGCGTCCGTCCAGTCCGACCCCGCCGTCGTCCGCGCCTACCTGGGAGAGGAGGCCCCCTCATGACCACCTTCGCCGAGCTTCTCCTCAACGGGATATCGATCGGTTCCGTCTACGCCCTGATCGCCCTCGGCTTCGTGGTGATCTTCCGTGCCACCGAGGTCGTCAACTTCGCCCACGCCTCGCTGCTGCTCGCCGGCGGCTACGTCACCGCCGTCCTGCACGACGACATCGGCTTCTGGCTCGCCCTGCTCGCCGGGATCGGCGGCGCCGCCGCCGTCGGCGCCGGGGTCGAGTTCCTGGTGATGCGCCGCTACCGGGGCTCGAACCACAGCGTGCTCGCCATCGTCACCATCGGCGTCGACATCCTCCTCACCACCGAGCTGACCCGGCGCATCGGCACCGATGTGCTCGCCCTCGGCGATCCATGGGGCGACTCGGTGCTGACCTTCGGGGGCGTGAGCGTCGCGCACACCCGCATCGCCGCGTTCGTCGCCGCGGGCCTGCTCATCACGGTCTTCCTGCTCTCCTTCCGCTTCACCTCCTGGGGCGTGGCGATGCGCGCCGCCGCCGAGAGCTCCGAGACCGCCGCGCTGATGGGCGTACGCCTGGGCAGGGTCTCCCTCGGCGCCTGGGCCGTGGCGGGCGGACTCGCCGCCGTCGCCGCGCTCTTCCTGACCGTCTTCCCGACGCCGGGACTCGAACGCTCCACCTCCCTCGCCGCGCTGAAGGCCTTCCCCGCCGCGATCCTCGGCGGGCTCGACTCCACGACCGGGGCCCTCGTCGGCGGCCTCCTCGTCGGCATCACCGAGTCACTGGCGACCGGCTACCAGGGCGACTTGACCTTCCTAGGGCGCGGCATCGGCGACCTCGCCCCGTACCTCGTGATGGTCGCCGTCCTGCTGGTACGCCCGGCCGGCCTCTTCGGTACGAAGGAGCTGGCCCGTGTCTGAACCGAACAAGCGGATCCGTCGCCTGGTGCTGTGGACCGCCGGAGCGCTCCTGCTCCTCGCGCTGCCCTTCTACCTGGAGCGCTTCTGGCTCCAGGCCGGGCTCTTCGCGATGGCCGCCGCCATCGGCGCCATCGGCCTCAATCTCCTCACCGGCGCCACCGGCCAGCTCTCCATGGGCCACGCCTTCTTCCTGGCCGTCGGCGCGTACGGCTACTGCGTCTTCGCCGGGGACGGTACGGGGGCCCTGACCGGCCTGAACCTGCCCAGCTGGCTCGCGGCAGTGCTGGCGGTGGCGTTGGCCGGGGTCGCGGGCGGTCTCTTCAGTCCCATCGCCGGACGCCTCCAGGGGGCGTACCTCGGTATCGCCACCCTCGCGCTGATCTTCATCGGCCAGCACGTTCTCTTCAACGCGCACGACCTGACCGGCGGCTTCAACGGCCGCGACGTCCCCCCGCTCAGCCTCTTCGGAATCACCTTCGACGAGAGCGAGCTGCTGGTGGCCGCCGTGCCCTTCGGTTCCGCCGAGAAGCTCTGGTACGTCGGCCTGCTCGCCCTGGCCGGCTGCGCGCTCTTCGCCCGCGGCGTGCTGCGCGGTCGCCCCGGGCGGGCCATGAACGCCATCCGCGACCACCGCATCGCCGCCGGCGTCATCGGGGTGCCCGTCGCCCGCTACCGGGCCGCGGTGTTCGTCCTGTCCTCCATGTACGCGGGCCTCGCGGGCGTGCTGCTCGCGCTGGTCTTCCAGCGGACCGTGCCGGAGTACTTCGGCATGATCCTTTCCCTGGAATACCTCGCCATGATCGTCATCGGCGGTCTCGGCTCGGTCGCGGGAGCGGTGGTGGGAGCCGTCTTCGTCTCCCTGCTGCCGCAGCTCCTCACCCGGTACAGCGACGCCCTGCCCCTCGTCTCCGCCCCCGGTACGGGCGGGGTCGCTCCGGGCGAGGCGTCCCGGTACCTCTACGGCGCCGCCATTGTCGCGGTGGTGCTCTTCCTGCCGGGCGGCCTGGTGCGGCCAGTCTTCCGGCGCAAGACAACAACCTCAGGGAAGTAACGATGACTACGCGCAATCAGATCACCAGGACCACCGCCGCCACGCTCGCGGCGCTGCTCGCGCTGACCGCGGCCGGGTGCAGCTCGAAGGCGAAGGACAAGAAGGAGGACAAGGCGGGGGCCGGCGGCGTCAAGACCGGTCAGGGCGTCACGGACAAGACGATCAAGCTCGGTGTACTGACCGACATGACCGGCGTCTACGCCTCCCTCGGCAAGAGCGTCACCCAGGCCCAGCAGCTGTACGCGAAGCAGACCAACGCCGACGGCGGCATCTGCGGCCGGAAGGTCGAACTCGTGGTGCGCGACCACGGCTACGACCCGCAGAAGGCCGTCTCCGGCTACACCGAGCTGTCGCCGCAGGTCCTCGGCTTCGCCCAGTTCATCGGCTCGCCCTTCGTCGCCGCGGTCAAGCAGCGCATCGACGGCCAGGACAAGGGCCTGGTCATCCCGCAGGCCTGGTCGGCCTCGCTGCTGGGCAGCCCCTACATCCGCGTCATAGGCAATACGTACGACGTCGAGACCATCAACGCCATCGACTTCCTGACGAAGGACAAGGGCCTCAAGAAGGGCGACAAGATCGGCCACGTCTACTTCGAGGGCGACTACGGCGAGAACGCGCTGGCCGGCGCGAAGTACGCGGCCGAGAAGGCCGGGCTCACCGTCGTCGAGCAGAAGATCAAGCCGACCGACAACGACATGACGGCCCAGGTCGCGGCGCTCAAGAAGGCCGGCGTCAAGGGGGTCGTCATCAGCGCGGGACCGCGCCAGGCGGCCTCGCTCGTCGGTGTCGCGGCGGCGGTCAAGCTCCAGGTGCCGATCATCGGCAACAACTCGGCGTTCTCGCCGCAGCTTCTCGCCACCCAGGCCGCGCCGGCGCTGATGAAGAACTACTACGTCGCCAGCCCCACCGAGCCGATCGGCACCGGCACACCGGCCGCCAAGAAGCTCGTCGCCGACTACAAGGCGGCGTACCCCTCGGACGCGCTCGACAACGGCGTGGTGGCCGGCTGGACGGCCGCCTCGGTCTTCGGTGAGGCGCTGAAGAAGGCGTGTACGTCAAAGGATCTGACCCGGGAGGGCGTCGGCAAGGCCCTGCTGACCATCAACGCGTACGACTCGGGCTTCGGCACCACGCACGACTTCACCGACCCGAAGGCGCCCTCCTCGCGCCAGACGGTCATCCTGCGGCCGGACAAGAAGGTGACCGGCGGAACGAAGGTGGTACGGGAAGCGGAGATCTCGGAAGCCGCCAAGAGCTTCACCGTCGGCGGCTGACGGGCCTGGGCACAGGAAAACGAGTGAGGGCCCCGGGGCAGCTGCCCCGGGGCCCTCACTCGTACGTACGTCAGACGCTTACGGCAGCTGCGCCGCGCGCGCCTCGCGCCGGTTGTCGCGGAACGTGTTCACGCGCCGCGCGGTCGCGAAGAGCGGGATGACCGCGCCCATGACCACCTGAAGCGCACAGCCGGTGGCGAGGAGGACCTGGCCGCCGGGGGCGTCGAACGCCCAGGCCGCCAGCAGCCCCATCGCGCCCACGATCCAGGCGAGCATCGCCACCGCGAGGACACCCCGCGGTTTCGGGTACTCGACCCGGCTCACCATCAGCCACGCGACGCCGATGATGGCGAGCAGCGTGGGGATGAAGGGGAGCTCCAGCAGCACGATCGAGACGACCGTCAGCGCACCGAAGGGGCTCGGCATGCCCTGGAACATGCCGTCCTTCAGCGTCACGCAGGAGAATCTGGCGAGCCTCAGGACCACCGCCAGCAGCACCACGATCGCCGCCAGCGCCGAAACGCGCTGGTGGGCGTCGTCCGCGACCATTCCGTACACCAGTACGAAGTAGGCGGGGGCGAGCCCGAAGCTGATCAGGTCGGAGAGGTTGTCCAGCTCGGCGCCCATCGGCGAGCTGCGGAGCTTGCGCGCCACCAGCCCGTCGCAGAGGTCGAAGATCGCCGCGAGGAGCATCAGGATCACGGCGGTCGCGGCGCTGTGCCGCGCCATGCCGGTCTCCGCGCTGCCCTGGAGGTGCGGGATGAGGATTCCGGTGGTGGTGAAGTACACCGCCATGAATCCGCAGGTGGCGTTGCCGAGTGTGAGGGTGTCCGCTATTGACAGCCGCAGAGAGAGCGGCATGTCCTCGGCGTCGGCCTCTTCCTCGACCTCCGGTACCCAGCCGGCCTGAGTCTCAGGATCAGTCACGGTCAATTCGAGTCACCCCCGCGGTGGTGACCTGGCCGACCTCGACATCGACCTCGACACCCTCGGGGAGGTAGATGTCGACGCGCGAACCGAACCGGATCAGGCCGATGCGCTCGCCCTGCTCGACCTTCGTACCCTGCGGGATGTACGGGACGATGCGGCGGGCGACGGCGCCGGCGATCTGGATCATCTCGATGTCGCCGAGCTCGGTGTCGAAGTGCCAGACAACGCGCTCGTTGTTCTCGCTCTCCTTGTTGAACGCCGGAACGAACCCACCGGGGATGTGCTCGACCGACGTCACCGTGCCCGCGAGCGGGGCACGGTTGACGTGGACGTTCAGCGGGCTCATGAAGATCGCGACGCGGGTACGTCCGTCCTTCCACGGCATGATGCTCTGCACCACTCCGTCGGCCGGGGAGATGACCCGGCCCTGTGTGATCTCGCGCTCGGGGTCGCGGAAGAACCACAGCATGCCCGCCGCGAGCGCGGTGGTGGGCACGGCGACGGCAGCCCAGCGGCCGGACTTACGAGCCCGGACGAGGCTGAGCGCCGCGGTGGCGACGGTCGGCAGAAGCCACGGCGATGCTCCGCGAGCAAGGCGTCCCTTGAGGAGGCCGTCGCGTGGTGCAGAGGTTTGGCTGTGGGGCATGGATGACCTTCGTAGCGGATGATGCCGCGCTGGCAACAGGGGGACGGCGGCTTATCGGCGATGGTAGCGGTTGCGGGGCGCAACTGGGCAAGCCAGAAGCCGAGTCGGACGGCCGGAAGCCGACGGCAAAGGCCCCCAGGGTGTGATCTTTTTCGCGGTGATTTACCCGCAAAAGGTGCAATCAGCCCTGGAATCGGTACTCTTCGAGGAGTCGCCGACCGATGATCATTTTCTGGATCTCGGCGGTACCTTCACCGATGAGCAGCATCGGTGCCTCGCGGTAGAGGCGCTCGATCTCGTACTCCTTCGAGAACCCGTAACCGCCATGGATACGGAAGGCGTCCTCGACGACTTCCTTGCAGTATTCGGAGGCGAGGTACTTCGCCATCCCTGCCTCTAGGTCGTTTCGTTCCCCGGAGTCCTTTTTGCGTGCTGCGTTAACCATCATCGCATGCGCGGCCTCGACCTTGGTAGCCATGTCGGCCAGCTTGAACTGAATCGCCTGGTGCTGAGCGATCGGCTTGCCGAAAGTGTGACGTTGCTGGGCATACGAGACACCCAATTCGAACGCACGCTGTGCGACGCCGCAGCCACGCGCCGCCACATTGACGCGGCCGACCTCGACGCCGTCCATCATTTGGTAAAACCCTCGGCCGGTTGTCCCACCGAGTACACGATTGGCCGGAATGCGCAGTCCGTCCATGATCAGTTCGGTGGTGTCGACGCCCTTGTACCCCATCTTGTCGATCTTCCCGGGGATGGTCAGGCCGGGACGCACCTCACCGAAGCCCGGCTCCTTCTCCACCAGGAAGGTCGTCATCTGCTTGTGCGGGGGCGAGCCCTCGGGGAGACCCTCGTCACTGCGGCACAGGACCGCGACGAGCGTGGACGAGCCGCCGTTCGTCAGCCACATCTTCTGGCCGGTCAGGACGTACTCGTCGCCGTCCTTCACACCCTTGGATGTGATCGCCGACACGTCCGATCCGAGCGCCGGCTCCGACATCGAGAACGCGCCCCGCACCTCGCCCAGCGCCATGCGCGGCAGGAAGGTGTCCTTCTGCTCCTGCGTGCCGTGCTGCTTGAGCATGTACGCCACGATGAAGTGCGTGTTGATGATCCCGGAGACGCTCATCCAGCCACGAGCTATTTCTTCGACACACAGCGCGTAAGTGAGAAGGGACTCACCCAGGCCGCCGTACTCCTCGGGGATCATCAGCCCGAAGAGTCCGAGCTCCTTGAGGCCCTCGACGATCTCCGTCGGGTACTCGTCACGGTGCTCCAGCTCGGTCGCGACAGGGAGGATCTCCTTGTCGACGAAGTTCCTGACCGTGGCCAGGATTTCCTGCTGGATGTCGGTAAGACCGGCGGTCTGGGCGAGACGGGCCATGGCTACTTCTCCTGCGTCTTCGGCTCTGGGCGGCCGGGCTGCTCGCCGCCGCGCTCCTTGATGTACGTCTCGGTCGGGACCATCACCTTGCGCCGGAACACGCAGACGACGGTGCCGTCCTGCTTGTAGCCCTTCGTCTCGACGTAGACGATGCCGCGGTCGTTCTTGGACTTCGACGGCGTCTTGTCGAGGACGGTGGTCTCGCCGTAGATCGTGTCGCCGTGGAAGGTCGGCGCGATGTGCTTGAGCGACTCGACCTCCAGGTTGGCGATGGCCTTACCGGACACGTCGGGGACGGACATGCCGAGCAGCAGCGAGTAGATGTAGTTGCCGACGACGACGTTCTTGCCGAAGTCGGTCGTCTTCTCGGCGTAGTTGCTGTCCATGTGCAGCGGGTGGTGGTTCATGGTCAGCAGGCAGAAGAGGTGGTCGTCGTACTCCGTGACCGTCTTCCCGGGCCAGTGCTTGTAGACGTCGCCGATCGTGAATTCTTCGTAGGTACGGCCAAATTGCATGGGAGCTGCCTTCCGGGGCGGGGCGAAGGGGGTGGATCCGCCGTCAGGCGGCAGGCGCTTCGAATTTGGAGGTGCGCTGCATGCCGGCCGCGCGACCCTTGCCGGAGATGACCAGCGCCATCTTGCGGCTGGCTTCGTCGATCATCTCGTCGCCGAGCATCGCGGAGCCCTTCTTGCCGCCCGCCTCAGAGGTGCAGTAGTCGTACGCGTCGAGGATCAGCTCGGCGTGGTCGTAGTCCTCCTGGGAGGGCGAGAACACCTCGTTGGCCGCGTCGACCTGACCGGGGTGCAGAACCCACTTACCGTCGAAGCCGAGGGCTGCCGCACGGCCCGCGACCTCGCGGTACGCGTCCACGTCGCGGATCTGGAGGAAGGGGCCGTCGATCGCCTGGAGGTCGTGCATACGGGCCGCCATCAGGATGCGCATCAGGATGTAGTGATAGGCATCGGCGCCGTAGCCGGGGGGCTGCATGCCGACGACCAGGGTCTTCATGTTGATGGAGGCCATGAAGTCCGCCGGGCCGAAGATGATCGTCTCGAGGCGCGGCGAGGCGGCGGCGATCTCGTCGACGTTCACCAAGCCCTTCGCGTTCTCGATCTGCGCCTCGATGCCGATCTTGCCGACCTCGAAGCCCATCGTCTTCTCGATCTGGGTGAGGAGGAGGTCGAGTGCCACGACCTGCTGCGCGTCCTGAACCTTCGGCAGCATGATGCAGTCGAGGTTCGGGCCCGCGCCCTCGACGACCGTGATGACATCGCGGTACGTCCAGTGAGTCGTCCAGTCGTTGACCCGCACGACCCGGGTCTTGCCCGTCCAGTCACCGTTGTTCAGCGCGTCGACGATGGTGTGCCGGGCGCCTTCCTTGGCGAGCGGCGCGCACGCGTCCTCCAGGTCCAGGAAGACCTGGTCGGCCGGCAGGCCCTGGGCCTTCTCCAGGAAGCGCGGGTTCGAGCCGGGAACAGCGAGGCAGGAGCGGCGCGGGCGCAGCCGGTTCACGGCGGGCGTGGGCGTGGTCATGCGGAGACCTCCAGAGGGTCGAGCTTGTTCGCTTTCCGGATCTCGTCGACGATACGGCCGATGATCTCCGTGATACCGAAGTCCTTAGGGGTAAAAACTGCGGCCACTCCGGCAGCGCGCAGCGCCTCGGCGTCCGCAGGCGGAATGATCCCGCCCGCGATCACCGGAATGTCGGCCGCGCCGGCGTCCCGCAGGCGTACGAGAACGTCCGGCACCAGCTCGGCGTGCGAGCCGGACAGGATCGACAGACCGACGCAGTGCACGTCCTCGGCGAGGGCGGCGCTCACGATCTGTTCGGGCGTCAGCCTGATGCCCTGGTAGACCACCTCGAAGCCCGCGTCGCGCGCGCGTACGGCGATCTGCTCGGCGCCGTTGGAGTGCCCGTCCAGGCCGGGCTTGCCGACCAGCAGGCGCAGCCGCCCCGAGCCGAGCTCGTCGGCCGTACGGGACACCTTCTCCCGTACGTACGCGAGCGGTGTGCCCGCCTCGGCGGTGACCGCGACCGGGGCGCTGCTCACGCCCGTCGGCGCGCGGAACTCGCCGAACACGTCGCGCAGCGCCCAGGACCACTCGCCGGTGGTGACGCCCGCGCGGGCGCACTCGACGGTCGCGGCCATGAGGTTCTCGGTGCCCGCCGCGGCCTTCTTGAGGGCCGCCAGGGCCTCGGTCGCGCGCGCCTCGTCGCGGTTGTCGCGCCACTCGTGGAGCTTGGCGACGACGCGCGCCTCGTTGGCCGGGTCGACCGTCATGATCGCGCCGTCCAGGTCCGCGGTGAGCGGGCTGGGCGCGGTCGACTCGTAGCAGTTGACGCCGACGATCTTCTCGTCGCCCGACTCGATGCGGGCGCGGCGCTCCGCGTGCGAGGAGACCAGCTGCGACTTGAGGTAGCCGGACTCGACGGCGGCCATCGCGCCGCCCATCTCCTCGATACGGTCCATCTCGGCGAAGGAGTCGGCGACGAGCTCCTCCACCTTGGCCTCGATGACGTGCGACCCGGCGAAGATGTCCTCGTACTCCAGCAGATCGCTCTCCAGCGCGAGGACCTGCTGTATGCGTAGCGACCACTGCTGGTCCCAGGGGCGGGGCAGGCCAAGCGCCTCGTTCCAGGCGGGGAGCTGCACGGCGCGGGCGCGGGCGTCCTTGGAGAGGGTGACGGCCAGCATTTCGAGGACGATGCGCTGGACGTTGTTCTCCGGCTGCGCCTCGGTGAGGCCCAGCGAGTTGACCTGCACGCCGTAGCGGAAGCGGCGCTGCTTTTCGCTTTCGATGCCGTACCGCTCGCGCGTGACCTTGTCCCAGATGCGGCCGAAGGCGCGCATCTTGCACATCTCCTCGACGAAGCGGACGCCCGCGTTCACGAAGAAGGAGATACGGGCGACGACGTCCCCGAACTTCTCCGGCGGCACCTGACCGCTGTCCCGTACGGCGTCGAGTACGGCGATCGCCGTGCTCATGGCGTACGCGATCTCCTGGACCGGCGTGGCGCCGGCCTCCTGGAGGTGGTAGCTGCAGATGTTGATCGGGTTCCACTTGGGGATGTGGTTCACCGTGTAGGTGATCATGTCCGTCGTCAGCCGCAGGCTCGGCACCGGCGGGAAGACGTGCGTCCCGCGCGACAGGTACTCCTTGACGATGTCGTTCTGCGTCGTCCCCTGGAGCTTGGTGATGTCGGCGCCCTGCTCCTCCGCGACGACCTGGTACATCGCCAGCAGCCACATGGCGGTGGCGTTGATGGTCATCGAGGTGTTCATCTGCTCCAGGGGGATGTCCTGGAACAGACGCCGCATGTCACCGAGATGGGAGACCGGGACCCCGACCCGGCCGACCTCGCCGCGGGCGAGGATGTGGTCGGGGTCGTAGCCGGTCTGCGTCGGAAGGTCGAACGCGACCGACAGGCCGGTCTGGCCCTTGGCGAGGTTGTTGCGGTACAGCTCGTTGGACGCCTCGGCGGTCGAGTGACCGGCGTACGTCCGCATGAGCCAGGGCCGGTCCTTCCGACGCTCACCCATCAGATGTTCCGGAAGCGGTTGATCGCGTCGATGTGCTGCTCACGGAGCTCGTGGTTGCGGACGCCCAGACCCTCGCGGGGCGCCAGCGCCAGCACGCCGACCTTGCCCTGGTGCAGGTTGCGGTGGACGTCGTACGCCGCCTGGCCGGTGTCCTCCAGCGAGTACACCTTCGAGAGCGTCGGGTGGATCTTGCCCTTGGCGATCAGGCGGTTGGCCTCCCACGCCTCGCGGTAGTTGGCGAAGTGCGAGCCGATGATCCGCTTCAGCGACATCCA
>NZ_JBEXNQ010000058.1:0-12139 GCF_040611155.1 Streptomyces sp. NPDC002994
GTGCTGCGGCCTCGTCGTGGGGACGGGGGGCGGGGGGGCGGGGCGGTCGCGCTGTGTACGGGGTGCGGGGGGGTGGGTTTGGGTCGTCTTCACGCCCCTCCCCCCCCCCCGCACTAACGACCGCAATCATCAGTGGCCTATCGCCTGGAGCAGCGCAGACTCTTCAGATCGACGGTGTCCGCCATCGTCCGCATCCCGAGGTCGTTGGGGTGCAGATGGTCGCCGCTGTTGTACGCCGGGAGGATGCGGGTCGGTGCGGCCGGGTCCATGACCGCCTTGTCGAAGTCGACGACCGCGTCGAACGCGCCGCTGTCGCGGATGAAGGCATTGACCTCCTGCCGTACGGCCTCTCCTGCCGGCGTCCACTCCCTCCAGCCCTCGTACGGCATGACCGTCGCCCCGACGACGCACACGCCGGCGGCGTGCGACCTGTCGACGATCTGCCGGTAGCCGGCGATCAGTTCGGCGGCTGTCGGCGCGGGAACGGCCTTGATGTCGTTGACCCCTTCGAGCAGCACCATGGTGCGCACGCCGTGCTGCGAGAGCACGTCCCGGTCGAGCCGCTTCAGTGCGCTCTCGCCGGAGCCGTCCTTGAGGACCTTGTTGCCCGAGATACCCTCGTTGGCCACACCCTTGAGGCGCGAGCCGGGGTCCGCGTCCAGTCTGCGGGCCAGGAAGTCCGGCCAGCGGCGGTTGGTGTCGCGGGTGGAGATGGCGCCGTCGGTGATCGAGTCGCCGAGCGTGGCCACGGCGCCCGTGCCGCGCCGGGCGCCCACGGTCACGGCGTCGAGGTAGAACCACGAGGTGATCTTCTGGGTGTACGGCGCGGCGGAGTCGTCGGCGGTGTGGTCGCCGACGGGTGCGATGTACGACGTCTGCAGGGCCATCTTGTGGCCGGTCGCGGCGCCGCCCGCGCTCCGTACGTACAGGCTGACGGCCAGGTCGGACTGCGGCCGTACGGTGCCGGGCAGCGGGTCGCTGTAGACCGATCCGCCGGGCGGGACGGTGACCGACGGCGATCCGGCGAAGGACAGTGGCCGGTTGCTGCCCGGCACCAGCGCGGCGCCGGTGGCCCGCAGACCGGCGTACGCGCGGCCGAAGGTCACCGGCTGGGTGCCGAAGGCGTTGGAGAGCCGGACGCGCAGCCCGCTGCCGCCCGCGCTGGTGCGCACGAGGAGCCGGTACGTGCGCTCAGGGGCGGCGCCTGCGGTGGACAGCCGGTCCGTGCTGGCGGCCCACGTGACGACGGGCGTTCTGCCGGGCTCGGCGGAGGAGGGTGGCCCCGAGGCGAGGACCGTTCCGATCGCGACGGCGACGGCGGTGACGGCGGTCAGGGCGGCGTGCAGGGCGGCGTACGGGGTGTGTCTGCGTAACGTGGGTCTGTTCATGGCGCGGAGATTCCTCCCCTGAGCTGGGCATGCCAGAACCGGCACTCAGGGAATTGACTCGCGGTCCGCCACGCGTTGTCCAGGGTGCGAAATCAGGACCCCTGACGCGGCACAGTCGACCACGCCGGAGCGGTGCCCGCGACCCGGCAGACCATCAGGTAGAGCGGAATCGGCGGCGTGTACGGCGCGCCGCCTTCCGGCGAGTGGATCAGGCGCGGACGCGTCGCGGGTACGTACGCCCCGGGGACGTAACGGGCGGGCTGCGGCCAGACGAGTCCGAGGTCCGATTCGGCCGGCACGATCCACCACCACCAGTCGGCGTCGGCGAAGACGCACCCCGGCCGGGACAGATGCGCCATCATCCGGAACCCGTGCCGCGCGGGAAGCCCGACCGCGTCACAGCCGAGCGGCGCCGACAGCCCGGGCGGTACGGGCAGACGGACCCGCCCGTTGCCCTGCACGCCGTCCGGCCCGCCGTCCTGCTCGACGCCCTGTACGCCGCTGCCTTGCCGCCGCGCGCGCGACAGTCGCCCCGCCGGCAGGCTGGTCATCACGGACCTCAGCAAGGAAGCTCCGCCCAGACGATGCGCCCGGGACCGTCCGCCGCGTCGCGCGTTCCCCAGAAGCTGCTCAGGGTGTCGACGAGCTGCAGTCCACGTCCGTGTTCCTCGTCGCCGGCCTGGCGCAGTCGCGGGCCGGTGGGACGCAGTCCCTGGTCCTTCACGGCGACGCGCAAGCGGCCGTCACTGTCGCGCAGTTCGCAGACGACCTGTTCGCTCGCGGTGTGCAGTACGGCATTGGTGAACAGTTCGGAGACGATCAGCGCGGCCGTGTCGCAGGCGTCCTCGCCGACGCCCCACTGTGCCAGCTGCTGCCTGGTCAGGCGCCTGGCAGCGGCGACGAATTCGGCTCGAGCCGGCAGATCGAACCCGTACCGCCGTATGGCCGTTCCCCGGCAGCGGTCCATCAGCTGGGGGACGAGCGCAGTGCCTGGTGCCACGAGCATTTCCTCACGGTGGGGGCAGCGCCGGACAGCTGCTTCCCCCTCGGTGGGCAGCGCGCGGCATCCGCGTGAACTGGTTCACAACCCAACTCTCCCCCTGAACGGGACACTTGGCAAGGGCCACTATGAAAATTGCAGAGTGTCGTTTCTTTGGTCGCGGCCGCGTGGCACACTGCTCGCAACAGCCCACGGGGAGGTCTGAAGTGAGTGAACCGAGGTCCGCCCCGACGGTGGGTCAGGTCGTTCTCGGGAAGCGCCTGCTGGACCTGCGCGAGAGAGCCGGCCTGAGCCGCGAACAGGCCGCGAAGGTGCTCCACGTCACGCCCGCCACCATCCGCAGGATGGAGACGGCCGAGGTCGCGCTCAAAATCCCCTACGTGCAGCTCCTGCTGCAGGCGTACGGGCACTCGGCGCACGACATCGACTCCTTCGTCGAGCTGGCCGAGGAGGCGAACAGGCCCGGCTGGTGGCAGCGGTTCCACGGCATCCTGCCCGACTGGTTCAGCATGTACGTCAGCCTGGAGGGCGCCGCGTCGCTCATCAGGGCGTACGAACCGCAATTCGTGCCGGGTCTCCTGCAGACCGAGAGCTACGCCCGCGCCATCATGCGCAGCGGAGCCATCGGCCAGACCAGCTCCGCGGCCGCCGACGCCGTCGAGCGGCATGTGGCCCTGCGCATGGAGCGCCAGAGCCTCCTCACCCGCCCCGACGCCCCGAAGTTCTGGGTCGTCATGGACGAGACGGTCCTGCGCCGGCCGGTCGGCAGCCCGGATGTGCTGGGGGAGCAGATCGACCGTCTCCTGGAGGCCGCCGAAATGCCGAATGTCACCTTGCAGGTCGTCGAGTTCGCGACGGGGCACCACCCCGGGACCTACGGCCCCTTCGTCCTCTTCCGCTTCGCCGTACCGGAACTCCCGGACATGGTCTACAGCGAGTACCTGACCGGCGCCGTCTATCTCGACGCGCGCCCCGAGGTGGCGGCCCACCTCGAGGTCATGGACCGCATGGCGGCTCAGGCCGCGACTGCACAACGCACAAAGGAGATCCTCAAAAATCTCCGCAAGGAGCTATGAGATGGACCGGATATACAACGGCATGCCAGCGAACGACCTGCCCGCGGAGGGCTGGTACAAGCCGTGGAGCGGCGGCAATGGCGGCAACTGCATCGAAGCGATGAAGCTGGCCGACGGCAGGGTCGCCGTCCGCCAGTCCGCCGACCCCGAGGGTCCCGCGCTCATCTACACCCCCGGCGAGATCGCCGCCTTCATCCGGGGAGCGAAGGCGGGCCAGGCAGATTTCCTCCTCACCTGAGTCCTCCCTTTCCCCGTTCACAGTCAACCGTTCGCCCACGACCCATGGAGCGCCGTATGACCGGGCAAGAGCACACCGCCATCGAGATTGACACGAGCAAGCCGCATCCGGCGCGCATGTACGACTGGTTCCTGGGCGGCAAGGACAACTACCCGGTCGACGAGGAGATGGCGCGCCAACTCCTCACCTTAGACTCCCGGGGGCGCGACATGGCGCGGGTGAACCGGGCGTTCATGCACCGTGCGACGCGCTGGCTCGCCGAGAACGGCGTACGACAGTTCCTCGACATCGGTACGGGCATACCGACCGAGCCGAACCTTCACCAGATCGCTCAGCAGACCGCTCCCGACGCGCGCATCGTGTACTGCGACAACGACCCGATCGTGCTCGCCCACGCGGAGGCGCTGCTGCGCTCCACGCCGGAGGGTGCGACCGAGTACATCCAGGCGGACGCGCGCGAACCCGACGTCATCCTGGAGCGGGCCGGCAAGACGCTCGACTTCACGAAGCCGGTCGCGCTGTCGCTCGTCGCCCTTCTCCACTTCGTGGGCGACGAGGACGGGGCGCAAGCGCTGGTGAACCGGTTGATGGACCGGCTGGCGTCCGGCAGTTACCTCGTCCTGTCGCATGTCACCGGGGACTTCGACCCGGAGGGGGCTGCGAAGGCGTCCGCGCTGTACTCGGCGAAGGGGCTCACGCTGCGCCCGCGCTCGCGCGAGGAGTTCGCCGAGTTCTTCACCGGCTTCGAGCTTGTCGACCCCGGGGTCTCGCTGGCCGCCGAGTGGCGGCCGGAGCTAGGCGAGGTGGTCCCGGTCGCGGGCGACGACCCGATCCCGGGCTACACGGGCGTGGCCCGCAAGGCCTGAACCGGGCTGTGCCCCTGCGGGGCTTTCCCCGACCCGCCCCATCCCGCTGTCACATTTGGCGGCTCCGCCGCGTGAGGGGCGCTGCCCCAGACCCCGCTCCTCAAACGACGGAGGGGCCGGAAGGTGCCGTGCGGCGCGCAAATGTGCCGTTGCGCGGGAATGTGCCCGCTGGGCGGGAATGTGTCGTCTGAGCGGGATGTTGCGCGCTCGGCCAGCGATATCCAGCCCGTCCGGCGTTTGAGGACACGCCCGTAGGGCGTCTGTGCTGTCGGGGGGCTGGGGGCTGGGGGCTTGCCCCCCACGCGGCGGCAGCCGCAAAGTGTCACAGCGGGAAGGGGCGGGGTGGGGAACAAGCCGCCCGCAGGGCCCGCCCGCCCTAGCCGGGGGATCCGGTGCCCGTGACGCCGTCCAGGACCGCCGTGACCCGGCCCCAAGCCGCCAAGTCGCGCTCCATCGGCGGGACTTCCACGGCGCCCTCACAGTCGCCCCAGCCGACCGCCACCGCCACCCCGTCCCGCCCACTCGCCGCCCCCGCAGCCAGCGCCGCCGCCCCCAGTGCGACCAGCTCGCCCGCCTCGGGGATCAGCAGCGGCCGCCCCGAGAGGCGGCGTACCGTCTCCACCCACGTACGCCCCCGCGCCCCGCCCCCGACCAGCCGCAGCGGACGCGACGCGACCGCGGGGTCGGCCGGATCCAGGCCGCACGCGAGCAGCACCTCGTCGAGGGCCCGCAGCACCGTCACCGCCGCGCCCTCGTACGCCGCGCCCAGGACTTGCTGCGCAGTGGTGTCGTGGCGCAGGCCGGTCAGGAGGCCGGAGGCGGCGGGCAGGTCGGGGGTGCGTTCCCCGTCGAGGTACGGGAGGAGGACCGCCTCGCCGCCCGGCGCGGCGTCGTCGCGGTCCAGGCCCAGCAGGGCCGCGACCTTGTCGACTGCCAGCGTGCAGTTCAGGGTGCAGGCGAGCGGCAGATACGTACCGTCCGCGGCGGCGAAGCCTGCCAGCGCGGCGGACGACGCCGGCCGCGTGCGCGTCGCCGCGAAAACCGTGCCCGAGGTGCCCAGGCTGAGCACCGGGTGGTCCAGCAGCCCCGCGCCGCCCAGCCCGAGGCCCACCGCCGCGGCCATGTTGTCGCCCGTACCCGCCGCGACAGCGATCCCGGCGGGCAGGCCGAGCCGCGCGGCCGCCACCCGCGTGAGGGAGCCGATGCGGGTGGCGCCGGTCGGGGCGACGGGCGGCAGCAGTCCCTCGTCCAGGCCGACCAGGCTGAGGAGTTCGGCGTCGTACGCGCCGGTGGCGGTGGAGTACCAGCAGGTGCCCGACGCGTCGCCCGGGTCGGTCGCGGCCACCCCGGCCAGCCGCTCGGTGAGGAAGTCGTGGGGGAGGCGCACGGCGGCGGCCGACTCGGCGGCGTACGGCTCGTTCTCGCGCAGCCACTGCCACTTGGCGGCCGTCATGGAGGCGACAGGGACCGATCCGGTACGCGCCGTCCACGCGGCCGGGCCGCCAAGTGCCCCGGTGAGGGCGGCGGCCTGCGGGGCCGAACGGGTGTCGTTCCACAGCAGGGCGGGGCGCAGCGGCCGTCCGGCGCCGTCGAGGACGACCAGGCCGTGCTGCTGCCCCGCGACCGCGATGCCGACGACGGCGGAGGCCCGTACGCCCGACTCGCGCAGCCCCGCCGCGACGGCTTCCCCCAGCGCCTGCCACCACACCTCGGGGTCACTCTCCCGCGCACCCGACTCGCCCGTGACCCGGTGCGGCGCGCGCCCCACGGCCAGCAGCCGGCCGGTCGTGGCGTCGACGAACGCCGCCTTCGTGGACTGCGTGGAACTGTCCACACCGATGACGACCGTGCTCGGCGGCATGGGCGGCATGGGGATTCCTCATTTCCTCGGCGTCGTGCCTTCTGTGGAACAGATTGGTCGTGCAGTATTAGTCATGTCAACAAACAAATCCCGATGGAGGCCGGTCAACATGTCGGAGCGCTTCACCCCCACCCCCGACGACAAGTTCACTTTCGGTCTGTGGACCGTCGGCTGGCAGGGCGTCGATCCCTTCGGTACGGCGACCCGCCCGGCCCTCGACCCGGTCGAGTCCGTCCAGCGCCTGGCCGAGCTGGGCGCGCACGGTGTCACCTTCCACGACGACGACCTCATCCCCTTCGGCTCCTCGGACTCCGAGCGCGAGGCGTGCGTCAAGCGGTTCCGCCAGGCGCTGGACGCCACCGGTATGAAGGTGCCGATGGCCACCACCAACCTCTTCACCCACCCGGTCTTCAAGGACGGCGCGTTCACCGCCAACGACCGGGACGTACGCCGCTACGCCCTGCGCAAGACGGTCCGCAACATCGACCTCGCCGTCGAACTCGGAGCCACCACCTACGTCGCCTGGGGCGGCCGTGAGGGCGCCGAGTCCGGCGCCGCGAAGGACGTGCGCGTAGCACTCGACCGTATGAAGGAAGCCTTCGACCTCCTCGGCGAGTACGTCACCGAACAGGGCTACGACCTGCGCTTCGCCATCGAACCGAAGCCCAACGAGCCGCGCGGCGACATCCTGCTCCCCACCATCGGCCACGCGCTCGCCTTCATCGAGCGCCTGGAACGCCCCGAACTGGTCGGTGTGAACCCCGAGACCGGTCACGAGCAGATGGCCGGGCTCAACTTCCCGCACGGCATCGCGCAGGCCCTGTGGGCGGGCAAGCTCTTCCACATCGACCTCAACGGCCAGACCGGCATCAAGTACGACCAGGACTTCCGCTTCGGCGCCGGCGACCTGCGTCAGGCCTTCTGGCTCGTCGACCTGCTGGAGACCGCCGGCTACGAAGGTCCCCGGCACTTCGACTTCAAGCCCGTACGCACGGACGGTATGGACGGGGTGTGGGCCTCCGCCGCGGGCTGCATGCGCAACTACCTGATCCTCAAGGAGCGCGCCGCGGCCTTCCGCGCCGACCCGGCGGTCCAGGACGCCCTGCGCGCCTCCCGGCTCGACGACCTTGCCCGCCCGACCGCCGACGACGGCCTCGCGGCGCTGCTCGCTGACCGGGGCTCGTACGAGGAGTTCGACGTTACGGCGGCCGCCGAGCGGAGCATGGCCTTCGAGGTGCTGGACCAACTGGCGCTGGACTACCTGCTGGGCGTACGCCGCTAGGGCACCTGACGGGTCGGATCAGCGATCGGAATATCCGTGGGGCATGGGGGAGTTGGAAGCGAGTAACTCACCGACTCCCCCGGGGCAGCGGTCGCCGTCACGCCTCTCGGCGGCCGCGCCCGGGGGTCCGAGACCGGAGCAGACATGACCACCGAAACGCCCCGTGCCACGGACCGCTCGTTCCTCTTCGTCCTCGGCAGCTCCCGGCCCGACGGCAACACCGAGCTCCTCGCGCGGGCCGCCGCCGAGCAGTTGCCCGCCGGTGTCCCGCAGCGCTGGGTGGACCTCACGCAGCTGCCGTTGCCCGACTTCGAGGACGGACGGCACGAGACCGACGGTCGGCAGGCCGGGGAGAACGAGGAGACGCTGCGGCAGGCCACTCTGGCGGCCACCGACATCGTCATTGCCTCACCCCTGTACTGGTACACCGTCTCCGCGCAGACCAAGCGCTATCTCGACTACTGGTCGGGCTGGCTCTCGGTGCCCGGCTCGGACTTCAAGGAGCGGATGGCGGGCCGGACCCTGTGGGGCGTGACGGTCATGGCGGACGACGACGAGGTCGTCGGCGACGGGCTGGTGACCACTCTCAATCACACGGCGGCGTACCTGCGGATGGGATTCGGCGGGGTGCTGTTCGGCAACGGTTCCCGGCCCGGTCAGGTGCGGAACGACGAGCGGGCGATGATCCGCGCCAAGACGTTCTTCCAGCGCGAGACCCCGCCGGCCCGGCTCCCGTACGACGAGGGAACTGTGTGAGCCGACCGCTGTTGTTCCTCGACGTGGACGGACCGCTCAATCCGTACGCGGCCAAGCCGGAGAGGCGGCCCGCCGGCTACCTCACCCTCCGAGTGCCGCTCGACAACCGGGACGCGGCGGAGCCGGGAGGGCTGCGGGCTCGCTGGAGGCCCCTGCGGGTGTGGCTCAACCCCGAGCACGGACCGGCACTGCTCGCTCTCGACTACGAGCTGTGCTGGGCCACTACCTGGATGGGCGACGCGAACAGGTGGATCGGTCCGGCGCTCGGCCTGCCGGAACTGCCGTTCGTCGACTTCGGTGATGCCTTGTTCGCGGAGCGCCCGGACGGGGTTCACTGGAAGACGGAGCCGCTGGTGGCGTACGCCAAGGGCCGGCCCTTCGCCTGGGTCGACGACGACCAGAGCGACATCGACCACGCGCATGTGGCCGTCGGCCACAACGCCCCCGCCCTGCTCCACCACGTCAATCCACGGATCGGACTGCGTACGCCCGACTTCGCGGCCCTGGCGGACTTCGCCTCCTCCCAGGGTGTTACGTCCGGGTGAGGACCGCCTACGCGTACGCCACCGGGTCCGCCAGTACGTCCCGTACGACCAGTGCCGCCGCGCCGCGAGCCGCGTCCCCTGTGAGGGACGAGGCGCGCAGCCGACCGCTGCCGGCCGGCCACAGGCCGGACACCACCCGGCGGCTCAGCTCCCGGTCGGCGGGTGGCGACAGCCACGGCATCAGTGTCCGGTAGATCCCACCGAGGACCACCGTGTCCGGATCGAGGAGGTTCACCGCGCCGGACAGTACGAGCCCCAGCTTCGCGCCCGCCTGCCGAATCGCCGCGACGGCCTGCGCGTCGTCGGCGCGCGCCCGGGATTCGAGCTGCGCCATTCCCGGCAGCCCGGCGTTCTCGTCGATGCCCGCCGCCCGCAGCACCGCCCGCTGGCCGGCGTACTGCTCCAGGCAGCCCCGTGATCCGCAGCGGCACCCGGGCCCGTCCGGATCGACCACCACATGCCCGATCTCGCCGGCGAAACCGTGCGCGCCGCGCAGCAGTTCACCGCCCAGGACGAGCGCGCCGCCGACGCCGATCTCGCCGCTCAGGTAGAGGAACGTACGCTCCCGGCCGAGGTCGCCGAACCACAGCTCGGCCAGCGCGGCGAGATTCGCCTCGTTGTCCGAACCGACCGGCAGCCGTTCCGTCAGTGCGTGCGCGAAGATGTCCTGCGCCGCGACCCCGTTCCACCCCAGGTTGGGCGCCTGGCGGACCGTACCGCCGGACACCAGACCGGGCAGCGCCAGCTGTACGCCGACGGGCCGCAGGTCGAGTTCGGCCGCCGACTCCAGGGCCCGCGACGCGATCTGGGCGGCGCGCGCCAGGACTTCGGTGGGCCGGTCGCCGCGGTTGTCGGTGTGCTCGGTGAGCCGTACCCGGTCGTCGCCCGACAGGTCCGTCACGCATACCGACACGTAGTCGACGTTGACCTCTACGCCCAGTCCCGCCACGCCCGTACGCGCCACTTTCAGGACGGTGCCGGGCCGCCCCGCCTGCCCGCTGAACGTCTTCCCCGACTCGGTGACGAATCCGCTCTCCAGCAACTGCTCGACCAGCGAGGAGACGGCGGCCCGCGTCAGTCCCACCCGGGCCGCGACCCCGGCGCGCGTCGCTTCACCCCCGTCGTGGACGGCGCGCAGCACCAGGCTCAGATTGTGCCTGCGTACGGTGTCCTTGTCGGCCTTGGGTTCCAGGCGCGCGGGGTTGCTTTTCATGGCACCGAGAGCCTAAGCGACGTCGTTCGCCGGCCGGCCGCCCGGCTCTGGCGCCGGTTACTCGCGAGGAACGACAAGGTTGCTCTAAGGTGAGCGCTCCGATCGACACCGCCTGCGGATCCCATGAGTGAACCGGGCTTTGGTGTGTCAATCGAAGGAAGTCCTGTCAATCCAGGACGCAATGTGTAGTGCAGGGCGACGTGTTGTCGGCAACTCCGCCAGACGTCGGCTTCCGTACGAGCCGATCCGCCCTCCCTCCTGCCATCCAGGACTCGACGGCGGCGGTCTTCTCTCATTCACCTACCTCGCGAAGGCAAGGCAGAGATGGCACGAGTCTCCCGACAGTCCACCCGCCAGTCAGCACGGCAGTCCGCCCGGCAGCAGGTGCATCCGGTCGACCATTTGCTCCCCCTCCCCAAGCTCACCCTCTACGGCTTCCAGCACGTCCTCGCGTTCTACGCGGCAGCGGTGATCGTCCCGATCCTCCTCGGAAACGCCCTGGGCCTGTCCGAGGAAGAGCTCGTCTACCTGATCAACGCCGACCTGCTGACCTGCGGTATCGCCTCGATCATCCAGGCCCTGGGCATCTGGAAGATCGGCGCCAGGCTGCCTCTGGTCCAGGGCGTCACGTTCACCGCCGTATCACCCATGATCGCCATCGGCCTCGGTGCGGGCGGCGGGACCGCCGGACTGCTCGTCGTCTACGGCGCGGTCATCACGGCGGGCATAGCGACGTTCCTCTTCGCGCCGTTCTTCAGCAAGCTGGTGAAGTACTTCCCGCCCATCGTCATCGGCACGATCCTCACCATCATCGGCCTCACGCTGATCCCGGTGGGCCTGCAGGACGCGGCCGGCGGCTCCCAGCTGATCGGCCAGCCCGAGTACGGCGATCCGGTGAACCTCGCGTACGCGCTGGGCACGCTCCTGTTCATCCTGGCCCTGGTCCGGGTCGGCAAGCCGTTCCTGAGCAGCCTCGCCGTACTCCTTGGTCTCGTCCTCGGCACCACCGTCGCCTGGTTCTTCGGCGATGCGCACTTCGGCGCGGTGACTCAGGCCGACTGGTTCGGGGTCAGTACGCCGTTCCACTACGGCATGCCGAAGTTCGAGCTCCTTCCGATCATCGCGATGACCGTCGTCATGCTGATCACGATGGTGGAGACCACCGGCGACGTCTACGCCATCGGGGAGATCACCCGGAAGAAGGTCGACGGCGACACCGTCGCCAGGGCACTGCGTGCCGACGGCGTCGCGACCGTTCTCGGGGGCGTTCTGAACTCGTTCCCGTACGTGGCGTTCGCCGAGAACATCGGCCTGGTACGGATGTCCAAAGTCATGAGCCGGTACGTCGTGGTCGCGGCCGGCGTCTTCATGATCATCCTGGGTCTGCTGCCGAAGGCGGGCAGCCTGGTCGCCGCGATCCCCCACCCCGTGCTCGGGGGTGCGGCAATCTCGATGTTCGGGATGGTCGCCGCCGTCGGCATCCAGATCCTGGGGAAGGTGGACCTGCGCGAGGAGCGCAACGCGCTGATTCTCGCCGTCAGCCTCGGCGCCGCCCTGCTGCCCACCACGGTCCCGACGTTCTTCGACCGGCTGCCGGACGACGTACAGGCGGTCCTCGACAGCGGAATCACGCTGGGCGGCCTCACCGCCATCACGCTGAACCTGTTCTTCAACGTCTTCACGCGCCGTCAGGCGATGGAGATCGACTGGGACGACATGGAGGAGACCGACGGCCCGGCGGAGCCCTACCTCGGCGCCGCCGCCGGACGCTGAGCCGCGCCATCGGTTGTGGGGGGGGGGGGGGGGGGGCCCCCCCCCCCCCCCCCCAACCCCCGGAGCCCGGCGCGCGTGAAGGGGCCGCCCCCGGTTAAGGGGGGGCGGCGGCCCCCCCACCGCGCACCGCACCCAAAAGTG
>NZ_JBEXNQ010000059.1:0-10542 GCF_040611155.1 Streptomyces sp. NPDC002994
CGCAGTACGGCCGGGGACGCGGTCGTGGTGGGGACACTGCGCCGGGACGAGGGCGGTCTGCACCGGGTGTGGACATCGATGGGGGAAGCGTTCGTACGAGGCGTCGACGTCGACTGGAAGGCCGCGTACACCTCACACGGGCTCGCCACCCGCCGGGTCGACCTGCCCACCTACCCCTTCCAGCGCACCCACTACTGGGCCGAGACCTCCCCCGCAGGGGTCGGTGATGTCGCAGCCGCTCGCTTCGGCATGACCTGGCAGGAGCACCCGTTCGTCGGGGGCGCCCTCCAGCCCGCGGGCTCCGACGAGGTGCTGCTCGCCGGGCGGTTGGCCCTCGCCTCGCACGCCTGGATGACCGACCACGCGGTTTCGGGTGTTCCGCTGCTCCCGGGCACCGCGTTCGTCGAACTCGCCCTGTACGCCGGTTCGGTCGCAGGGTGCCCGGCGCTTGATGAACTGGAGGTTCGCGCACCGTTGGTCCTGCCGGAGCGCGGCGGGGTACAGATCCAGGTGCGCGTCGCGGACGCCGACGAGTCGGGCAGGTGCCGGGTGTCGGTGCACGCGAAGCCCGACGAGCTTGCGGTCTCCGGTGCCGGCGGCCTCGGCGCGGACGCGGACCGGAACCCCTGGACACTCCACGCCGTCGGCGTGCTGGCCCCGGCGAGCGCGCGGCTCACGCAGGCCGGCAGGGCCGACAGCAAGGTAGTCGGCGACAAGGAGACCGGTACCGACAGCGACGACGTCGGCAGCGAGGCAGCGGCCTGGGCCCGCACGGAGTGGCCGCCCGCCGGCGCCGTTCCGGTCGAACCGACGGAGTTGTACGACCGGTTCGCCGAGCTGGGTTACGAGTACGGCGAGGCGTTCGGTGGCCTGCGGTCGGTCTGGCGCCGGGACGGCGAGGTGTTCGCTGAGGTACGGCTCCCGGGCCGGGTGGTGGCCGATGCCCCCCGGTACGCCGTCCATCCCGCGCTCCTCGATGCCGCGCTCCAGCCGTGGATGGCGGGCGGCCTGTTCGAGGTGCCCGCGGGCCAACTGCTGCTGCCGTTCGTCTGGCGCGGTATGACCGTGCACGCGTCGGGCGCCGACGAGGTACGTGTCCGGCTGGTCCGGGGCGCGGACGGAACGCTGTCGTGCCAGGCCGTGGACCCCGCCGGGGACCCGGTGTTCTCCCTCGACGCGTTGGCCATGCGGCCCGTGGAGCGGGACCGTCTCGCCGCCTCCCTGGGCGCCTCCACCACCGCTCCCCTCTACGAGGTCGTGTGGCGGGAAGTCGGTGCGCGAGCGGCCGGCCGGCCGGAGCGTTGGGCATTGGTCGGCGGCGACCGAATCCGTTCCCGGCTCGGCCACGCGGCCGAAGCGGCCGGGTTCACCGAGTACACGGGTCTCGACGAGCTGCGCCGGGATCTCGCCGAGGGCTGCGCCGCGCCGGAAGCCGTCGTGGTCACCTTCGGCCCCGGCCCCGGCCCCGGCCCCGGCCCCGGTGCCGAGCCGGACCGGCCCGTCGCCGACGAGGTGCGGGCGGTCCTGCACGAGGGCCTGGCCTGTGTCCAGGAGTGGCTGGCCGACGAACGGGTCGCGGACGTCAGGCTCGTGATATTGACGGAACGCGCGGTCGCCGCCGCTGTGGACGAGGACGTCCCCGGGCTCTCCTGGTCGGGCTTGTGGGGACTGCTCCGCTCGGCGCAGTCCGAACACCCCGGACGGTTCGGGCTCATCGACGTGGACGCCCACGATCTGTCCGCGGCGGCGATCCCGGCCGCCCTGGGGGAGATCGCCGAGGGAGCGTCTCAGCTGGCGGTACGCAAGGGCGTTCTGTACGCGCCGACCTTGGCGCGAACACAGGTGCCGACCGGCACGTCAGCCGGCCCGGGCCACCCGGCTCCGCCCGCCTCGATCAGCAGCCACCCGGCTCCCAGCCACCCGGCGTCCAGCCACCTGGCCACCAGCCACCAGGCTCCAGACGACCCTGCCTCCGGCGACAGCCCGGGTGCTCCCGGCGCGACGCCCCGCACCCCCCAACTCGGTGACGGCACCGTCGTGGTCACCGGCGCCACCGGCATGCTGGGCCGACTGTTCGCACGACACCTTGCGCAGCGCCACGGCGTACGGCACCTGCTTCTGCTGAGCCGTAGCGGCGCGTCCGCCCCGGAGGCCGACGCACTTCTCGCGGGGCTGCGGGAACTCGGCGCGGAACCGGAACTTGTCGCCTGCGACGCGGCGGACCGCGACGTACTGCGCTCGGTGCTCGCGGGCATCCCCGGCACGCGTCCACTCACCGGTGTCGTGCACGCGGCCGGCGTCCTCGACGACGGCGCGGTCGAAGCGCTGACCCCGGACCGCATCGACTCCGTACTGCGGTCCAAGGCCGACGCCGCTCTCCATCTGCACGAACTCGTCGCGGACCGACAGCCGGCGGCGTTCGTGCTGTTCTCCGGAGCCGCCGGGCTCCTCGGGCGCCCCGGGCAGGGCAACTACGCCGCCGCGAACACCTTCGTCGACGCCCTGGCGCACCACCGCCGCGCCCAGGGGCTCCCCGGGCTGTCGCTCGCCTGGGGCCTGTGGGGCGAGGCCACCGGCATGACGTCGCACCTGGCGGAACGGGACCTGGGGCGCATGAGGCGCTCGGGCATCGCTCCGATGTCGAACGAGCAGGGGCTCGCGCTCTTCGACCGCGCCCTCGCGCCGGCTTCGGACCGCGCCCTCGCGCCCGCTTCGGACCGGGCCCTGCTCGTACCGATGCGGCTGGATCTTGCGGCGCTGGGGCGGGAGCGTGCCGAGAACGGGCCCGAGGCAGTGCCCGTACTCCTGCGGGCGCTGCTCCCGGCCGACACGGCGCGGCACACGGCGGCGCGGACCGCGCCCTCGCGGCACGCGACGTCCGCCGAGGGCGTCGGCGGGCTGTCGGCCGTCACGCCCGAGGCTCTCGCCGACAGGCTGGCGGCGCTCGATGGGCCCGCCCGTGGCCGTGAACTGCTCCACCTGGTGCGGGCCCGGGTGGCGAAGGTGCTCGGCCACTCGGATCCTCAGGCGGTGGAACCGGGACGGCCATTCCGCGAGAGCGGGTTCGACTCGCTGATGTCCGTGGAACTGCGCAACCAGCTGAACGCCGCAACCGGGCTGCGGTTCCCCGCGACGGTGGTGTTCGACCACCCGACACCGCGAGCAGTCGCGGAGCACATCGGCGCCGAGCTCGGCCTGGACGGCGGGGACGAGGACGCCGGTGACGCGGCCCTGTCGAACCTGGAAGCACTGCTGGCCGCCGTGGCGGGTATGGCGGCGGACGACCAAAGGCGCGAGCTGGTCCGCCGGCAGCTGGAGTCCGCGCTCGTCACGGTCGGAGCCGCCGGCACCGGGAGAACTGCCGCAGCCGGCGGAGCTGACGGAGCCGCCCGAGCGGCATCCGGGGCCTCCACCGGCAGCCCCCGGCCCGGCGGGGTCCCGGCCAGTACGCGGGCGGCGGTCGAGGAACAGCTCGACTCCGCGAGCGACGACGACCTCTTGGCCTTCATCGAGGAGCAACTGTGAGCAGCAGCGAGGTTCCGCACACCGAGGCCCGGCAGAGCGCGCCGCCCGGCGGGGACGCCCGGCACCCCGGCACACCGGACGGCAGGACCCGGGACGACAAGGTCCGGGAGTACCTCAAGCGGCTCACCGCCGAGCTGCTCAGCACCCGCCAGCAACTCACGTCGCTGGAGGAGAGCGCCCGCGAGCCGATCGCGATCGTCTCGATGAGCTGCCGTCTGCCCGGCGGGGTGACGACCCCCGAGGAACTGTGGCGGCTCCTCGAAACGGGGACGGACGCCGTGTCCGGGCTCCCCACCGACCGCGGCTGGGACCTGGAGGCGCTCTACGACCCCGACCCCGACGCCCCGGGCACCAGTCACACCCGTGAAGGCGGGTTCCTCGACGACTGCGCCGGTTTTGACCCCGAGTTCTTCGGGATATCCCCGCGCGAGGCGCTGGCCATGGACCCCCAGCAGCGGTTGCTGCTGGAGACGTCCTGGGAAGCCCTAGAGCGCGCGGGAATCGACCCCACGACCGTCCGGGACAGTCGCACCGGTGTGTACACGGGTGTGATGTACGACGACTACGGCGCCCGGCTGATCCACCGGCCGGGCGCCGGCGCGCCGGCCGACCTGGAGGGCTACCTCGTCAACGGCAGCGCGGGCAGCGTCGCGTCGGGCCGCGTCTCGTACGCACTCGGCCTGCGCGGCCCCGCCGTCACGATCGACACGGCGTGCTCATCGTCCCTGGTCGCCCTCCATCTGGCCGCCCAGGCGCTGCGGCTGGGGGAGTGCGACCTCGCGCTCGCGGGCGGGGCGACCGTGCTGTCGACGCCGACGATGCTCATCGACTTCTCCCGCCAGCGCGGGCTCGCCGCGGACGGACGCTGCAAGGCGTTCGCCGACACCGCCGACGGCACGGGCTTCGGCGAGGGCACCGGGATGGTCCTGCTGCAACGCCTCTCCGACGCCCACCGCGAGGGCCGGCCCGTGCTGGCCGTCATCCGCGGTTCGGCGGTCAACCAGGACGGCGCGGGCAACGGCCTGACCGCGCCCAATGGCCTGGCACAGCAGCGGGTAGTGCGGGCCGCGCTCGACAACGCCCGGCTGGGACCCGACCAGATCGACGCGGTCGAGGCGCACGGCACAGGGACCCGGCTCGGCGACCCGATCGAGGCACAGGCCCTGCTCGCCACGTACGGCCGCGGCCGGCCCGCGGACCGGCCGCTGTGGCTCGGCTCGCTGAAGTCCAACCTCGGACACACGCAGGCGGCCGCCGGTGTCGCGGGCGTCATCAAGACGGTCCTCGCCATGCGACACGGTGTGCTGCCGAAGACGCTCCACGTGGACACGCCGTCGTCGCACGTCGACTGGGCGTCGGGCGCGGTGGAGCTGCTGACCCGCCCGGTGCCGTGGCAGCCTCGCGCCGACGGGGTACCGCTGCGCGCCGGCGTGTCGTCCTTCGGGGCCAGCGGCACCAACGCACACCTGATCCTGGAGAGTGCCGCCGCCCCGGAAGGGGCGCGGACGGCGGAGGTCGTCGCTCCCCGCCGCGCGGCCCCCGTGATGTGGACCGTGTCGGGACGGGACCGCGAGGCGCTACGGGACCAGGCGGAGCGCCTGCACACGCACCTGAGCGCCCTGGAGGCCCCCGTGGCCGCCGTGGCGAGTGCGCTGGCGCACCGCCGCACCGCCTTCCGCCACCGCGCCGTCGTCATCGGCAAGGACCGCGAAACGCTGCTGGGCGGACTGCGCGCGCTCGCCGACGGGCGGGATGCGGACGAGCCGAGGGCCGCCGGGGCCCGCGTCGTCACGGGCGAGGCCGCCGCGGAGCGCCGGACCGCCTTCCTCTTCTCCGGCCAGGGCAGCCAGCGCCCGGGCGCCGGACGCGAGCTCCACACCCGCTTCCCCGCCTTCGCCCGGGCCCTGGACACCGTCTGCGCCGAGATGGACCAGTACCTCGAACTCCCCTTGCGCGCAGTCATGTTCGGCGACGTCGACCCCGGCGCCGTCCGGACCGGGGCCGAGGCGGCAAACGGCGCCGGAACCGCCATGGAGTCCGCGCTGCTGGACCGTACGGAATACACCCAGCCGGCGCTCTTCGCCCTCCAGGTCGCCCTCTTCCGGCTGCTCACCGAGGAATGGGGCGTACGCCCGGACGCGGTCATGGGGCACTCCGTCGGCGAGATCTCCGCCGCTCATGTCGCGGGAGTCCTCGACCTCGCCGATGCCTGCGCCCTCGTCACCGCACGGGGCCGCCTCATGCAGGCGTTGCCCCGCGGCGGCGCGATGGCCGCGGTCGCGGTGAGCGAGGCGGAGCTGGCTCCGTACCTGGTGGGCCGGGAGACGGAGATCTCACTCGCCGCCGTCAACGGTCCCTCGTCCGTGGTTGTTTCGGGCGACGAACAGGCCGTGCTCGACCTGGTGGAGCTGTGGCGGTCGCGTGGCCGGGACACCAAACGGCTCACCGTCAGCCATGCGTTCCACTCGCCCCGCATGGACGGGATGCTGACACAGTTCGAACAAGTTGCTCGCGCATTGCGCCATCGTCGGCCGACGCTTCCTTTCATGTCGAACCTGACCATGGAGAACGGCACTCCCGCTGATCCGTGCGGCCCGGACCACTGGGTCCGCCATGTGCGCGAGCCGGTGCGGTTCCTCGACGGCATCCGCGCCCTGCGCGCCGACGGCGTCGACACCTACCTGGAGTTGGGACCTGACGCGGTGCTCACCGCCATGGCCAGGTCCTGCCTCGACGACGACACCGCACACGGCCCGCGGGAACCCGTGGGCCGCTCGCTCACCGTGCCGGTGCTCCGCAGGAACCACGGTGAGACGGACGCCCTGACGCGCGCGGTGGGCGAGGTGTACGCCCACGGTGCAATAGCCCTGCCGACGGCGTCGCCGGAGCACCCCGAGGAGGCCGCCCGGATGGCCGCAGCCCTGCCCACCTATCCCTTCCGGCGCAAGCACTACTGGCTGGACGTGCCGGCGGCGTCCGACCCGGAGGCCATGGGGCTCGACGCGAGCCCGCACCCCCTGCTGTCCGCCGCCGTGCCCCTGCCCGAAGGACAGGGCACGGTGTGGACCGGGCGCCTGTCCCTCCGCAGCCACCCGTGGCTGACCGAGCACACGGTGCGCGGCCAGGCGGTCGTGCCGGGAACCGCTCTGCTGGAACTCGCCCAGCACGTCACCGACGCGCCGCAGGCCTCCGCGCCGCACGCCTCCGCGCCGCACGCCGACGCGCCCATGGCCACGGCCAGCCCCGTCCCCGGCACCGTCTCCGAACTCACCCTGGAGACGCCGCTGGTGCTGCCCCGGCACGCGACGGTACGGCTGCGCGTCACGCTGAGAGCCCCGGACGCACACGGTGAGCGCACCCTGCGGATCTACTCGGACGCCTCGGCACCGCGGGGCGGCGGCTGGACGCGCCACGCCTCCGGCACCGTCGGCGGCACGGACGAACCGCCCACTGATCGGTCGCCCTTCGGCACCACCTGGCCGCCGGAGAACTCCGTACCCCTCGACATCTCGGCCGAGTACGAGCGCTTCGCCACCGCGGGCATCGGATACGGGCCCGCCTTCCGCGGTCTGTCCGCCGCCTGGCGCCGCGGCACCGAGGTCTTCGCCGACGTCCGGCTGCCCGGTGCGTACGCCGACGAAGCCGGCCGCTACGCCGTCCACCCCGCTCTCCTGGACGCCGCGCTGCACGCCGCGGCACCGGGACTCGGCCTGGAGCACGGGCTCGTACCCTTCTCGTGGACCGGCGCCCGCGTGCACCGTCCGAGCGCCGACGCCCTGCGGGTACGCATCACCGCCGCCCCCGGCGTAGCAGGCACCGACGCCGTCGCGCTCACGGCCGTCGACACCGCCGGACGGCTCGTCCTCACGGTGGACGCGCTCGCCCTGCGCCGCCCCGACACCGACGGTCTCGCCGCCGCGGGTGCCGCACAGCTGCCGCTGCACCGGCTGCGCTGGAGCGCCCGCCCCGGCGGGCAGTCCCCGACCGGGCTCGCGCCCGGCCCCGAGGACTTCCACGTGCGCTGGGCCGACGCCACCGACGAGGAACTGCTCGCCAAGGCGGCCGAGGAGAGCCAACGGGACGGCGTTCCGCTCCTCGTGGACCTGGGTGGCTCATCGGGTTCACATCCGGATGTGGTGCGGGACACGCTCGGGCGGGCCCTCACCCTCGTCCAGCGGTGGGTCGACGGCGCACACCACGACCACGCGTCTCCTGGCCCCGGGCCACTGACCTTCGTCACCCGCGGTGCGGTGGACACGGGGGACGGCGGCGTCGACCCGGCAGCCGCCGCCGTCTGGGGACTGCTGGGCTCCGCCCAGGCCGAACACCCGGACCGCATCACCCTGGTGGACACGGACGGGGCCCCCGCCTCCCGGCACGCCCTGGCCGAGGCCGCCACCCTCGGCGGCCGGTCGGCCGTCCGTGACGGAGTCCTGCTGCGGCCCGCACTGGTCCAGGCCGTCCTGGTGCGCGCGGGCTCCACCACTCCCGCACCGGCCCGGCCGACCGCGGAGGACGCGGTAACGACGGAGGGCACGGCATCCGAGCAGGGAACGGCATCCGCGCAAGGCACAACGGCCGTGCAGGGCACGGTACTTGTCACCGGCGGCACTGGAAGCCTGGGCGCGATGGCGGCGAAACACCTCGCCGCCGCCCACGGCGTACGCCACCTGCTGCTGCTCAGCAGGCGCGGGCCCGCGGCGCCCGGCGCGGACGAACTCGTCCAGGAACTCGCCGCGCTCGGAGCCCGCGCCGACGTCGTGGCCTGCGACGCGGCCGACCGCGACGCCCTGCGTGCCGTACTCGACGGCATCCCCGCCGACCGGCCGCTGACTGCCGTCCTCCACACCGCCGGAGTCCTGGACGACGGCGTCGTCACCGCGCAGAGCGCCGAGCGCCTGGACGGTGTACTGCGCCCCAAGGCCGACGCGGCCTGGAACCTCCACGAACTGACCAGGGACCTGCCCCTGTCCGCCTTCGTTCTGTACTCCTCAGCCGCCTCGACGCTGGGCAGCGCCGGCCAGTCCACGTACGCCGCGGCCAACGCCTACCTCGACGCGCTCGCCGTATGCCGCCGGGCCGAGGGACTGCCGGCCGTCTCCCTTGCCTGGGGGCCGTGGGACAGCGGCATGGCCGGCACCCTCACCGACGTGGACGCGGCCCGCCTGCGGCGCACCGGGATCGTTCCCCTGCACCGGGCCGAGGGGCTTGCCGTGCTGGACGCCGTGCTTGCCGGACCGGGGGACGCCGCGGTCCTCCTGCCGGTACGGGTCGACCCGGCCGCGCTGCACGCGCACGACGCCGAGCGGATCCCGGAGGTGCTGCGCTCGCTCGCCGCCCCTGCCTCCACGTCCGCGTCCTCCACGTCCGCGTCCTCCACGTCCGCGTCCTCCACGGCGGGGACGAACGCCCCCGATGCCGACCGGCGGGGCACAGCCGCGCTCGCCGAACGCCTGGCCGGAGCATCCCGCGCCGAACGGGCGGCCGTACTCGCCGAGGCGATCCGTACGGAGGTTGCGGCGGTGCTGGGGCACGGCGACACCATGGCCGTCACCAGGGACGGCAACTTCCGTGAGCTGGGCCTCGATTCGCTCACGGCGGTGGAGCTCCGCAACCGGCTCGCCGCAGCCACCGGCCTGCGCCTTCCCGCCACCATCGTCTTCGACCAACCGACCCCGCAGGCACTCGCGGTCTTCCTGGACCGCGAACTGCCCGGCCCCGAGACAGCCGTACTCCACACCCTCGACCGGCTCCAGGAACAACTGGACGGCGCACCGGAAGCAGTGGTCGACGACGAGGTGCGGGGCCGTGTCACCCGACGGCTCGAAGCCCTGCTCGCGACTCTGGCCGTACCGGGGCGACCGGCCGACGGCGGCCCGGCAGTGACCGACGGTACCGGAGCCGGCCGCTCCGACCGCCCGGACGAGGCGGTGGGCAACCGCCTGCGAACGGCGACCGACGACGAGCTGTTTGACCTGCTCGACAACAAGTTCCGGCAGTGAACAGCAGGTTCCGGCAGTGAACACCCTGCCGACGCAAGCGCTCTGAGGCGACGACCGCACCACGAGACCATCTCAGGAGAACTGTGTCCACCAACGACTCCGACTCAGCAAACGGCTCCGCCACCTCCGAGGCGAAGCTTCGGGACTACCTCCGCCGCGCCATGGTGGAGCTCCACGAGACGCAGGAGAAGCTGCGCCAGGCGGAGGAGCAGGCGCACGAGCCGATCGCCATCGTGGGGATGGGGTGCCGGTTCCCCGGTGGGGTGGGGTCCGCGGAGGACTTGTGGGATCTGGTGGCCTCGGAGACGGATGCGGTGTCGGGGTTCCCGGTGGACCGGGGCTGGGATGTCGCGGGGTTGTACGACCCGGAGCCTGGCACCCCTGGCAGGTCGTATGTGCGGGAGGGGGGTTTTCTGCACGGGGCGGGGGAGTTTGATGCCGCGTTCTTCGGGATCTCTCCGCGTGAGGCGGTGGCGATGGATCCGCAGCAGCGGTTGCTGTTGGAGACGTCGTGGGAGGCGCTGGAGCGGGCGGGGATCGACCCCCACGCGTTGCGCGGCAGCCGCACCGGTGTCTACGCGGGCGTGATGTACCACGACTACGGCAACGGGCAGGCCACCGCCGACATGGGCGGCTTCCTCGGCACCGGGACGTCCGGAAGCGTGGCGTCGGGTCGGATTTCGTACGCGCTGGGGCTTGAGGGTCCTGCGGTGTCGGTGGATACGGCGTGTTCGTCGTCGTTGGTGTCGTTGCATCTGGCGGTGCAGGCGCTCCGCCGGGGCGAGTGCGACCTGGCGCTCGCGGGTGGCGTGACGGTGATGGCTTCGCCAGGGATGTTCGTGGAGTTTTCGCGGCAGCGTGGGTTGGCGGTGGATGGCCGGTGCAAGGCGTTCTCGGATGCGGCTGACGGTACGGGCTGGGCCGAGGGTGCGGGGATGTTGTTGGTGGAGCGGTTGTCGGATGCGCGTCGGCGTGGGCATCGGGTGTTGGCGGTGGTGCGGGGTTCGGCGGTGAA
>NZ_JBEXNQ010000060.1:0-10066 GCF_040611155.1 Streptomyces sp. NPDC002994
CCCCGGCCCACCGCTAACGCTTGTACGGGGACGGCCCAAAGAAAAACGCCCTGCACGCTACCTCCGGGAAGCGGCGCGGGTCGGCTCGGTGGCCGTCGGGTGAGTGGCTGGGCGCATGATGTCTATGGGGTGGCGCGCCCCCAGCCTCAGCGACTGCGGGAACGGCCGTTGGCGCACCATCCCCATTCCGACGCAAGCGAGCACCCAGGTGGGCGGACGGCGAGGCTGGCGGGACGACCTGCAGACTCTTGGGCCTGCGGGTGGGGCGCGACAGTTGAATGGGGTGACTCGGGTGGGTGTGGCGTCCACCCCGGCCGGTGGTCGGTTGGACGGTAAGCGCGTGGCTGGTGTGGGTGGGTGGAGGGGCGTCCAGGGGCGAGTGATCCTGTCGACGGTCCGGCCGGAACGAGCGACCGGGCTCGCAGACCGGCTCGACTCTCTCGGCTACCCGGACGGGTGGGCCACTTCGTGGCGCTCGGCAGGGCGGGATGGGATGAACCGCGCAGAAGACGAAATTGAGGCCCGCTTTGCATCATTTTGAGCGCCCTGGGGAAGGCTCGGCATGCGCCACGTGCCGGGTTCAGTGCACACCAACACCCCGGCACGGACGTCGGCGTGCACCTACCCCAGTAGATGTCGATGCCCAACGGCCCGCCAGTCCCCTCAGTCCCAGCCGCTTTGGCTGCCGTGGTGAGGCCGTGTTGTAAGGCTCGTGAGAGCGAAAGGGGCGCCCGGCGAGAGGGTCGGTCCTGCGGATGTGAATGATGGACTGCTGCGGCGCAAATCGGCGGGCAGGGGCCGGTCGAGGCGGCAATGCCGCCCGACATGCCGGGTTGGGCGCACACCAACGGGCCGGCATGGGCCTCGGGGTGCACCAACCCACCACGGGGCGATTCCGGATGTCCTGCCAACCCGACTACCTCGCCCGCTACTAACCCGCCACTTGATGATCCCGTAACGCCCTCGTGTCCCATCCGTCTCAGCGGTGTCGCTCGCGGCCCTCACGGGAGCGTTTCGACCCACAGGTGGAGGGCTGGTGAGCCCCGAACAGGGCGGCTATTGGGATGGTGGTGCGGCTGGTGCGACAGGTGTTTGGCGGGAGGTGAGCTCGTTGGTTGTGAGCGGGCTGGGGCATGCGTTTGCGCCGCCGCCTCGGCTTCCGCAGCAGTCCACCTTCGTCGTTGGTGGGGCTCGGTCACACAGCGCTTCCGCGCTGGGGTCGTCGTTACGGCCGATGCGACTGGTGTGGTGGTGCGCTGCAGGTGGACCGAGTACGAAGGGGCCCGGCGGTGGCGTCCATTCCTCCGTAGCCTCGGCGTTCGCTCGACCGTCACGGCTCGGGGCTTCCGAACGCGACGAACCCCGCCGTTGGGGAATCCCAACACCTCGCCCGTCCCACCTGTCTCAGCTGCTTCGCTCCCGGCCGTCATGGGAGCGTTTCGACCCATGTCAGCCCCCAGGGACTGGAAAAGGGGCATTCGGCGGACTGGACGCGGCGGCCGAGATGCCCATCCGTCGTTCCAGCAGCCCGGCTCCGACCCCGGAACGTAACGAACCCGGCACTAGGGCCTCCGGCCATCATGGGAGCGTTTCGACTCACGTCGACCCGACGGATCGCGTGGACAGCCGACTGGCGTGGCGGGTCACCAGCCGTCGGCCTGGCGGCCTGCCTGGGGACGGGGTAGTCGGTAATTTCGTCCTTTGTGGGGTTCGGTCGCGCCAGCGATCCGGTTCCGGGCTCGGGGCGCAATTAACCCCGCACTTGATGAATCCCAGCGCCTCCCCAGTCTCATCTGTCCCGGCCGTTGCTTTTCCCGCCGTGAAGGGAGCGTTAGGACCCGCGTCGGGCCGATTGTGTGAGTGCGATGGCTCGCCGGGCCGTCGGCTCTGCGGTCAAGTAACGCCCAAGCTTTCGTGCTTGGTGGGCTCGGTCGCCTCAGCAAGCCGGTTCCGGGCCCGAGCGCGATGAACCCGGCACTTGGTGAATCCCAACGCCCCTCTAGTCCCACTCGTCTCAGTCGTATAGCTCCCAGTCGTCATGGGAGCGTTTCGACCCGCGACCAGCTACCGCGATCGCGTGCCCCACCACCCGCCCACACCAGCAACGGGCTTGTCGCTCAGCCGGTCACCCACCGGGATGGGCGCCACACCCGCCCGAGTCGCCCCATTCAACTGTCGCGCCCTACCCGCGCAGGCATGAGTCCGCACGTCGACCGGACAGGCCGGCCGGCCACCTACGTGGGTGGTCGTGTGCGGGGGAATGGGGATGTCGCGCCAAGGGCCGTTCCCGTCGGCCGCTGAGTCTGGGGCCGCGCGCCGCCCCCTAGACGTTGTGCGCCCCACTCACCGAGCCCGCCACCCGGCAGCGAAACAGCAGCCACTCCCCGAGCCTTCCCCGTGGGCTCCCCCCGGGGGCCGCCCCCCAGATGCATTGCGGCGGAGGGTCGGCGGTCAAGGGGGTAGCGGAGCGGAATCGCCGTAGGCGACGCGACGTAGGAGCGCCCTTGAGGGGCGGGGCTCCGGCGCCACACTTACGTGTGGCGGCCCCCATCGCAGACGCGATCAACGCCCCAGGGCCGCCAACGCCCGCCTTCGTGCGCCTCCCGTTAGGCACCCCGGCCGGCCCGTACCACCGCCATTACGGCCTCCTACCACGCGCCCACCATTCAGATTTGCTTCAAAGCTTGTCCAGAAACTTTCGATGGACCTGACTGGTCCCACGGTGTGACAGTCGGCACATGACGACGACGACCGCGGCGACCGACGCGCCCCTCCAAGATCCGCACGCCAACGACGCCGCCCCGTATGGGGGAGGCGACCCGTACGCCGACTACCGGGGTGGGGAATTTCCCTTCACCGAGCTGGTCGACCTGGCCGACCGGCGTCTCGGGGCCGGGGTCATCGCCGCCAACGACGAGTTCTTCGCCGAACGCGAGAACCTCCTCATCCGGGAGCGCGCCGTCTTCGACCCGGAGCACTTCGGGCACAAGGGCAAGATCATGGATGGGTGGGAGACCCGTCGTCGGCGCGGCACCGACGGGGCGCACCCCTTCCCGGCGCCCGACGACCACGACTGGGCCATCGTCCGCCTCGGCGCCCCCGGCGTCATCCGCGGCATCGTCGTCGACACCGCCCACTTCCGCGGCAACTACCCGCAGCGCGTGAGCATCCAGGCCGCCGCGGTGGAGGGTTCGCCGAGCCCCGAGCAGCTTCTCGCCGCCGATGTGAAGTGGGAGGAGATCGTTCCGGTGACGCCCGTGCGCGGCCACGCCGCCAACGGGTTCGAGATCACCAGCGAGCGCCGCTACACGCACATCCGGCTCTGCCAGCACCCCGACGGCGGCGTCGCCCGCCTCCGCGTGCACGGTGAAGTCGTGCCCGACCCCGAGTGGCTCGAGCTTCTTGGGACTGTCGACCTCGTCTCCGTACTCAACGGGGGTGTGTACGAAGACGCTTCCGACAAGTTCTATTCGTCGCCGACGCAGATCATCCTGCCGGGGACCTCGCGGAAGATGGACGACGGATGGGAGAACCGGCGCCGCCGCGTTCGTGACACCAACGACTGGGTGCGGTTCCGCCTCGTCGCGCAGGGCGCGATCCGCGCCGTCGAGATCGACACGGCGTACCTCAAGGGCAACTCGGCCGGCTGGATCGCGCTCAGCGGGCGCAACGGCGAGACCGGTGAGTGGTTCGAGATCATCCCGCGGACCAAGCTTCAGCCCGACACGCTGCACCGCTTCAAGCTTCCCGCGCAGGCTGTCGCCACCCACGTACGCCTCGACGCCTTCCCCGACGGCGGCGTCGCCCGGATGCGGCTGCATGGGGCGCTCACTGAGCAGGGGGCGGCCGAACTGCGGGCGCGGTACGAGGACGTGGCCGGCCAGTAGTCCCGGCCGGTCCAGCAGTCCCGGTCGGTAGAACCCGGCCAGCAGACCCCCGCCCGGCGGACGGCAGCGGCACAGCGCCCGGCCGTCGGGCGGTTTCAACGGTGTACGAGAGGGTGCTCCCGCGTTGGCGGGGGCGCCCTCTCGTGCGCGGCGGTACGGGGCGCCTGGGGCGGGCTTTCCCCAACCCGCCCTCTTCCCGCTGTCACACTTTGCGGCTCCGCCGCGTGGGGCAGGCCCGGACGCCGGACGCCCTCCGGGCGTGTCCTCAAGCGCCGGACGGGCTGGAGTTCACCGGGGTGGGACGGAGCCGGGCCAGGCCAATACGCCCGGCCCGGACGCCCTCCGGGCGTGTCCCCAAGCGCCGGACGGGCTGGAATTCGCCGGGGGAGGGACGAGTGAGTTCCGGACGAGGGAGCTAGGGACGAGTGAGCTCCGGACGAGCGAGTTCCGGTCCGGATTCCGGCGAGGTTCGAGGCCCGGCCGGGCCACCATCCTCGTGGCCCTCCAGTGGCCCGGCCTCGAGTCCCGGCCCCGAGGTCCCGGCCCCGTGGCCCCGGTCCGGAGCCCGGCCGGTGGCCCCGGTCGGAGCCCGGCCCGGTTGCCCGGCCCCCAGTCCCGGCCCCCGGTCCCAGCCCGGAGCCCCGGCCACGGAGGCGAGACCCGAGCCCGAGACCCGAGCCCGAGCCCGGACCGGGGTCCCCGAGGCCGAGGCCGGACCGGGGTCTCCAAGGTCGAGGCCGGACCAGGCCCCCCGGGGCCGAGGCCGAGGCCGAGGCGGGTCAGGGGCTTCGGCGGCCCCCTTTGCCGCGCCCCCCTACGCCGACGCCGCGTCCGCCGCCTGCGCCCTCAGGGATCGCTCGATGCCTGCCCGCGACTCCAGCACCAAGCGGCGCAGCGCCGCCGTCGGGTCCGTCGATGCCAGCCATGCGTCCGTCGCGTCCAGCGTTGCCTGCGAGACCTGGACCGCCGGGTACAGGCCGACCGCGATCTGCTGCGCCATCTCGTGGCTGCGCGACTCCCAGATCGACTTGACCGCCGCGAAGTACTTCTCCGAGTACGGCGCCAGCAGCTCACGCTGGGCGGCGTCCGTCTGGACGAAGCCGCTGATCACCGCCTCCTGCGTGGAGTTCGGGAGCGTGTCGGACTCGATCACCGACGCCCACGCCTCCGCCTTCGCCTCGGCCGTCGGCCGCGCCGCCCGCGCCGACGCCGCGTGCAGCTCGCCCGCCGACGTCTTGTCGCGCTCCAGCTCCGCCGAGATCATCTTCTCGTCCGCGCGGCCGGTCGCCGCGAGCCGTCCGACGAACGCCCAGCGCATCTCGGTGTCCACGGCCAGCCCGTCCACCGTCTCCGTGCCGTCCAGCAGGCCCTGGAGCAGGTCCAGTTGGTCCGCCGTGCGGGCGGTCGCCGCGAACGCGCGTGCCCACGCCACCTGGTGGTCGCTGCCCGGCTCGGCGGCCCGCAGGTGCTCCAGCGTCGCCTCCGTCCATCGCGCCAGGCCCGTCTCGCGCCAGTCCGGCGCCGCGTACAGGTCCAGCGCGAGCTTCGCCTGGCGGTGGAGGGACTGGACTACGCCGATGTCCGACTCCTTGCCGATGCCCGACAGGACGAGGGAGAGGTAGTCGCGGGTGGCCAGCTCGCCGTCGCGCGTCATGTCCCACGCGGCCGACCAGCACAGCGCGCGCGGCAGCGACTCGGTGAAGTCACCGATGTGCGCCGTGACGGTGGCCAGCGACTGCGCGTCCAGGCGCACCTTCGCGTACGACAGGTCGTCGTCGTTGAGCAGGATCACCGCCGGGCGGGGGGTGTTGGGCGGGAAGGGGACGTCCGTGAGCTCCGCCGCGTCGATGTCCAGCTCGATCCGGTTCGTACGGACCAGCTTGCCGGCGTCACCGTCCAGGTCGTAGCAGCCGACCGCGATCCGGTGCGGGCGAAGGGTGGAGTGCCCCTTCGCGCCAGCGGGGAGTGCCGGGGCCTCCTGGCGTACGGAGAACGACGTGACGTTGCCGGCCGCGTCCGTCTCGATCTCCGGGCGCAGGATGTTGATGCCGGCCGTCTCCAGCCACGCCTTCGACCAGGTCTTGAGGTCGCGGCCGGACGTCTTCTCCAGCGCGCCGAGCAGGTCGGGCAGGCGCGTGTTCCCGAACGCGTGCGCCTTGAAGTACGCCTGTACGCCCCGGAAGAACTCGTCCTGGCCGACGTACGCGACGAGCTGCTTCAGCACGGAAGCGCCCTTCGCGTACGTGATGCCGTCGAAGTTGACCAGCACATCGTCCAGGTCACGGATCTCGGCCATGATCGGGTGCGTGGACGGCAGCTGGTCCTGGCGGTACGCCCAGGTCTTCTCCGCGTTGGCGAACGTCGTCCACGAGTGCGGCCACTTCGAGCCCGGCGCGTACGCCTGGCAGGCGACCGACGTGTACGTGGCGAACGACTCGTTCAGCCACAGGTCGTTCCACCACTCCATGGTGACCAGGTCGCCGAACCACATGTGCGCCAGCTCGTGGAGGATCGTCTCGGCCCGGCGTTCGTACGCCGCGTCCGTCGTGCGGGAGCGGAAAATGTACTGGTCGCGGATGGTCACCGCGCCCGCGTTCTCCATCGCGCCCGCGTTGAACTCCGGCACGAAGAGCTGGTCGTACTTCGCGAAGGGGTACGCGTAGTCGAACTTCTCCTGGAACCAGTCGAAGCCCTGCCGCGTGACGTCGAAGATCGCGTCCGCGTCCAGGAACTCGGCGAGGGACGGGCGGCAGTAGATGCCGAGCGGCACGCTCTGCCGGTTAGCGGCGTTCTCGTACGAGCTGTGGACCGAGTGGTACGGGCCGACGATCAGCGCGGTGATGTACGTCGAGATGCGCGGCGTCGGCTCGAAGACCCAGATGTCGTCCTTCGGCGCCTCGGGCGTCGGGGAGTTCGAAATCACCGTCCAGCCGGACGGGGCCTTCACCGTGAACTGGAACGTCGCCTTCAGGTCCGGCTGCTCGAACGAGGCGAAGACGCGGCGCGCGTCCGGGACCTCGAACTGCGTGTAGAGGTACGCCTGCTGGTCGACCGGGTCGACGAAGCGGTGCAGGCCCTCGCCCGTGTTCGTGTACGCGCAGTCGGCGACGACCTGCAGCTCGTTCGGGCCGGCCAGGAGGTGCTTGAGGGTGATGCGTGAGTCCCGGAAGACGGCGGCGACGTCGAGCGACTTCCCGTTCAGCACGACCTTGTGCACGGCGGGCGCCACCAGGTCGATGAAGGTCTGCGCGTCGGCCTCGGCGCACTCGAAACGCACGGTGGTCGCGGACCGGTAGGTGCCGCCCTCCTGCGCGCCGCTCAGATCGAGCTCGATCTCGTACGCGTCAACGGTGAGCAGGCTCGCCCGCTGCTGGGCCTCTTCGCGGGTCAGATTCGTGCCAGGCACCCGGTCATCTCCTCGGTATGTGTCGTTTTCCGCCATCCTTCCACGCCGGTCCTGTACTGGCTGCTGAGTATGCTCGCAGCTGACGCGGACCTGCGGTGACCGAGCAGCGCGCTGTCCGGAATCCGCCGGTGCGGTGCACTTGGTGAGCCGATGCTGGTCGTATGACGACCACGAGGTACATCGCACGCCCCGTCGAGCCCTCCGCCCTCAAGCAGCTCCGGGAGACCGACGACGCGGGGCGCGGCTGCGTTCCGTACGCCGATGAGGAGGGCGGGGCGCCGCTGCGGTGCTGTCTGCGGCTCAGCAAGGCCGGTGAGCGGATCGCGCTGGTGTCGTACGCGCCGCTGCGCCGGTGGGCGGCCGAGACGTGGGCCCGGCCCGGGGCGTACGACGAGCAAGGGCCTGTGTTCATCCATGATGAGGAGTGCGGAGGGCCGGACCCGGCGGCTGACGGTTACCCCTTCGCCCGGGCGGGCGCCCTGCGCACCGTACGCCGCTACAGCGCCGACGGCCGGATCGTCGGTGGCCGGCTGCTGGAGATCCCGGACGACACCACGGCGGGCTTCGACGCCGCGTTCGATGAGGCCTTCGCCGATGCCGGGGTGGCGCTCGTACACGTCAGGGCGGTGGAGTACGGCTGCTTCCACTTCGAGGTACGGAGGTACGCAGGTACGCAGGTACGCCAGCTTGAGGCGATTGGGCACCGGCCGTGAGAGATGGCGGCCACCGTCGGGTAGCAAGCGGGGTCATACCCGAGTAGCATCGGTGGTATGAAGATCAGTGTGAGCTTGCCGCAGGAGGACGTGACCTTCGTCGACGAGTACGCGGCGAAGATCGAGGCGGAGTCCCGCTCCGCAGTGATACATGCCGCGATCGAGCTGCTGCGTAACTCCCAGCTGGAGTCGGACTACGCGGCTGCCTTCGAGGAGTGGGATGCGAGCGAGGACGCGGCGTTCTGGGACCGGACCGCCGGAGACGGGCTGACCGATGCGCAGAGGTGAGATCTACCTGATCGACTACGAGCCGGTGCGCGGCAGTGAAGCGAACAAGGCCCGCCCCTCGGTGATCGTCTCGAACGACGCGGCCAATCAGACCGCGCAGCGCATGGGCAGAGGTGTGGTCACCGTCGTTCCGATGACGTCGAACACGTCGCGGGTTTTTCCCTTCCAGGTCCTTCTGCGGGCTGAGGAATGTCATCTCGCGAAGGATTCCAAGGCCCAGTGCGAGCAAGTCCGCGCGGTCACGGTGGAGCGGGTGCTGCACCGCATCGGTTTCGTGCCCGCTCAGCGAATGGCCGAGCTCGACGCAGCGCTGCGCAGACACTTGGCGCTCTGAGCGGCAGACCCTGAGGCGGGCGGGGGCCGATACGGGTCTCCAGGGCGCGCGGGAGCTGGCTGACGCGGCTCTGGGATATGTGCAGCCGCTCGGCCGCGCGGCCGAAGTGAGAACTTCGCCGTTGTTCCCGGGCGGCGGGCGGCAGACGCTGGGCAGCATGCACAGGAATACTGAACTCCCCTTGCCGCGGGCCGCGTTGCCGCCCGCCGTGTTCGCCGTCGCCGCCGCCACCTTCGCCGTCGTCACCACCGAGATGCTGCCGGTCGGGCTGCTCACCTCCCTCGGTTCGGGCCTCGGTACGTCCGACGGCACGGCGGGGCTGACCGTCACCCTCCCCGGCCTCGTCGCGGCGCTCGCCGCGCCCCTGCTGCCCGTCGCCGTGCGGCGTGCGGACCGGCGGCTTGTGCTGTGCGTGCTGATGGTGCTGCTGGCCGCCGCGAACGCGCTGTCCGCGCTCGCGCCCGGCTTCGGGGTGCTGCTGGGCGCGCGGGCGCTCGTGGGGGTGTGCATCGGCGGGGTGTGGGCCGTCGCGGCGGGGCTCGCCGTGCGGCTGGTGCGCGAGGAGGAAGTGGGCCGGGCCACCGCGGTCATCTTCAGCGGCATCGCGGTGGCCTCCGTCGCCGGGGTGCCGACCGGGACGCTGATGGGGGAGCTGGCGGGGTGGCGGTGGGCGTTCGCCGCCATGGGGGTCTTCTCACTGGCCGTGGCGGTGCTGCTCGGTCTGCTGCTGCCGCCGTTGCCCGCGCGGGGGGCTGGCGGGCTCGGGGAGGTGGCGGGGCTGCTGCGGGTCGCGCGGGTGCGGGCCGGGCTGCTGGTGCTGGCCCTGGTGACCGGACATTTCGCGGCGTACACCTATGTACGCCCGGCCCTGGAGCGCGTACCGGACATCGGCGCGGGCCTGATCAGCGGGCTGCTGCTGGTGTACGGGACCGCCGGGATCGCCGGCAACTTCCTCGGCGGGGCGGCCGCCGCCCGCGACCCCCGGCGGACCCTGCTGGTGATCTCGGCGGTGCTCGGCGTGACGGTCCTGCTGGCGGCAGCGGTGGGCGGCGGCTCAGCCGTGGCCGCGGCGGCGCTGCTGGTGGTGTGGGGGCTGGCGTACGGCGGAGTGTCGGTCAGCGCCCAGAACTGGCTGATGGCGGCCGCGCCCACGCGGCGCGAGGCGGCGTCGGCGCTCTTCGCCGGGGTGTTCAACGCCGCGATCGCACTCGGGGCGCTGCTCGGCGGCCGGGCCGCGGACCGCTACGGCGTGCCCGGCCCGCTGTGGCTGGGGGGCGCGCTGGCGCTGGTCGGGTTGGTGGCGGTCGTGGCGTCGGGGCGTACGCGTACGACGGTGGGGCGGGACGGCGCGGCGTGCCGCCCCCACGCTCGCACCGCGATGACGGAAAATGTCTAGGCAATTGAACGGCCGCCACAAACAAAAAAAACTTACAACGGT
>NZ_JBEXNQ010000061.1:0-9923 GCF_040611155.1 Streptomyces sp. NPDC002994
TGGAAGGCCGCGTACACCTCACACGGGCTCGCCACCCGCCGGGTCGACCTGCCCACCTACCCCTTCCAGCGCACCCACTACTGGCTCGAAACCGCCGACCACGGCAGCACCGATGACCTCGCCTACCACGTCGCGTGGAAGCCGCTGGACGAAGCCGGGGTCCAGGACGAAGACGAGACCGGACCCCGGCTGTCCGGGCGCTGGCTGCTGCTCCTGCCCGAGCCTTCGCAGGATTCGGCCCGGAACCCGGCCCTGGCGCCGCACATCGCGGAGGGCATGGCTCGCGCTCTGGCCGACCGTGGCGCCGAGGTCGTGACGCTCGGCGTCGATCCCGCCGACGAGCGCTCCCATGTGCGTGTGCTGCTCGCGGAGGCGGCGCAGGGGCCGGGCGGCGCGCCGCTCCAGGGGATTGTTTCCCTCCTCGCCCTCGTCGACGGCACGAACCCCGAGCACTCCGAGCACCCCGCCCACCCCAACCTTCCGCCCGGTGTCGGCGCCTCGTTCACGCTGATCCAGGCGGCGGCCGACGCGGATGTCGGGGCCAGGCTCTGGACGGTCACGCGCAGTGCGGTGAGTGCCCTGCCAGGGGAGGAACCTGCCGCCGTACAGGCGCAGATCTGGGGCCTCGGCCGGGTGGCGGCCCTGGAACTGCCACACGTCTGGGGTGGGCTCCTCGACCTCCCCGCCGACGTTCACACGGACGCCCGAGGCCAGGATTCCTACCGGCGGGCAGCCGCCGTGCTCGCCGCCTCCGCGGACGGCGAGGACGAGGTGGCCGTACGGAGCGCCGGGACGTACGGACGCAGGCTCGTCCGGTCCGCGCCTGCGCCTGCGGCCGGTGCGGGGACCGCAGCCGCAGCCGGCGCTTCCGCGGCCGGACCGAACTGGCGGCCCCGCGGCGCGGCGCTGGTAATCGGGGACGTCGCGGCGGTGGCGGAGCCGCTCGCCCGGCGCCTGCTCGACGACGGCGCGGAGCACGTCGTCCTTGCCGGTCCCGCGGCCTCCCTTGCGGAGGTCTCGGCTCACGGGGCATCCGCCCGCGACGCATCCACCGCCGGGACCCTCGCCGACGCGCGCGTCAGCGTGGTGCCCTGCGACGTGACGGACGACGCCTCCCTGCGGTCGCTGCTCGACGCGCACGTACCGACCGCGGTGCTGGTGGCTCCGGGTGCTGTGGAGCTGAGCGCCCTGTCCGACACCACACCCGCCGTACTCGCCCGCGCGGTGCACACCAAGACGGACCTGGTGACCCGCCTGGAACGGCTTCTGGACGGCGTGGACCTCGACGCGTTCGTCGTCTTCTCGTCGGCCGCCGGTGTCTGGGGAGGGGCTGGACAAGGCGGCTATGCGGCAGGTGCGGCGCACCTGGACGCGTTCGCCGAGCGGCAGCGCGCCCGGGGCCGGGCCTGCACATCGGTCGCCTGGACGCCGTGGCGCGGGCAGGAGACCTCGGCCTCCGGGGCCGGCGAGTCCGTGGGGTCCGCCAGGGAAGCGGTCGTGACCGGGATGCGCAGGGCCGGCCTCACGCCGCTCGCACCGGGGCGGGCCGTCGACGCGCTCTTCCGGGCCGTGGGCCGGGGATCCGGCACCGTGACCGTCGCGGAAGCGGACTGGGAGCGGTTCGTCGCCGCTCGTGCGGCAGTACGGCCGTCGGCGCTCTTCGACGGACTGCCCGCCGTACACCCGCCCCGGGCCGCCGCGGTCGGCGGCCACGAGGGCGCGGAAGCCGCACCGCCGGACGGTACCGGCTCCGAGGACCGTCCGGAGGCCCCCGAAGTGGTCCGGCTGCTGGCCGGCCGGTCCGAGGAGGAGCAACTGAGGCTCCTGTTGCGGATGGTGCGCCGCCACGCGGCGACGGTACTCGGCCAGCCCTCCCTCGACGAGGTCGACGCCGGGCAGTCGTTCAGGGCCCTGGGCATCAACTCCGTGACCGCCGTCGAACTGCGCAACCGGCTGCGGACCGCCACCGGACTCGCGCTCTCCGCGTCCCTCGTCTTCGACCACCCCGACCCGGCCTCCCTCGCACGGCACTTGCGGGACCAGGCCCTGGAGCACGGGGCGGGGAACGACGTCAGCACCGCCGAAGCGCCGGTACGGTCCACCGGGACCACCCCGGCAGCGGCCCGTGACGGCGAACCCGTCGCCATCGTGGCCATGGCGTGCCGCTTCCCCGGCGGGGTGTCCACGCCCGAGGAACTGTGGCGGCTGCTGAACGAAGGGGAGGACGCGATCAGCGCCTTCCCGGACGACCGGGGCTGGAACCTGGACGAGCTGTACGACGCCGACCCGGACGCGGGCGGCCGTACCTACGTCCAGGAAGGAGGCTTCCTGCACGGGGCGCCGGACTTCGACCCCGCCTTCTTCGGCATCTCGCCGCGTGAGGCGGTGGCGATGGACCCGCAGCAACGGCTGATGCTGGAGACCTCGTGGGAGGCGTTCGAGCGGGCCGGGATCGACCCGGCCGAGCTGCGCGGCAGCCGCACCGGGGTGTTCGTCGGCACCAACGGCCAGCACTACCTGGGTCTCCTGCAGAACAGCGAGGAGAGCTTCGACGGCTACCTCGGCACCGGAAACTCGGCGAGCGTGATGTCCGGCAGGCTCTCGTACGTCTTCGGCCTCGAAGGGCCCGCCCTCACCGTCGACACGGCCTGCTCGGCCTCGCTGGTCGCGTTGCACCTGGCAGTGCAGTCACTGCGCAGGAACGAGTGTTCGATGGCGCTGGCGGGCGGCGCGACGGTGATGTCCACGGCCGAGATGCTGGTGGAGTTCTCGCGGCAGCGCGTGCTGTCGCCCGGCTGCCGGTCGCGGGCCTTCGCCGGCGCGGCCGACGGCGTGGTGCTCGGCGAGGGCGCGGGCGTACTGCTCCTGGAGAGGCTGTCCGACGCCGAGCGGCTCGGGCACCCGGTGCTGGCCGTCGTCCGGGGCTCCGCCGTCAACCAGGACGGGGCCAGCAACGGCCTGACCGCGCCCAACGGGCCCTCGCAGCAGCGGGTCATCCGCGAGGCGCTCGCGGACGCGGGGCTGCGTGCCGAGGACATCGACGCCGTGGAGGCGCACGGCACGGGCACCCCGCTGGGCGACCCCATCGAGGCCCAGGCCCTGCAAGCGACGTACGGGGCGTCCCGTACGGCCGACAATCCGCTGCGACTCGGCTCGGTGAAGTCCAACATCGGCCACGCGCAGGCCGCGGCCGGCGTCGCCGGGGTGATGAAGACGGTGCTCTCCCTGCGCAACGGAGTGCTGCCGCGGACCCTGCACGTCGACGAGCCGAGCCCACGCGTGGACTGGTCCTCGGGCACCGTCGCGCTCCTCACCGAGCCGGTGGCGTGGCCCGAGGGCGAGAAGCTGCGCCGCGCCGGGGTGTCGGCCTTCGGCATCAGCGGCACCAACGCGCACGTCCTCCTCGAAGAGGCCCCGCACCCCGCCGGCCGGGCAGAGGCCCCGCGCCCGGCTGACCTTTCGGGGACCCCGGTACTCCTGTCCGCGCCGGACCGCGCGGGGACCCCGGCACTTCTGTCCGCGCCGGACCACGCGGTAGCGGACGGCGTCGCCCCGCTGGTGCTCTCCGCCCGTACGGAACCCGCCCTCCGCACGTACGCGGGGCGCCTGCGCGGCGCCCTGCTCGACGACCCGGCCATCCGCCCGGCGGACGTCGGACTCACCCTGCTCACCGCCCGTACCGGCTTCGAGCACCGTGCCGTCGTCGGCGGCAGGAGCCGGGAGGAACTGCTGCACGCCCTGGACGCTCTCGCCGGAGACCGCGAACACCCCTCCGTCGCCAGGCACCAGGCCGGCCCTTCGGACGCCACGGTGTTCGTCTTCCCGGGCCAGGGCTCCCAGTGGCCGGCCATGGCCGAAGGACTGCTCGACCGCTCGGTGGCCTTCCGGGAGACCGCCGCGGCGTGCGACGCCGCCCTGCGCCCGTTCCTCGACTGGTCGGTCCTGGACGTGCTCCGGCAGGCGCCGGGGGCACCGTCGCTCGGCCGGGTCGACGTCGTCCAGCCCGTGCTGTTCACCATGATGGTGTCGCTGGCCGCATGCTGGCGCGCCGCGGGAGTGCGGCCGTCGGCCGTCATCGGCCACTCCCAGGGCGAGATCGCCGCCGCCTGCGTCGCCGGCGGCCTCTCCCTGGAGGACGGCGCACGGATCGTGGCCCTGCGCAGCCAGGCCTGGCTGACCCTCGCGGGCAAGGGCGGCATGGTCGCCGTGTCGCTCCCCGCCGCACAGGTACGCGGCCGGCTGGAGCGCTTCGGCGACCGCCTGTCGGTCGCGGCCGTCAACAGCCCCGGTACGACAGCGGTGTCGGGCGACCCCGAATCGCTGCGTGAACTCCTGTCCGAGCTGGCGGCGGACGGCGTCCACGCGCGTGCGATCCCCGGCGTCGACACAGCGGGACACTCGGCCCAGGTCGATGCCCTGCGGGAGCGCCTCATGCAGGAACTCGCCCCGGTCGCGCCCAGCGCCGGCGGCGTTCCCTTCTACTCCACCGTCACCGGCGGGCTGCTGGCCACCGCCGAGCTGGACGCCGCCTACTGGTACCGCAACATGCGCGAGCCGGTCGAGTTCGAGCAGGCCACCCGGGCGCTGCTCGCCGACGGCCACCACACCTTCCTGGAGACCGGCCCGCACCCCATGCTGGCCGTCTCGCTGGAGCAGACCGTCTCCGACGCCGACGCCCCGGCCGTGGTCCTGCACACCCTGCGCAGGGAGCGGGGCGGCACGGAGGGCTTCGGGCTCGCGCTCGCCACCGCCTGCGCCCAGGGAATCGACATCGACGCCGAGGCGCTGTACGGGCCGCGGGCGCGGTTGACCGAGCTGCCCACCTACCCCTTCCAGCGGCAGCGTTACTGGTACCACGCGCCTGCGCGGCGCGGTGACACGGCGTCCGTCGGACTGGCCGACGCGGGCCACGCACTGCTCGGCGCCGGGGTCGAACTCCCCGAATCGGCGGGTCACGTCTACACCGCGAGGCTCGGCACCGGCACCCGGCCCTGGCTCGCCGAGCACGCCCTGCTCGGCACGCCGCTGCTGCCCGCCACCGGCTTCGTCGACCTGGTCCTGTGGGCCGGCGCCCAGTCCGGCTGTGGACGGATCGACGAACTCGCCCTCCGTACCCCTCTCGTGCTCCCCGGCGACGACGCCACCGGCTCCACGGCGGACACCGTGGAACTGCGCGTCCAGGTCGGCCCCGCGGACGAGGAAGGGCACCGCACGGTCACCGTGCACTCCCGGGAAACAAGCCTCCCGCCGGGATCGCCCTGGCACCTGCACGCGCAGGCCACCGTCACCCCGGCCCCGGCCGGAACTCCCGCGGCCTCCACCGGAGTTCCGGCCGCGACGGTACCGACGGCGGACACCCTCACGGGCCCCGCACCGATAGCCGGCGGAAGCGAGGCGTGGCCCGCACCCGATGCGTGGCCGGAGCCCGGCGCCGCGTGGCCACCGGCCGGGGCGCGGGCGGCCGGCACCCCCGACCCCGCCGCCTTCTACGGCGCCTTCGCGGAGCGCGGCTACGACTACGGCGACACCTTCCAGGGCTTCCGCAGCGGCTGGCGGGACGGCGACACCGTGTACGCCGAAGTCGCACTCCCGGGGCCGGTGGCCGCCGAGGCGCGTGACCACGACGTCCACCCGGCCCTGCTGGACGCAGCCTTGCAGACCATGAGCCTGGGCGAGTTCTTCCCCGCCGACGGCCGGGCCCGCATACCGTTCGCCCTGCGCGGGGTACGCCTGTACGCCACGGGCGCCGACCGCCTCCGCGTCACCCTGTCGCCCGCCGGCCCGGAAGCCGTGCGACTGCTGTGCACCGACGGCGAGGGACGGCCCGTCCTGGCGATCGACGAGCTCGTCGTCCGCCCGGTGCCGGCCGGACAGCTCGCGGAACTGTCCCGCGCCGACCGCCCCGGCAGGCGCTCCGCCACGGGCAGCGGTTCGCTGTACCGGGTCCAGTGGGACCGCGGCCCCGTGCCCGCCTCCCCGCCCGCCTCCCGGTGGGCCGCCGTCGGCGACGACCACGCCGGGCTCGCCGCCGCGCTCGCCGCAGCGGGCATCGGCTGCGAGACCCGCCCCGACCTCGGGTCGCTGCGCGACGGCCGCACCGCCGAGGGAGCCGTGCCCGACGTCGTCGCGGTCCAGTTGCCGCACCACGTGGGCGTCCCGGATCCGAGCACCGTGCGCGCGGTCCTGGAGCAGACCCTCGAAGTGGCGCAGCAGTGGCTGCGGACCGCCGGCCAGGCGTCCGCCAGGCTCGTCGTCGTCACCCGCGGCGCCGTCGCCGTCGGCCCGGACGAGACCGTGCGGGACACGGCTGCCGCCTCCGCCTGGGGGCTGATCCGTTCCGCCCAGTCCGAGGAGCCCGACCGGATGGTGCTGCTCGACCTCGACCCGGACGACGACACGGTCAGCGGCAGCGCGCTGGCAGGCGCGCTCGCCTGCGGGGAGCCGCAGCTCGCGATACGTGGCGAGCACGTGCACACACCCCGTCTGACCGCCATGGGGCCGACGACCCCCGACACGCTGCGACTGCCCGACACCGACACCGGCACCGGTGCCCCCGCCGACGCCGACGCCGACGCCGACGCCGAAACCGTGGCCGACGCCGTAGCAAGGACCGGGTCCGCCGCCTGGCGGCTCGGCACCTGCGGTGACGGCACCCTGGAGGGGCTGCGCCTCGAACCGGCGCCGGACACCCTGGCACCGCTGGAGCCCGGCCGCATACGCATCTCCGTACGGGCCGCCGGGCTGAACTTCCGCGACACGCTCATCGCGCTGGGCCTGTACCCGGGAGACGGCGTCATGGGCGCCGAGGGTGCCGGCGTGGTGACCGAGGTCGGCCCCGGCGTCACCGGCTTCGCCCCGGGCGACCGGGTGTTCGGAATGTGGACCGGTGGCTTCGGCCCGTACGCCGTCGCCGACCACCGCATGGTGGCCCGGATCCCGCAGGGCTGGTCGTACGCGCAGGCCGCCTCCGTACCGGCCGTGTTCCTCACCGCCCACTACGCGCTCCACCGGCTCGCCCAGGCCCGCCCCGGGCAGTCCCTGCTGATCCACGCGGCGACGGGCGGCGTCGGCATGGCGGCACTCCAGCTCGCCCGGCACCACGGCCTGACGGTGTACGCGACCGCGAGCACCCCCAAGTGGGACACGCTGCGCGAGCTGGGGCTGCCCGACGGGCACATCGGGAACTCCCGCACCCTGGAGTTCGCCGACCGCCTCCTGGCGGAGACCGGCGGCCGGGGAGTGGACATCGTCCTCAACTCACTCGCCGGTGACTTCGTCGACGCCTCGCTGCGACTGCTGCCCCGTGGCGGCCACTTCCTGGAACTGGGCAAGGCCGACGTACGGGATCCCCGCACCGTCGCAGAATCGCACCCCGGCACCACCTACCGGACCTTCGACCTCGTCGAGGCCGGCCCGGAGACCGTCGGCGAGATGCTGGGAGAACTGCTGGAGCTCTTCGAGACCGGAGTGCTGCACCCGCTGCCGCTGACCGTCCACGACGTACGCCACGCCCGCCGCGCCTTCCGCACCCTCAGCCAGGGCAAGCACACGGGCAAGCTCGTGCTCACCATGCCGCCCGCCTTCGACCCGCACGGCACCGTCCTCCTCTCCGGCGGCACGGGAACGCTCGGCAGCGCGGTCGCCCGCCACCTGGTCGGCGAGCACGGCATACGCCATCTCCTCATCGCGGGACGGACGGGCGGCGAGGCCGAGGGCGCGGCGGACCTCGTACGGGAACTCGCCGCGCTCGGCGCGGACGTGACCGTACGGGCCTGCGACATGGCCGACCGGGACCAGCTCGCGGCCCTGATCGACGCAGTCCCGCCGGCCCACCCGCTGAACGCGGTGGTGCACACCGCGGGCATCTTGGACGACGGAACCCTGCCCTCGCTCACCCCGGACCGGGTGGCCGCCGTGCTGCGGCCCAAGGTCGACGCGGTCCTGCACCTCCACGAGCTGACCAAGGATCTCGACCTGGCCGCTTTCGTCCTCTACTCGTCCTCCTCCGCACTGTTCGGCAGCCCCGGCCAGGGCAGTTACGCCGCGGCCAACGCCTTCGTGGACGCCTTCGCCCAGTACCGGCGCGGGACGGGGCTGCCCGCCCTCTCCCTCGCCTGGGGGCTCTGGGAGCGCAACAGCAGGATGGCGGAACACCTCGACCAGGGCGACATGCGCCGCCGGCTGGCCCGCGGCGGCATCCTGCCCCTGACCGACGCCGAGGGGGTGGTCCTCTTCGACGAGGCCCAGAGCTGGGACGAGGCACTCCAGGTCCCCATCCGCCTCAACCAGGCCGCGCTGCGGGCCCTGGACACGGTGCCTCCCTTCCTGAGCGGTCTCGTACGGAACCGGCGCGACCCCCTCCCCGCCGCAGTTCCGGACGGCTCCGGCCAGGCCACCGGCACCTCCCTCAAGGACCGGATCGGCTCGTTGCCGCCCGCCGAACGGAGGGAAGCGGTACTGACCGCCGTACGCACCCACGCGGCAGCCGTACTCGGCTACGGGGAGGACGGCGAACTCGCCGCCGACCGGAACTTCCGCGAACTGGGCTTCGACTCGCTGACGGCGGTGGAACTGCGCAACCGCCTCACGGCCGCCACGGGGCTCCGGCTCGTCGCCACCCTGGTGTTCGACCACCCGACACCCGAAGCGCTCGCCCGGCACCTCCACGACCGGCTCGCCCCGGACAGCCCGGCGGAGAGCGACGACCTCTCCGTCGTCACCGAACTCGACCGGCTGGAGAAGCTCTTCGTACGCCTCACCGAGCAGGGCGGGCCGGACCAGGCCCTGCCCGACGGCACGCGCCGGCACGAGATCAGGAACCGGCTCGCGGCCCTGACCGGACTGTGGGACCGGCTCAACGGCACGCCGGACGACCCCGCCGAACCGGACGGCGACGAGGGAGTGCCCGGAACGCTCGACGCGGCCGACGACGACGAGCTCTTCGCCTTCATCGACGAGCGGTTCTGACCCGCCCCGCCACAGCCCGAACCGACGACCGAACCACCTTGGGGTGACGAAAGCATGGCTGACGAGCAGGAGCTCCGCACCTACCTGAAGCGGACCACCATCGAACTCCACCGCGCCACCACACGGCTCAAGAAGGCGGAGGACCAGGCGCACGAGCCGATCGCCATCGTGGGGACGGGGTGCCGGTTCCCCGGTGGGGTGGCTTCCGCGGAGGACCTGTGGGACCTGGTGGCCTCGGAGACGGATGCGGTGTCGGGGTTTCCGGCGGACCGGGGCTGGGATGTCGCGGGGTTGTACGACCCGGACCCCGGGGCGGTGGGACGTACGTATTGCCGGGAGGGGGGTTTTCTGCACGGGGCGGGGGAGTTTGATGCCGCGTTCTTCGGGATTTCGCCGCGTGAGGCGGTGGCGATGGATCCGCAGCAGCGGTTGCTGTTGGAGACGTCGTGGGAGGCGCTGGAGGGCGCGGGCATCGACCCCCGCACCCTGCGCGGCAGCCGCACCGGTGTGTACGTCGGCGCCTGGGACGGCGGCTACACGCGGGACGTCGACCCCTCCTCCGCCGAACTTGAGGGAGACCTGCTGACCGGCGGGGTGGTGAGCTTCAGCTCGGGCCGCATCTCCTACGTCCTGGGGCTTGAGGGTCCTGCGGTGTCGGTGGACACGGCGTGTTCGTCGTCGTTGGTGTCGTTGCACCTCGCGGTGCAGGCACTGCGCCGGGGCGAGTGCGACCTGGCCCTGGCGGGCGGCGTCACGGTGATGGCGACGCCCACGGTCTTCGTGCAGTTCTCCCGCCAGCGGGGCGTCGCCCCGAACGGTCGCTGCAAGGCGTTCTCGGACGGCGCCGACGGCTTCGGCCCTGCCGAGGGTGCGGGGATGTTGTTGGTGGAGCGGTTGTCGGATGCGCGTCGGCGTGGGCATCGGGTGTTGGCGGTGGTGCGGGGTTCGGCGGTGAA
>NZ_JBEXNQ010000062.1:0-8465 GCF_040611155.1 Streptomyces sp. NPDC002994
TCACCCACGCCAAGGCCTTCGCAGAGAACAAGCGCTGACGATGGACACAGACGTCCTGGTGGTCGGAGCGGGCCCCGCCGGGCTGATGCTCGCCGCAGAGCTGCGGCTCGGCGGGGCCGAGGTGGTCGTCGTCGACCAGCGCCCCGGACCGACCACCGAATCGCGGGCCTCCACCCTGCACGCCCGCACCATGGAGATCCTCGACTCCCGAGGACTGCTCGAAGACCTCGGTACGCCGCCCCGTGAGACCCGCGGCCACTTCGGCGGCGTACCGCTGGACCTGACCCTGCCCAGCGTCCACCCCGGACAGTGGAAGGTCGCCCAGACGCGGACCGAGGAGCTCTTGCAGGACCGGGCCGCCGCGCTCGGCGCCGACCTGCGGCGCTGTCACCAGCTGCTGTCGCTGACGGTCGGCGAGGACGGGGTGGAGGCCGAAGTCGTCAGCCCGCACGGCCCCGTCCGGTTGCGTGCCCGCTATCTGGTCGGCTGCGACGGAGAGGACAGCACCGTACGACGGCTGATCGGGGCCGAGTTCCCCGGCCAGGACGCCGCCCGCGAACTGCTGCGCGCCGACGTGTCCGGCGTCTGCGTCGCCGACCGGCGCTTCCAACGGCTGGAGCACGGGCTGGCCATCGCCGCCACCCGGGACGGTGTGACCCGCGTGATGGTCCACGAATTCGGCCGGCCCGCCGGCGTCCGCGCCGGGGCCGAGCCGGACTTCGCCGAGGTCACCGACATCTGGAAGAGGGTCACCGGCGAGGACATCAGCCACGGCACCCCGCTGTGGGTCAACGCCTTCGGCGACGCGAACCGCCAGCTCGCGCAGTACCGCCACGGCCGGGTGCTGTTCGCCGGGGACGCCGCCCACCGCCAGATGCCCAGCGGCGGCCAGGCCCTTAACCTGGGCGTCCAGGACGCCTTCAACCTCGGCTGGAAGCTTGCCGCGGTCGTACGGGCCAGCGCGGACGAGGACCTCCTCGACACGTACCACGAAGAACGCCACGCGGTGGGCCGCCAGGTCCTGGCCAACATCCGGGCGCAGGCCCAGCTACTGCTCGGCGGACCGGAGGTCGAACCGGCCCGCACCGTGCTCGCCGAACTCATCGCCCTGGACGGCGTACGGGAGCACCTGGCCGGGATGATCAGCGGCCTCGGCATCCGCTACGACGTCGGCGGCGACGGGCATCCGCTGCTCGGCCGGCGGCTGCCGGACGCACAGCTGGAGCCCGCGCCCGGCGAGCGGGCGGGAGCCGGCCGCCCGGTGCACACCACCGAGCTGCTGCGCACCGGCTGCGGGCTGCTGCTGGCCCCCGGCATCGACGGAGCCGAGGCGCTGCGCGCGGCCGCGGCACCGTGGGCCGACCGGGTTGCCTTCGTCGACCACCGCCCCGCGGCCGGGTCCCCACTGGCCGAGGGCCAGGCCCTGCTGGTGCGCCCCGACGGCTACGTCGCTTGGGCGGGCGCCCGCCCAAGCGGCCTGTCCGAGGCGCTGCGCCGATGGTTCGGCGTACCGGCGGGCGTACCCGCGGGCCCACTCGCCGACGCACCCGCCAGCCGTCCCTGAGCATCACCAGCGTCTTACAAATGATCAGTTCAGACCCACACCTGAGAGGTAGGACACCCATGGACGCGGAGATGGACGCGGAGGTCGTCATCGTCGGCGCCGGCCCCACCGGGCTGATGCTGGCTGGGGAGCTGCGGCTGGGCGGGGTGAGCGTCATCGTCGCCGAGCGTCTGGAGCGGCCCACCGGCCAGTCGCGCGGCCTCGGCTTCACCGCCCGCGCCCTGGAGTCGTTCGACCAGCGTGGGCTCGTCCCGCGCTTCGGCGGCCTGCAGACCAGTCCGGTGGGCCACTTCGGCGGGGTCCAGTTCGACTACACCGTCCTGGAGGACGCCCACTTCGGGGCCCGTGGCATTCCCCAGTCCCAGACGGAGGCGGTGCTCGAGGAGTGGGCCCGGGAACTGGGCGCCGACATCCGCCGCGGCTGGGAGTTCCTCGCCCTGGAGCAGGACGAGGACGAGGACGCCGTCACCGTCACCCTGAGCACTCCGGACGGCGAGCGCCGGCTGCGCGCCCGGTACCTGGTGGGCGCCGACGGCGGCCACAGCCCGGTACGCAAGGCCGCGGGCTTCGACTTCCCCGGCACCTCCGCCACGCGCGGCATGTACCTCGCCGACGTGGTGGGCTGCGAGGTCAAGCCGCGCTTCCTGGGCGAACGGCTGCCCGGTGGCATGGTGATGGCCGCGCCGCTCGCCGAGGGCGTGGACCGCATCATCGTGTGCGAACACGGCACCCCGCCGGCCGACCGCAGCGAGACCCCGGAGTTCGCCGAAGTGGCGGCGGCCTGGGAGCGTCTGACGGGTGAGGACATCTCCGGCGGCGGGGCTGACTGGGTCAGCTCCTTCACCGATGCCACTCGCCAGGTCACCGAGTACCGGCGCGGCCGCGTCCTGCTCGTCGGCGACGCCGCGCACATCCACCTGCCAGCCGGCGGCCAGGGTCTGAGCACCGGCGTCCAGGACGCGGTCAACCTTGGCTGGAAGCTGGCCGCCACCGTCCGGAAATGGGCGCCCGAAGGCCTGCTGGACACCTATCACGAAGAGCGCCACCCGGTCGGCGAGCGGCTGCTGATGAACACCCGCGCCCAGGGCACGGTCTTCCTCGGCGGCCCCGAGTCCCAGCCGCTGCGCGAGCTGTTCGGGGAGCTCATCGCACTCGACCCAGTCAAGCGGCACCTGGCCGGAGTGGTCAGCCACCTCGACGTCCGCTACGACCTGGGGCCCGACGGACACCCGCTACTCGGCCGCAGGCTGCCCCCGAGGGCGCTGGACACCGCCACCGGGGAGGTCCGCACCCCCGAGCTGCTGCGCCCGGCGCAGGGCATCCTGCTCGACCTGTCCGACGACCCCGCGCTGCGCGAGGCCGCTGGTCCCTGGAAGGACCGCGTCACCACGGTCACCGGCTCCCCGCAAAACCCGGAGGCCTTCGGCGGCGCCGCCTCGGTGCTGGTGCGCCCCGACGGATACGTCGCCTGGGCGGGCACGGACCCGGCCCGGCTCACCGGCGCCCTGCACCGCTGGTTCGGTTCCCCGGAGGCCGAATGAGCACCACCGCGGTCGGTCGCGCCCCCGCGTCCGTGCCCCCGATGTCCCCGGGGGTCCGGCCCGTCGCCCTGGAGGCAGGGGGCATCACCCTCTCTGCGCTGATCGCCCAGCCGGCCGGGCCGCCGCGGGCCACCGTCGTCGCGGTGCACGGGGGAGGGATGAGCGCCGGCTACTTCGACGGGCAGGCCCACCCCGACGTCTCCCTGCTCACTCTGGGCGCCCGGCTCGGCTACACCATGGTCGCCGTCGACCGGCCCGGGTACGGGCTGTCGGCCGCGCAGTCGCCGCGCGGGCAGACCCTGGCCGAGCAGTCCGCCTCGCTGCACGCGGCGGTGACGCATCTGGCCGGGCGCTGGGCGACCGGCGCCGGGGTGTTCCTGCTGGCGCACTCCTTCGGCGGCAAACTTGCCCTGACCTACGCCGCCTACCAGGCCGACGAGCTGGACCCGGGCCTGCCGCCGCTGCTGGGGCTCGACATCTCGGGGCTCGGCCGCGACTACGCGGTTGAACAGGGTATCCAGCTGGACCCGCACCAGCACGGCCACTGGAAGCGGAACTGGGGCGCCCTGCGCTTCTATCCGCCGAACACCTTCCGTGAAGCCGCGGCCATGGTCGCGCCCATGCCCCCGCGCGAGCAGGCGGAGGCCGGGCACTGGGCGCGGCGGTTCACCGAAGCGGCCCCGAAGGTACGGGTCCCGGTGCGGCTGACGTTCGCCGAATGCGAGCTGTGGTGGCACCACGACGAGGACACCGTCGCCGACCTCGCCGCGCAGTTCGACGCGGCGCCGTCCGTCGGCGTCGACCGCCAGCCCGGTGCCGGCCACAACATCAGCCTGGGCTGGGCCGCCCGCACCTACCACCTGCGCGCGTTCGCCTACTTCGAAGACTGCCTCGCGCGGCGCGCCGCCGACGCGGGTGCGTCCGTTACCACCTGAGCCCATGGAGAAAACGCGCCGTACGCCCTTCCGGTCCCTGGCCGTCCGCAACTTCCGGCTCTTCGCGGTTGGCCAGGTCGTGTCGGTCGCGGGCACATGGATGATGATCACAGCCCAGGACTGGCTGGTGCTCTCCATGACAGGGGACTCCGGCACGGCCCTGGGCACCGTGACCGCACTGCAGTTCACGCCGATGCTGCTCCTCACGCTGTACGGCGGTCGGCTCGCCGACCGGTACGACAAGAGACTGCTGCTCACCCTCGCCAACCTGGTCTCCGCCGCGTGCGCGCTCACCCTGGCGGTGTTCGTGCTGGCCGGCTCTGTCCAGCTGTGGCACCTGTACCTGTTCGCGCTGGTCCTGGGCACCGTCAACGCGGTCGAGGTGCCCACCCGGATGTCCTTCGTCAGCGAGATGGTGGGCCCCGAGCTGCTGCCCAACGCCTCCGCGCTGAGTGCCGCGTACTTCAACACGGCCCGTGTGGTGGGCCCCGCCGTCGCCGGGTTGCTCATCAGCGCGTTCGGCACGGGGCCCGTCATGCTGGTCAACGCGGCCAGCTACCTCGCCACGGTGGCGGGGTTGCGCATGATGCGGCCCGAGGAGCTCATGCGTACGGCGCGCTCCGCGCAGAGGGCACGGGTGATCGACGGACTGCGCTACGTACGCGGCCGGCCCGATCTGCTCGTGCCGCTCGCGCTGGTCGCCGTGATCGGCCTGTTCGGCTTCAACTTCCAGCTCACCCTGCCGCTGCTGGCCAAAACCGTGTTCCACTCCGACGCAACCGGCTTCGGGCTGCTGACCACCGCGTTCGCCGCCGGTTCGCTGCTCGCCGCCTTCGCTACCACCACGCGCAGCGGCCGCCCGACGGCTGCCGTGGTCACCGGCTCCGCCCTCGCGTTCGGCCTGCTGGAGACGGCGGCCGGCTGGTCCCCGAACTACGCCTGGGCGGCCGTACTGCTGTGCCTGACCGGCTTCGCCACCATCTACTTCGCGCAAGCCGCCAACCACCGTGTCCAGCTCGGCAGCGATCCCGCGTACCGCGGCCGGGTGATGGCGCTGTACACGCTCATCCTGCAAGGTCTCACCCCGCTCGGCGCCCTCCTCATCGGCTGGCTCACCGTCCGCCACGGTGCGCGCTCCGGCCTCTACGCGGGAGGGCTCGTCTCGTTGGCGGCGGCGCTCGCCGTGCTGCTCGTCGGGCGGGTCCGCCGACGGCGCCGGGCCGCGTCCGCCGCGGCGGAGCGGACCGGCGTCTCCTCCCGGGCCGCCAACCGGTCCTGACATCCCGTCGGGGGAAGGCCCCACCATACGAAAGGCTTCCCATGACCGAACACGCCCCGCATCGCAGACTCGAGCAGCTCCCGGACCCGCACGCCCTGCGCGCGATGAGCATCGACGTGCGCACCCGCACCATCGGCCACTGCCTTCACCTGGAGCCGGAATCCCTGCTCGCGGTCCCGCCAGGGCACCGGCTCTCGCCCCGCCTCCCGCTGCGCGGCCGGGGCCTGGACCCGCTCAACGCCCTGCCCCCGGAGCGCCGCATCCGGCGGGTCCTGCACACGGATGTCACCACCGAGGTGCTGCGGAAGAGCACCGTGACCGAGCTGGCCGCGCTGCTCACCCGCTGCGGCCCGCCGCACGAGACGCGCAACCGCACACTTCCACCGACACCGGAAACGGAGATCCGTACATGACGCCCGCAACACCCGCCGAACACACCGGCCGGCTCAATGAGCTGGCCAAGCGCAAGGACCTCGCCCGTGACGGTCAGGATCCCAAGGCCACCGAACGCCAGCACGCCAAGGGCAAACTGACCGCCCACGAGCGCATCGCGCTGCTGCTGGACAAGGGCAGCTTCTGCGAGGTCGAGGCGCTGCGCCGACACCGGGCCACCGGGTTCGGCCTGGAGGTGAAGAAGCCGTACGGCGACGGTGTGGTCACCGGGTGGGGCACGGTCGATGGCCGGACGGTCTTCGTCTACGCACACGACTTCAGGGTCTTCGGCGGTGCGCTGGGTGAGGCCCACGCCGCCAAGATCCACAAGATCATGGACATGGCCATCGCGGCCGGCGCTCCGCTGGTCTCGCTGAACGACGGCGCGGGCGCCCGCATCCAGGAGGGCGTCTCGGCGCTGGCCGGCTACGGCGGCATCTTCCAGCGCAACACCAAGGCCTCCGGCGTCATCCCGCAGATCTCGGTGATGCTCGGACCCTGCGCGGGCGGCGCCGCGTACTCCCCGGCCCTGACGGACTTCATCTTCGCCGTACGCGACATCTCGCAGATGTTCATCACCGGCCCCGACGTGGTACGCGCCGTCACTGGTGAGGAGATCAGCCAGAACGGACTCGGCGGCGCCGACGTGCACGCCGGGACCTCGGGTGTCGCCCACTTCGTCTACGACGACGAGGAGACGTGCCTGGCAGAGGTGCGATACCTGATGTCGATGCTGCCGGCCAACAACCGGGAGCTGCCGCCCGCCACCCTCGCTGCCGACCCGACGGACCGGCCGAGTGACGCCCTGCTCGACCTGGTGCCCGCCGACGGCAATCGCTCGTACGACATCCGCGGCGTCATCGAGGAGCTCGTCGACGACGGCGACTACATGGAGGTGCACGCGGCCTGGGCGCCGAACATCGTCTGCGCCCTGGCCCGCATAGACGGCCACACCGTCGGCATCGTCGCCAACCAGCCAGCCACAATGGCGGGTGTCCTGGACATCAAGGCCAGCGAGAAGGGCGCGCGGTTCGTGCAGTTCTGCGACGCCTTCAACATCCCGCTGGTCACGCTCGTCGACGTCCCCGGCTTCCTGCCGGGCGTGGACCAGGAGCACGAGGGCATCATCCGGCGCGGCGCGAAGCTGCTGTACGCGTACTGCAACGCGACTGTGCCGCGGGTCTCCGTCGTGCTGCGCAAGGCGTACGGCGGCGCGTACATCGTGATGGACTCCCGGTCCATCGGCGCCGACATCGCGCTGGCCTGGCCGACGAACGAGATCGCGGTCATGGGCGCCGAGGGAGCCGCCAATGTGGTGTTCCGGCGGGAGATCGCGGCCGCGGAGGACCCCGACGCGATGCGCCAGGAGAAGATCGACCAGTACAAGCGGGAGCTCGTCCATCCCTACTACGCCGCCGAACGCGGCCTGGTCGACGATGTCATCGACCCGCGCGAGACCCGGTCGGTCCTGGCCCGGTCCCTGGCCATGCTCGCCTCCAAGCACGCCGACCTGCCGCGCCGCAAGCACGGCAACCCGCCTCAGTGACCGAGGGAGAAGCCATGACCACACCGCACGCCACCACTGACGCCGACGCCTGTGCCGCCTGGCCGCTGCTGCGCGTCGAGCGCGGCTGCCCTTCGCCCGAGGAGCTGGCCGCCCTGACCGCGGTCCTGCTGGCCCGTACCTCCTGCGCCGCACCGGACGACCTGGCCCGCAGCCAGCAGGGTGTCGCCCGGTGGCGCCGCCCGGACCGGGTCGTCGGCTTCGACGGACCGCGCACCTGGAGGGCGGCCGTCTGAGCACAGCGCGCCACCACCGAAGGGGCCGGGGAGTTCTCGCGAACCCCCCGGCCCCTTCGGTGGTGCCCGGACCTCATCCCACGCGCGGCTCCGGCCGGCCGCGGTCCCGCACCACCGTGCGCAGAACGGGCTCCAACGCCCCGATCCGCTCGACGGCGTCCGGGGCGTACAGGCACTCGGGCGGTACCGCCCGCATCGCGATCCGGCGGTCCCCGGAGCCGGACAGGGCCACCGCGGCGACATGGCTGTGGCACAGCGGCACGTTGCCCACCACCCAGCCCGCGGGACGCTCGGCGAGCCCGGCCTCGCCCAGGTAGTCGAGGTCGGCCCCCCGGGTCAGCCCGGTGCCCAGCCCCTTCAGATATGCCTCCTTGCGTGTCCACAGGCGGCCGAAGGCCACGGGCCGCTCAAGCTCCGGAAGCCCGCCGAGCTCCGCCTGCTCGGCGGGATGCAGCGCCGGCAGGCACGCCTCGGTGGTCTCGGCCGACGGCAACCGCTGCACGTCGGCACCCACCCGGACCTCGGCCACCACCACGACCGCCAGACCATGGCTGTGCGAGAGCGAGAACTCGGGGGCGATGCCGGGCACTCCGAGCACCTTCGGCCGGCCGTACCGCCGGCCTTCGCCGTCGTAGCGCTCGCCCGCGAGGACGATCCGGCTCGGTGCGATGCCGGTGTACACGGCGAGGATCCGGCGCAGGCCCACGTGCGCCGCGGCGTACATCCGGCGGTCGTCGGACCGGCGATAGGCGTCGGCCCGTCCCCTCTCGTACGCGTCGAGCTCGCTCATCGGGATGTCACGGGGCGTGTCGGGCGGTGGCAGCAGCCACACGTCCAGTTCCCCCTGCCCGACGACGAACGTGTTCACTGTCCGGGGCAACGGCCGTCCTCCGCATGGACCTTGGCGTGGGTGG
>NZ_JBEXNQ010000063.1:0-6084 GCF_040611155.1 Streptomyces sp. NPDC002994
GGGCGCGCGCCCCCCCCCGGCGCTGGGCCTCCATGCCCCCCCCCTTCAAACCCCCGCCCCGCCACATCCAGCCCCTCCGGCGTTTGAGGAGCGGGGTCTGGGGCAGCGCCCCAGTTGCCCCGCGCAGCGGTCCGCCCTCAGCGAGCGTCAGGCGCCCAGGTGGGCGTCACCGCGCCCCCACCACCCGGAGCCGGACCCGGGCCCGGAGCCGGGACCTGAGCAGCCCCGCCCGAAAGCCGCCCCACCTCCGCCCGCAGCTCCTTCACCTCCCGGGTCAACGCCTCCAGCAGTACCGTCTGGCGGCGCTCCTCGACGTCGTCCCGCTCGAAGCGGGAGATGAACCAGGCAGCGATGTTCGCCGTCACCACACCCAGCAGCGCGATCCCCGAAAGCATCAGGCCAACCGCCAGCACCCGGCCAAGACCAGTGGTGGGCGAATGGTCGCCGTACCCGACCGTCGTCATCGTCGTGAACGACCACCACACCGCGTCACCCAGCGTCTTGATGTTCCCGCCGGGCGCGCCACGCTCGACCTCCAGCACCGCCAGCGAGCCGAACATCAGCAGCCCGATCACCGCGCCCCCGACGTACGTCGTGAGCTGGATCTGGGAAGCCATCCTGGCGCGCCGGCCGACCAGCAGCAGCGTGGAGACGAGCCGGAGCAGCTGAAGCGGCCGCAGCAGCGGCAGCAGCACCGCGAGCAGGTCCAGCGGATGGCTGCGGATGAAGAGCCGCTTGCTGGGGGACAGCGACAGCCGTACGACGTAGTCCAGCGCGAACGCGCCCCAGACCACCCACTCGGTCACCGTGCAGACCCGCCGCACCACGCCGTTGGCGTCGGGAGCGACGATCGGGACCGCGTACGCGACGGCGAATGCCCCTGCCAGCCCCAGCAGGAGCCCCTGTGTGCGCTGTTCCCACCGGATCTGCGCGGTCTGCACCTTCATGCCCGAATGGTAGGGAACGACGACGGGCGGCGGGACCAGAGGGTCCCGCCGCCCGTGCGCGCCTACGAGGTGCTTACGCGTCGCCCCCGGCCGCCCCGGGGTCCGCCGCCGTCACGTCCAGCAGCTGGTAGCGGTCGATCGCCTGCTTCAGCGCCGAGCGGTCGATCTTGCCCTCCCGGGCCAGCTCCGTCAGCACCGCCAGCACGATCGACTGCGCGTCGATGTGGAAGTACCTGCGCGCCGCACCCCGCGTGTCGGCGAAGCCGAAGCCGTCCGCCCCCAGCGAGGAGTACGTACCCGGCACCCAGCGCGAAATCTGGTCCGGAACCGAACGCATCCAGTCGGAAACGGCCACGAACGGACCGGAAGCCCCGGAGAGCTTCTGCGTAACATACGGCACGCGCTGCTCCTCCTCCGGGTGGAGCAGGTTGTACTCCTCCACCGAGACGGCCTCACGCCGCAGCTCGTTCCAGGAGGTCGCGGACCAGACATCAGCCTTGACGTTCCACTCCTCAGCGAGCATCCGCTGCGCCTCGACCGCCCACGGCACCGCCACACCGGAGGCCATGATCTGGGCCGGAGTCGCGCCCTTCTCGCCCTCCTTGAAGCGGTAGATGCCCTTGAGGATGCCCTCGGCGTCCACGTTCTCGGGCTCCGCCGGGTGCTGGATCGGCTCGTTGTAGACGGTCAGGTAGTAGAAGATGTCCTCGTTCTCGTCGGCGGTCCCGCCGTACATCCGCTTCAGACCGTCCTCGACGATGTGCGCGATCTCGTAGCCGAACGCCGGGTCGTACGACACACAGCCCGGGTTCGTCGAGGCGAGCAGCTGCGAGTGGCCGTCCGCGTGCTGGAGGCCCTCACCGGTCAGAGTCGTACGACCGGCGGTCGCACCCAGGACGAATCCGCGCGCGAGCTGGTCGGCCATCTGCCAGAACTGGTCACCGGTCCGCTGGAAACCGAACATCGAGTAGAAGACGTACACCGGGATCATCGGCTCGCCGTGCGTCGCGTACGCCGAACCCGCGGCGATCAGCGAGGCCGTGCAGCCCGCCTCGGAGATGCCGTCGTGCAGCATCTGACCGGTCGGGGACTCCTTGTACGCGAGCAGCAGATCGCGGTCGACCGCCTCGTACTGCTGACCCAGCGGGTTGTAGATCTTCGCACTCGGGAAGAACGCGTCCATACCGAAGGTGCGGTACTCGTCGGGGGCGATCAGCACGAAACGCTTGCCGATCTCCTTGTCCCGCATGAGGTCCTTCAGTACCCGCACGAAGGCCATCGTCGTGGCGATCGACTGCTGACCGGACCCCTTCTTCGCAGCCGCGTACGTCTTCTCGGTCGGCAGCGGCAGCGGCTTCGCCCGTACGACACGGGTCGGTACGTACCCGCCCAGCGCGTTGCGCCGGTCGTGCATGTACTGGATCTCTTCGGACTTGGGGCCCGGGTGGTAGTACGGCGGGTAGCCCTCGTCCAGCTGCTTGTCCGTGATCGGGATGTGCAGCCGGTCGCGGAAGCGCTTCAGGTCCTCGACCGTCAGCTTCTTCATCTGGTGGGTCGCGTTGCGGCCCTCGAAGTTCGGCCCCAGCGTCCAGCCCTTGACGGTCTGGGCGAGGATCACGGTCGGCTGGCCCTTGTGCGCCTTGGCCGCCGCGTACGCCGCGTACACCTTCTTGTGGTCGTGACCGCCGCGCCCCAGGTGCAGGATCTGGTCGTCGGTCATGTTCTCGACCATGGCGCGCAGCCGGTGGTCGTCACCGAAGAAGTGGTCGCGGATGTACGCGCCCGTCTCCGTGGCGTACGTCTGGAACTGGCCGTCCGGGGTCGTGTTGAGCTTGTTGACCAGCACGCCGTCGCGGTCCTGCGCGAGCAGCGGGTCCCAGCTCCGGTCCCAGACCAGCTTGATGACGTTCCAGCCGGCGCCCCGGAACTGCGACTCCAGCTCCTGAATGATCTTGCCGTTGCCGCGCACCGGGCCGTCGAGGCGCTGGAGGTTGCAGTTGACGACGAAGGTCAGGTTGTCCAGGCCCTCACGCGCGGCGATGGAGAGCTGGCCGAGGGACTCGGGCTCGTCCATCTCGCCGTCGCCGAGGTACGCCCAGACATGCGACTTGGAGGTGTCGGCGATGCCGCGCGCCTCCATGTAGCGGTTCATCCGCGCCTGGTAGATCGCGCCGAGGGGGCCGAGGCCCATCGAGACGGTCGGGAACTCCCAGAAGTCCGGCATCAGCCGCGGGTGCGGGTAGGACGACAGGCCGTACGGAGCCTTCGACTTCTCCTGGCGGAAGGCGTCGAGCTGCTGCTCGCTCAGCCGGTCCAGCAGGTACGCGCGGGCGTAGATGCCGGGGGAGGCGTGGCCCTGGAAGAAGATCTGGTCGCCGCCGTCACCCTCGTCCTTGCCGCGGAAGAAGTGGTTGAAGCCGACGTCGTAGAGGGAGGCGGAGGAAGCGAACGTGGCGATGTGACCGCCGACGCCGATACCCGGGCGCTGCGCACGGGAGACCATCACGGCCGCGTTCCAGCGGGTCGCGTTGAGGACCTTGCGCTCGATCTCCTCGTTGCCGGGGAAGAACGGCTCGTCCTTGGTCGCGATCGTGTTGACGTAGTCCGTGCTGCGCATCTCGGGAACGGCGACGCGCTTCTCGCGCGCGCGCTCGATGAGACGCAGCATCAGGTAGCGGGCGCGTTCACGGCCCCGCTCGTCGACGGCGGCGTCGAGGGAGTCGAGCCATTCCTGGGTCTCTTCAGGATCGAAGTCCGGGACCTGGCTCGGAAGGCCGCCAATGATGATCGGATTACGATCGGATCCGGAAGCCACGCTGTTCCTTCGCTGGTTGGGTCTTGACTTGAGGGGTGTCGCGCCGCCTCCATCGTGTACCCCGGAATCGCAAACGTCACCTCTACCGAGGGGTAACCACCGCTCGGTGAGAAGCTCGGCGTCGGCCCGGAGACGGATCAAGGATGGGTCCGGCCAAATCGCAACCTTACGCCCAACGCGTTTATGTGTTCCGTAAGGCTGTTCGGGTCTGAATGGCCTATCGAAGCCGCGTAGGCTTACAAACGTGTCGCAATGGTGTGGGATGGATCACCGGGGCCGTCTCCGGCCGGGTCTGGAGTTGCGGTGAACCGGCCCCATCCGTCACCGTTTCGGCTGTCTCCACGGCCGGGTACTTGCGCGATCGGTCCCGCACGTGTGGACTACGGCCAACGCCCACGCACGCGCGTGGACTGAAGGTATTCCCCAAAACATGATCAGGAGGCAATCCGTGAGCGCGACCGCGGACCACGCGGAGGAGCGAACCAACCCGGCAGTACGCCTGGGGTTCGTGCCCGGACAGGTGGTCCAGGAGATCGGCTACGACGAAGACGTCGAGCAGGAACTCCGTGAGGGCATTGAGGCGATCACCGGCCAGGAAATCGTCGACGAGGACTATGACGACGTCGCTGACGTCGTTCTTCTCTGGTTCCGTGACGAGGACGGCGACCTTACGGACGCGCTGGTGGACGCCATTGGTCTGCTCGAGGAAGGCGGCGTCGTACTGCTGCTGACTCCGAAGACCGGCCGCGACGGCTACGTCGAGCCCAGCGACATCAGCGAGGCCGCCCAGACGGCAGGTCTGTCCCAGACCAAGACCTTCAGCGCGGGCAAGGACTGGAGCGCCGGCCGGCTGGTGACCCCGAAGGCAGGCAAGCGCTGAGCCACCGCCGCGTCCGAGCAGACTCCTCATGAGCAGGCTGCGCCCAAGGCGAAACAGGGCCCCCGCCGACATCCGTCGGCGGGGGCCCTGTGCGTAGGCTGTCCGGACACAAAAGGCCCAACGAGGGGATGGCGCTTCCCATGGCGATCGAGGTCGGCACCCTGGCCCCGGACTTCGAGCTGAAGGACAACCACGGCCGGACGGTGAAGCTGTCCGACTTCCGGGTCCCCGGCGACGCCCGGAACGTCGTCCTGCTCTTCTACCCCTTCGCCTTCACCGGTGTCTGTACGGGCGAGCTGCGCGCGCTGCGCGACGAACTGCCGCAGTTCGTCAACGACGACGTACAGCTGCTCGCCGTGTCCACCGACTCCATCCACACCCTTCGCGTGTACGCCGAACAGGAGGGCTTCGAGTACCCCCTCCTGTCGGACTTCTGGCCACACGGAGCGGCCTCCCGGGCGTACGGCGTCTTCGACGAGGACAAGGGCTGCGCGGTGCGCGGCACCTTCGTCATCGACAAGGAGGGCGTCGTGCGGTGGACCGTGGTGAACGGTCTGCCCGACGCGCGTGACCTGAACGATTACCTCAAGGCGCTCGGCACGCTCTAAGGCTTTCCCACCGAGTTGCCGAGCGCCCGAAAAATCGGGACACCGGGCATGCTGCGCACGGGAACCGGTCACTAGGATCGACTCGTTGATCCGATGCCAGCGCATTAACGGGGGTCCTCGGCCCCCCGACACACTTGGGAGGACTCGTGGGAGTCAGCCTCAGCAAGGGCGGCAACGTCTCGCTGACCAAGGCCGCCCCCAACCTGACCGCGGTCATCGTCGGTCTGGGCTGGGACGCTCGTACCACCACCGGGGGTGACTTCGACCTCGACGCCAGCGCGCTGCTGACCAACACGGAGGGCAAGGTCACCAACGACTCGAACTTCGTCTTCTTCAACAACCTCAAGAGCCCCGACGGCTCCGTCGAGCACCTCGGTGACAACACCACCGGTGAGGGCGAGGGCGACGACGAGGTCATCAAGGTGAACCTGGCCGGTGTGCCGGCCGACGTCGCCAAGATCGTGTTCCCGGTCTCGATCTACGAGGCCGAGGCGAGGCAGCAGAGCTTCGGCCAGGTCCGCAACGCGTACATCCGCGTCGTGAACCAGGCCGACAACACGGAGCTGGCGCGCTACGACCTGAGCGAGGACGCCTCGACCGAGACCGCGATGGTCTTCGGCGAGCTGTACCGCAACCAGGCGGAATGGAAGTTCCGGGCCATCGGCCAGGGTTACGCCTCGGGCCTGCGCGGCATCGCGCAGGACTTCGGCGTCAACGTCTGAGCGGGCTCCCCTCACCACCGTCCGGGGGCGGGCCCCCCCCGGGCGGGGGGGGGGGGGGCGCGGCCGCCCCCCACAATTCGTTGGCCCGGGGGGGGGGGAGATAATTTGTGTG
>NZ_JBEXNQ010000064.1:0-5799 GCF_040611155.1 Streptomyces sp. NPDC002994
CCGCAGGACGTGGCGCGTTCCCCGGAGGACTTCCTCGATCTGCTGGTCGAGCAGCGCGTCACCGTTCTCAGCCAGACCCCGACGGCCTTCCGGGCGCTGGTGGCCGCGGCGGGCGACGGAGATCCGCGCATCGACCGCCTCGCCCTGCGCTACGTCGTCTTCGCGGGCGAGAAGCTGGAGTTCCGGGACCTGCGGCCGTGGACCGACCGGCTGGGCCTGGACGCCCCGGCCCTGGTCAACATGTACGGCATCACCGAGACCACCGTGCACACCACGTTCTACCGGGTCGCCGAGGACGACCTGGAGGCCGCCGCCGGCAACCCGATCGGCGTACCGCTCGCCGATCTGCGCATCCACCTGCTGGACGCGGCCGGTGAGCTGGTCCCCATCGGCGTACCGGGTGAGATCCACGTGGGCGGCGCCGGTGTGGCCCGCGGCTACCTCGGCCGCCCCGCCCTCACCGCGGAGCGGTTCGTGCCCGACCCCTTCGGCCCGGCCGGCGCCCGCCTGTACCGCAGCGGCGACCTCGCCAGGCGCCGACCCGACGGCAGCCTCGACTACCTGGGCCGCATGGACCACCAGGTCAAGATCCGTGGTTACCGCATCGAGCTCGGCGAGATCGAGGCCATACTGGCCGGCCACCCGCACATCCGGGACACGGTCGTCGTCGTACGCGAGGACACGCCGGGCGACAAGCGTCTGGTGGCCTATCTCGTGCCGGTCCATGGCGAGAGCGCTCCAGGCGCGACGGAGCTGCGCGAGCTGCTCGGCCGGGACCTGCCCGATTACATGGTCCCCGTCGCGTTCGTGCGACTCGAAGCCCTGCCGCTCACCGCCAACGGCAAACTCGACACGCGGTCCCTGCCCGTGCCGGGAGGAGAGTCCTTCCTCCAGGGCGGGTACGTCGCCCCCCGCACCCCGGTCGAGGAGCGGGTCGCCGCGGTGTGGGCCACCGCACTCGAAGTCGACAGGGTCGGCGTGTACGACAGCTTCTTCGACCTGGGCGGCGACTCGATCCGCGCCGTGGCCCTCGTCGGCACGCTGCGCTCCGAAGGTTTCGATCTGTCGGTGCGTGACGTCTTTGCCCACCGCTCCGTGGCCGAGCTGTGCGAACTGCTCACCGGCAGGCCGGCCCTCTCCGGTGAGGCGCAGACCTTGGTCAAGCCCTTCGAGCTGATCTCCGCCGAGGACCGGGAGCAGCTGCCCGACGGCATCGTCGACGCCTACCCGCTGTCGCAGATCCAGACGGGCATGGTCATCGAGATGCTGGCCGACGAGGGCCAGAACAACTACCACAACGTCTCTTCGTTCCGGATCCGCGACGACAAGCCGTTCTCCGCCGCCGCCTTCGAGGAAGCGGCCAGGACCCTCGTGGCACGGCACGAGGTGCTGCGCACCTCGCTGCACCTCACCGCATACTCGGTGCCCCTGCAGCTCGTGCACGCCCACGCCGACATTCCCGTCGGTGTGCAGGACCTGACCCACCTGGACGAAGCAGGCGCCGAGGCGGCGTTGCGCGAGTTCGTCGCACGTGAGCGCGCCTCGCTCTTCGACCTGGGCACGCCGTCGCTCATGCGCTTCCACGCCCACCGCACCGCCGGCGACGGCCTGTGGATCTCCGCCACCGAGTGCCACCCCATCCTGGAGGGCTGGAGCCACCACTCGATGCTCATGGAACTCCTGGGCTGCTACCGCGAGATCCGGGACGGTCACGGCGTCGGCCCCTTCGAGGCCCCCGAAGTACGCTTCGCCGACTCCATCGCCGCCGAACTCACCTCGCTCTCCTCCGAGGAGGATCGTGCGTACTGGCGGGATGTCGTCGACGGGTACACCAAGTTCACGCTGCCCGCAGGGTGGGGCGAGGACCGGGACACACCACGCCGGGCCCATCATGTGATGGTGCCCTGGGCCGACCTCGAGGCAGGGCTGCGCGCGCTTGCCACCAAGGCGGGCGCCTCCCTCAAGAGCGTTATGGTGGCCGCCCACGCCAAGGTCATGAGCCAGCTCACCGACGCCCCGGCCTTCCACTCCGGGCTCGTCTACGACGTACGTCCCGAGGTGCTGGGCGCCGACCGCGTGTACGGCATGTACCTGAACACCCTGCCGTTCCCCACCGACCGCTCGGCCGGCACCTGGCTGGAGCTCGTACGGCAGGTCTTCGCCCGCGAGGTCGAGTCGTGGACGCACCGCAGGCACCCGCTGCCCACGATCCAGCGGGAGCTCGCCGCCGGCACGCGCCTGATCGACGTGTTCTTCAACTACCAGGACTTCCGGCAGGTCGACGCGGCGCTGGTCGACGACGCGGTGGGCATCGACGACAGCCCGACCGAGTTCCCTCTGACCGTCTCCTCGCGCAACAAGCACGTCTTCCTCACGGCCGACTCATGGGCGCTCAGCCGCACCCACGCCGAGCGCGTCGGCGCCATGTACCGGGCGGTCCTGGAGTCGATGGCGGCGGACCCCGGAGCGGACGCAAGGGCCACCTTCGTGGCGCCGGAAGAGCGGGAGTCCCTCCTTCTGGAGTGGGCGGTCAACCCCGCCGAGACCGTCACCCGTACCGTGCTCGAACTCTTCGAGGAGCAGGTGGCGCGCACTCCGGACGCCACCGCCGTCGTCTTCGGTGGTACGCGCGTGTCGTACGCCGGCCTCGAAGCCCGTGCCAACCGGTACGCCCACCACCTGCGTGCCCTGGGAGCGGGACGGGAATCCGTCGTCGGCGTGCTGCTGGACCGGGGCGTGGACCTGGTCGCCGTGCTCCTCGGCGTCTGGAAGGCCGGGGCCGCGTACCTTCCGATGGACCCGGTCCTGCCCGCCGACCGTGTGGCACACATGCTGTCCGACGCCCGCGCCGCGGCGATCGTGACGCACTCCGCGTACGAGGACCGTCTGCCCGGCTCCTCGCGGACCCGCCGCCTGCTGACCGACCGGGACGGCTCCGCCGTCGGCAGCTGGCCGAAGACGGCCCTCTCCAGGCCGGCCGGCCTCGATGAACTGGCCTACGTCATCTACACCTCCGGCTCCACGGGCCTGCCCAAGGGGGTCCTGGTCCCGCACCGCGGCCTCGCCAACCACGTGCGGTGGGCCGTGGACGAGCTCGCCGCCGCGGGTACCACGGGCGCGCCGCTGTTCTCGTCCATCGCGTTCGACCTCGTGGTGCCCAACCTGTGGGCGCCGCTGACGGCCGGCCAGCCCGTACACCTGTTGCCCCAGGATCTCGACCTCGGCGGTCTCGGCGCGGCCCTGGCCGCGGCCGGCCCGTACAGTTTCGTGAAGCTGACCCCCGCCCACCTGGAGGTCCTGACTCACCAGCTGTCCCCGGAACAGGCCCGCGACCTCGCGCCGGTCCTCGTTGTCGCGGGAGAGGCACTGACCCGGCGAGTGGTCGGGGCTTGGCGCGCGCTGTCTCCGACGACCGCTCTCGTAAACGAGTACGGGCCGACCGAGGCATCGGTGGGCACCTGCACCTTCCCTGTACCGCAGGACGCCTCTGCCGATGTCATGCCGATCGGGCGGCCGCTGCCGAACGTGACGATGTACGTACTCGACGGCCGGCTCCAGTCACTGCCCGTGGGCGTGCCCGGTGAGCTGTACGTCGGCGGGGCCGGGGTGGCGCGCGGCTACCTCGACCGGCCCGCGCTGACGGCCGACCGCTTCGTGCCCGACCCGTACGGGCCGCCAGGAGCACGGCTGTACCGCACCGGAGACGTGGTGCGTACGCTCCCGGACGGCAACGTCGAGTTCCTGGGCCGCGGTGACGGACAGGTCAAGATCCGCGGCTACCGCGTCGAACTCGGTGAGATCGAGGCCGCGCTCGGCGACCACGACGAGGTCTCGGACGCCAGGGTCCTGCTGCGTGAGGACACTCCCGGCGACAAGCGGCTCGTCGCGTACATCGTGCCGGCGGGCGAGGACGCCCCGGCCCCGGAGGCGCTGCGCGAGGCTGTCGCCCGCACCCTGCCGGAGTACATGGTTCCGTCGGCGTTCGTGGAGCTGGAGTCCCTCCCGCTGACAGCGAACGGGAAACTGGACCGTGCCGCGCTGCCGGTGCCCGGAGAGGGCGCCTTCGCCCTGGCCGCAACCGTGGCGCCGCGTACCCCGATGGAGGAGCGGGTGGCCGCCGTGTGGGGGCGGGTGCTCGGAGTGGAGCAGGTCGGGGTCCTTGACGGCTTCTTCGATCTGGGCGGCGATTCGATCCGTGCGGTGGCGCTGATCGGTGCGTTGCGCGCCGAGGGCCTCGACGTGTCGGTACGGGACGTGTTCCAGCGTCGTACGGTGGCGGGGCTCGCCGAGTCGCTGACCGGGCGGTCGGTGCTGGCCGCCGGGGACGTGTTCGTCGAACCGTTCGCGTTGATTCCGGCGGAGGACCGGGAGCGGCTGCCGGAGGGGCTGGACGACGCGTACCCGCTGTCGCAGATCCAGACCGGCATGCTCGTGGAGACCCTCGCCGACGACCGGAACAACTACCACAACGTCAACGTCTACCGGGTGCACGACGACAGGCCCGTGGACCTCCCCGCCTTCCGCGCCGCGGTCGAGGAGGTAGTGGCCCGCCACGAGGTCCTGCGCACCTCCGTACACCTCAGTGGGTTCTCGGTTCCACTGCAACTCGTGCACGCACACGTCGGCGTACCGACGGAGCTGCGCGACCTCAGCCATCTCGGCGAGGACGCGCAGCGGCAGGACATGACCGCGTTCGTGGCCGCTCAGCGGGCCGACGTCTTCGACCTGTCCGCGTCCCGCCCCCTGCTGCGGGTCTTCGCGCACCAGCTCGGCGGCGACTCGTGGCTGTGCACCTTCACCCAGAGCCACGCCGTCATGGACGGCTGGAGCAACCAGCTGTTCCTCGTCGATCTGGTCGCCTGCTACCAGCGGATACGTGACGGTTCGGAGCCCGAGCCGTACGACGCCCCCCGGGTGCGCTTCGCCGATTCCATCGCCGCCGAGCTGAAGGCTCTCGACTCCGCGGAGGACCGTGCCTACTGGCAGGGCGTCGTCGAGGGCCACGCCAAGTTCACGCTGCCCGCGGACTGGCACGGCGACCTGGACCGGCCTGCCGAGACCGTGCGGGCCGGTGTGCGGTTCGGGGACCTGGCGGACGGGCTGCGCACCCTGGCCAGGACGGCGGGCGTATCGCTGAAGAGCGTCATGACCGCCGCCCACATCAAGGTCATGAGCCAGCTCACCGACGAGCCGGCGTTCCACACCGGCCTTGTGACCCACTGCCGGCCGGAGGCGGCCGGCGCCGAACGGCTCTACGGCACCTTCCTCAACACGCTGCCGTTCCCCGCGGACCGGACCGCCGCCACCTGGCGGGACCTGGTCCGCCAGGTGTCCGACCGGGAGATCGAGGCCTGGCCGTACCGCCACTTCCCGATGCCGGAGATCCGGCACACCGGCGGGCAGCGCCTGATCGACGTGTTCTTCGGCTACCTGGACTTCCACGCGATGGACTCCGAAGTGGCCGAGGACGGCTGGGGCTTCAACGACGCCCCCAACGAGTTCGCCCTCGCCATCACCTCGCTGGCCGGAATCCTCAGCCTCCGCAGCACCTCCCACGTCCTCAGCCGGCACAACGCCGAGCGCATCGCGGGGATGTTCCGTGCGGTGCTCGAAGCGATGGCAGCGGACGCCGAGGGCGACGCGCGAGCGGTGTATCTGCCGCAGGCCGAGCGGGAGTTGTTGCTGGGTGGGGGGCCGGTGGGGCCGTTGGAGGGTGTGTCGCGGTGTGTGCATGAGGTGTTTGAGGAGCGGGTGGTGGCGACGCCGGATGCTGTCGCGGTGGTTGCCGGTGGTGAGGAG
>NZ_JBEXNQ010000065.1:0-5685 GCF_040611155.1 Streptomyces sp. NPDC002994
CGCCCGAGAGATCTACAAACACCTACCCCACCGAACACAGACCACCACACCACCCCTGCCCCACACCACTTGACGGTCTATAGGAGCTTCCGCCGCCCCTCCGCCGCAATGCTTCTGGGGGGCGGCCCCCGGGGGGAGCCCACGGGGAAACTCCGGCAAGTGGCCGGCATGCCGCTGCCGACCGACGGCTGAGTGGGTGGGGCGCGGCAGGTTGAGGGGGCGGCTCGGCCCCAGCCTCAGCGACTGCAGGAACGGCCGCTGTGCGAAACCCCCATTCCGACGCACACGACCACCCACGCCGGTGGACAGCTGGGCCGCCGGGCCGACGTGCGGACTCATGGTCGTGGCGGGTGGGGCGCGACAGTTGAATGGGGCGACTCGGGCGGGCGTTGCGTCCACCCCGGCCGGTGGCCGGTTGAACTGCAAGCCCGTTGCTGATGTGGATGGGTGGCGGCGCACCGAACATCGAGGCACGAACCCAGCACACCCCCCATACGGCGGTCGGCACGGCCGGTATGGGACTCGCATGGGCCGAAACACGCCCGTGGTGGCCGAAGGCGTTGCGCGTGCGACGGGTGGGACTGGAGGGGCGCTGTGATTCGCCCAGTGCGGAGTTAGTCGCGTTCCGACACCTGAAACAGGGCGGGCGACCGACACCCACCAACGACGATGGCAGGACTGCTGCGGGAGCCGAGACGGGTGGGACTGGATGGGCGTTGAAATTCATCAAGTGGCGGGTTAGTTAGTCGGTTTCGTTTGGATCACCGTGCGGACCAGAGGAAGATGCCTGCGATGTGGAGTCCGGCGAGGTAGATGGTGGCGGTCTTCTCGTAACGTGTGGCGATGCCGCGCCACGACGGTTGATGCACCGTTCGACGGTATTGCGCTGTTTGTAGGTCTCGCGGTCGAAGGCGAGCGGCCTGCCGCCCCGGCTGCCTCGTCGAAGCCGATGACCCTGCTGGTCCGCCGGAACGGGAATCACCGCTCGGATACCGCGCTTGCGCAGGTGCTCACGGATGGCGCGTGAGGAGTAAGCCTTGTCAGCCAGGACAACATCCGGTCGGGTGCGCGGTCGTCCGCGCCGCCGGGGCACGCGCAGACGCATCATGACGTCCGTGAAGACAGGTGCGTCACCGGCCTGGCCAGCGGTGAGGACAAAGACGAGGGGTCCGCAGCGGCCGTCGGCCGCGAGATGAATCTTGGTGGTCAGTCCGCCGCGGGAGCGACCAATGGCGTGGTCTGCTGGCTCGCCGGCTGGGGCCCCTTTTTGCAGGTCAGATCCTCTTCGGCATCGGCCTGTGTCATCAGCGCGGTGAACACCCGCTCCCAGGTGCCGTCGAGGGCCCACATCCGCAGCCGGTTGTAGACCCTCCGCCAGTTGCCGTACTTCTCTGGCAGGTGGACCCACTGGCTGCCAGTCTGGAACCTATAGGCGATCGCGTCGATCACCTCACGATGATCTCGCCAGCGACCGCCGCGCCTCGGCGTCCGGTCCGGAAGCAGCGGCTCGATCCGCGCCCATTGCACATCAGTCAACGGCATGACCTGACAACGAGGACTACTGCTGCTGGGCGCTGCCCTAATCAGCCACGCCCGGAACATGGCGTCGCGCTTCCGACAACCACAGTCCCTCACCGCCGCGTGTCGTGGACTCATCGCATCTTTCGGATGCTTCCTCCGCATAGTCCAGCCGGGCCTGCGCCAAGCTCAGCCGGCCGTTGGGCCCGCCCCGGACGATGTGAGCATCCACGTCGTCCTGCCCGTCGTCCTCCCAGCCGCACTCTGGGCAGATTTCGAAGTTTGCCCGCTCCTCCAGCGTCCGCTGGAAGCAACACGGGCACGCAATGAGGTCGTTCGCGGCGTCATTCGCGGGACTGGTGGGCGGTTCTTCAGAGACCATGACCGCCATCGTCCCGCTCTCCGGAGTGATCCACAATAAATGGCTTAGTCGCATTCCAAGCCCGGAAACGGGCGAAAACCGGGCGCTACTGCGACACAAGCTGCGTCGCACTGCCCAGACCAACTGACCTGTTCGATCTCTGTGCGCCGAAGCGCTCCAGTGATGGTCGCAAGTGAGTCGCGTTCCGACGCCCGGAAGAAGCCGTTGATGCGACTCAACCCCACGCACGGCGATGACGGAACGCTGCGGGAGCCGAGGCGGTGGCGGCTGCCGGGCCGCCGCCCCATCCACTCCTGCCGCACTAGCAGGACCTGCTGCCCCGACAGTCGTCCTGTTCGGTCTCGCCCGGCTTTCTGGCAATGGGCCGAAACGCTGGCGCGAGGGTTTGAAGCGATACGGCGGAGACGGGTGGGACTGGAGGGGGATTGGGATTCGCCAAGTGGTGGGTTAGTCGCGTTCCGATGCTTCGACTGAAGCCCGTCCACGACCAGCGGGACTGCTGTGGGTGAGACACCGGCTCATGGCGGCGCACCGGACCGCAGGGGTCGTGCTCGACGGCACACCGCGCGTCGACTGGGGTAGGTGGGCTGTCGGGCGTCGGCATCTGGTGGATTAGGTGCACGCCGAAGTCCGAGCCGGGCTGTTGGCGCGCAATGAAACCGGCATGTGGCACATGTCGAGCCCTTCCCGATGCTCCGAAAGTAGGGCAAATGGGATGCCATGGTTCGTCTTCTGCCGGGTTCGTCCCATCCGCCTGGTTAATAACCGGGACCGTTCCCCAGTCGTGGCCGACGTGCCGCAGCGACCAGCCACACATCAGCAGGACGTCGTCCCACCATCCCTGCCCGTCTCATCAGGCTCACCGCCCAGTCGGTCCCTCGCCCACCGGCCCGCCGTGATCACGCCGCGAGGTGGCCGAGTCCGCCCCACCGGGTGCCGGTGGGGGCCGGTGTGACTGGTGGGCCGTCGGGAGCCGTCTTCTGCTGGGTTGAGTGCACTCCTACGCCTGCGCCGCGCCATTGGCTGCAACGAACCCCACACATGACGCACGTCGAGGCCTCTCACCGGGGGTGAAAACGGGGTGAAAAGGGCGCGCCTGTGTGTCATGTGCTGGGTTCGTCCCATCCCGCCGGTGTGGGAGCCGGGACAGTGCCCTATACGCCGACCGAGAGTCGTCAACTTGTTCATCTGTCCGGCCGATAGTGCCGGCTGTCGCACTGGCCTGGCCGAGAGCGTGCGCCGCTCCTACCGGTCGGGCCGAAGGCTTCGAACCGCTGTTGGCTTGGCCGGGAGTGTCGAGCAGCCTGCGAGTCCGGTCGTTCATCCGGCCAGGCCGTCGGCAGGGCCCACCCGCCCCTGGGCGCCCCTCCACCCACCCACACCAGCAACCTGCTTGCTGCCCAGCCGGCCACCGGCCGGGGTGGACGCCACACCCACCCGAGTCACCCCATTCAACTGACGCGCCCCCCCCGCGCAGACATGAGTCCGCACGTCGACCCGATCGGCCAACCGTCCGCCTGCGTGGGTGCTCGTGTGCGTGGGAATGGGGATGTCCCGCCAGCGGCCGTTCCTGCAGTCGCTGAGGCTGGGGCCGGGCCACCCCATAGACCTCGTGCGCCCCACCCACCACGCCGCAAGCCACCGAGCCGACCCGCGCCCATCCCCCAGCCCCCGTGCAGGGCGTTTTTCTTTGGGCCGTCCCCGTATGAGCGTTAGCGGTGGGCCGGGGCGGCGGGTCAAGGGTGGGCCGTAGGTCCATCGCGTAGCGACGCGACGCAGGAGCGCCCTTGACGCGGCGGTTCGGCCCACCGACACTCGAGCGCTCGGGACGGCCCGACCCCCAGACGCGGTCCTTGGTTACCGCCCGCCCCCGCCAGGGCCGACGCGGTGGAGGGGCCGGGACCCTGGCGTTCAGGTCCCGGCCCCTCCGTACGTATGGCTGCGCTATGGCTGCGGCGTACCGCTTACGCCTTCTTCGGGTCCTCCAGGCGCGGGAACAGCACCGCGCCCTTCGTCACCGTCGCGCCCGCCGGCAGCTGGCCCCATCGCGCCGCGTCCTGGAGCGGCTGGTCGGCCAGGGCGCCCAGGGGCGCCTCCGCGCCCAGGGAGTCCCACAGCTTCTGCGAGGTCTCCGGCATGACCGGGTTGAGCAGTACGGCCATCGCGCGCAGCGACTCCGCCGCCGTGTAGAGGATCGTCGCCAGGCGGGCCTGGCCCTCCGGCGACTCGTCCTTCGCGACCTTCCACGGTTCCTGCTCCGTGATGTAGCCGTTGACCTGCTTCACGAAGTCGAACACCGCCAGGATGCCGCCCTGGAAGTCCAGCTCCTCGCCGATCTTCCGGTCGGCCTCCGCGACCGCCTTCGCCAGGCCGGCCTGCACCGCGCTCTCCGCGTCACCGGCCGCCGTCGCCTCCGGCAGCGTTCCGCCGAAGTACTTGCCGACCATCGCCGCCACGCGCGACGCGAGGTTGCCGAAGTCGTTCGCGAGCTCGCTCGTGTAGCGCGCGCTGAAGTCCTCCCACGAGAACGAGCCGTCCTGGCCGAAGGCGATCGCCCGCAGGAAGTACCAGCGGTACGCGTCCACGCCGAAGTGGGACGTCAGGTCCTGCGGCTTGATGCCGGTCAGGTTCGACTTCGACATCTTCTCGCCGCCGACCATCAGCCAGCCGTTCGCCGCCACCCGGCCGGGAACCGGCAGGCCCTGCGCCATCAGCATCGCGGGCCAGATGATCGCGTGGAAGCGCAGGATGTCCTTGCCGACCAGGTGGACGTTGGCCGGGAACGTCGTGTCGAACTTCGCCTGGTCCGCGCCGTAGCCGACAGCGGTGGCGTAGTTGAGGAGCGCGTCCACCCACACGTAGATGACGTGCTTGTCGTCCCACGGGACCGGGATGCCCCAGTCGAACGTCGAGCGCGAGATGGACAGGTCCTGGAGGCCCTGTCGCGTGAAGTTCAAGACCTCGTTACGGGCGGACTCCGGCTGGATGAAGCCCGGGTTCGCCTCGTAGAACTCCAGCAGCTTCGGGCCGTACTCGCTCAGCTTGAAGAAGTAGTTCTCCTCCTTGAGGATCTCCACCGGCTTCTTGTGGACGGGGCACAGCTTGGTGCCGTCTTCCGCCTCGATGAGATCGCCGGGGAGCTTGTACTCCTCGCAGCCCACGCAGTACGGGCCTTCGTACCCGCCCTTGTAGATCTCGCCCTTGTCGTACAGGTCCTGCACGAACTCCTGCACACGGTCCGTGTGCCGCTTCTCCGTCGTACGGATGAAGTCGTCGTTCGCGATGTTCAGGTGCTCCCAGAGAGGCTTCCACGCCTCCTCCACGAGCTTGTCGCACCACTCCTGGGGCGAGACCCCGTTCGCCTCGGCAGTGCGCATGATCTTCTGACCGTGCTCGTCCGTGCCGGTGAGGTACCACACCTTCTCGCCGCGCTGACGGTGCCAGCGCGTGAGCACGTCCCCTGCAACGGTCGTGTAGGCGTGGCCCAGGTGAGGAGCGTCGTTGACGTAGTAAATGGGGGTCGATACGTAAAAGGCCTTCACGCCTTCGCTCGTCCCCTGCTTCTCGGATCCAGTGGCCGCCATGGTCGAAATCCTAACGGCCCACAGGTGATCCACTCACACGCATAAATCTCGGCCGGGCCCGGACGGGCGGCTCCCGGTGAAACGACGACGGCGGTGCCCGGCCGCTCCACCCCCTGACCTGAGGAGACGCCCGTGGCCGCCTGCAAGCACGTCTGCCCCACCTGCGGGCGCCACGAGCCGACCACCAGCATCACTGTCCGT
>NZ_JBEXNQ010000066.1:0-5071 GCF_040611155.1 Streptomyces sp. NPDC002994
AGGACTTGGTGGTGTGGACGGAGCCGTCCTTGGCGCGGGTGTCCATCTCCAGGGTCTGCAGGCCGGGGGCGTCCTCGGTCAGGCGGACGGTGGAGACGTGGGGGAGGCGTTCGGACCACAGGTGGGCGTCGTTGATGAAGTCGTAGACGTCCTTGGCGGATCCGTCGATGTGTACCGTGTCCTCGAAGGAGAACGTCAGCTCCCGCGCCGCGTGCGCGAACTCGATGTTCTTCTTCAGCGCGGCCAGCTCGGAGCGGCTGTTCTTGTCCACCGCCGCGTCGATCCACAGCAGGTCGTGCGCGTCGTCGTCGATGGCGCGGTAGTCGTGCAGCAGCCGCACCCGGGATTGGTTCTCCCCCAGCGGCTCGATGATCCACGCACCGCCCATCGCCGCCACCGGAGAGGTGGTCACCTCCTGGCGGAAGGTGATGCGCAGGGCCTCGGGGTCGAGGTCACGGCGCGAGGTCCAGTTCTTGGGCTCGCCGTTGGCGGTCGCCCAGATCCGGATCCGCTCCTGCGATCCGTCGTGGTCCACCCGGTCCACGTGGATGGTGGGCGGGAAGATCCGCGGCCAGTTGGTGACTTCCGCCAGCAGCCGGTACACAGCCGGTGCGGGCGCTGCGATCGTGATCTCGTGCTCAACCTCACGGGTCGTCATGACGGCTTTCTTCTCCAGGGGTCGGTACGGGGCGCTGACGGTGCGGGTCTCAGAAGTTGCCAAGTCCGCCGCAGACGTTGATGGCCTGTGCGGTGATGGAGGCGGCCGTGTCGGAAGCGAGGTAGGCGACCATGCCGGCGACTTCTTCGGGGGTGGAGTAGCGACCGAGCGGGATCTTGGACTGGAACTTCTGCAGAATGGCGTCCTCGGAGGTGTCGTACGCGGCTGCGTAGCCGGCGCGCACGCGCTGGGCCATCGGCGTCTCGACGTAGCCCGGGCAGACCGCGTTCACCGTGATGCCGGTGGGGGCGAGCTCATTGCCGAGTGCCTTGGTGAAGCCGACCACGCCGTGCTTGGAGGCGGAGTAGGGGGCGCCCAGGACGACGCCCTGCTTGCCGGCAGTGGAGGCGATGTTAATGATGCGGCCGCGGTTCTTGTGGCGCATGCCGCCGGTGTTGAGCACCTCCTTGGTCAGCCGGAAAACGCTGTTGAGGTTGGTGTCGATGACATCGGCCCACAGCTCCTCCTCGATGTCGGCGGTGACGCCTCCACCGGACCGGCCGGCGTTGTTGACCAGGACGTCGACAGTGCCGAAGCGGTCGACGGCGGCCTGGACGAAAGCGGCAGCCGAGGCGGAGTCACGGACGTCGAGAACCGTGCCGTCGGCGTCGATGCCCTCGTCCTGGAGCGACTTGACGGTCTCGGTGACGTTGTCGGCGTTGCGCGCGCCGATGAACACCTGGTGGTCGGCTGCGGCCAGAGCTCGGGCGGCGGCGAGGCCGATGCCGCTGGTGGCACCCGTGATGAGAGCGACCCGCTTCTCCTGCGATGACATGTTCGGTTCTCCGGAAATCTGTGGGCTACGGTGGTGGTACGGCGGGACCGGGTCGGGCGAAAGGTTTCGTCCGACCCGGCGGAGACGGCGGGCGTCAGGCCGCGGAGCGCTGGTCGGCGGTCAGGTGCAGGTTGACGGCCGCGATGAGGGCGCGTGGGGTGTCGGTGTTGGTCAACAGGTCCTCGTCGAGGTCGATGCCGTACTCGCGCTCGATGCGGCTGCCGGTCTCTAGCAGGGCCAGGGACTCGTAGCCGAGCGCCTCGAACTGCACGTCGAGGATGTCGGCTCCGAGGTCGACGCCTTCGTCGGCGCCGGCGCCCTCCAGCAGGATGCGGCGCAGGTCGTCCAGGGTAAATTCCAGATCGGACACGTGGTTCCCTTCATGGGTAGGTCGGATGGGCGGGTCGTGCGGGGTACAGGGGGTCAGTCGACGGCGCGGGTGACGACGGCGGAGTTGAAGCCGCCGTACCCGCGCGCCAGGACCAGCGCGGTGCGCACCTTGGCGGCGCGCGCCTGGGAGACGACCAGGTCCAGGCCGTATTCCTCGTCGGGGGTGACGTTCGCCGTCGGAGGGATCAGCCCCTCCTCCATGGCCAGCAGCGCGGTGGCGATGTCGAGCGGGGCCGCGCCGGAGTACAGCCGACCGGTCATGGTCTTGGGCGCGGTGACCGCGACGCCCCGGACGCCGAAGACTGTGGAGATCGCCTCGGCCTCGATACGGTCCAGCTCCGGCACGCCGGCCGCGTCCGCGAAGACCACGTCGACGTCCTCGGGGCTCACGCCGGCGTCTGCCAGCGCCAGTTCGATCGCCTTGCGCAGGGCGGGCTCGCGGTCGCTGCCGGGCTTGGGGTCGAAGGTGGAGCCGTAGCCGGAGATCTCGCCGTAGATCCGCGCGCCGCGCTCGCGGGCCGACTCGGCGGACTCCAGGATCAAAATGGCGCCGCCCTCACCCGGCACGTAGCCGGCCGCGTCTGCGTCGAACGGCAGATAGGCGCGGGTCGGCTCGTCGCTGGTGCTAAGCCGGTTGCCGGCCAGCTGCGCCACCCAGCCCCAGGGGCAGATCGACGCGTCGACGGCACCGGAGACGATCATCGGGGTGCCCTTGCGGATGAGCCGGCGGCCGTGCGCCACCGCGTCGAGACCGCCCGCCTCGTCACTGACGATGACGCCACTGGGGCCTTTCATTCCGTTGCGGATCGAGATCTGGCCGCTGTTGACGGCGTAGAACCAGGCGAAGGACTGGTACGCGGAGACGTACTGGCTGCCCTGGCTCCACAGCTTCTGCAGCTCTCCCTGCCCGAACTCGAAACCGCCCGAAGAACTGGCCGTGACCACGCCCGTGTCGAACTCGGGCAGGTCCTTTGGGTCGACGCCCGCGTCCTTGAGAGCCCAGTCGGTGGCGACCAGCGCCATCCGGGTCATCCGGTCGGTCTGCGGGATCAACCGGCTCGGCAGCAGGTCCTCGGCGACGAAGCCGGGCACCTCGCCCGCCAGGGTGGACGGGTAGGGGGAAGGGTCGAACCGGGTGACCCGGCCGATGCCGTTCTTGCCGGTGCGGGTCGCGGCCCAGAAGTCCTGCAGACCCAGGCCGTTGGGGGCGGCGATGCCCAAACCGGTCACTACAACCGAGGTGGTCATGCCACGCTCCTCTCGGGACGCGCCAGAACCATGGCGCTCTGGAATCCGCCGAAACCGCTGCCGACCGTCAGGACGGCGTCGGTCAGCTGCTCACGGGCGACCAGCGGGACGTAGTCGAGGTCGCACTCGGGGTCGGGGGTGTGCAGGTTCGCCGTGGGCGGCACCACGTTGTTCTCCATCGCCAGCGCGGACGCGGCGATCTCTATGGAGCCGATGGCACCCAGGGAGTGCCCGACCATCGACTTGATGGAACTGACCGGGGTTCGGTAGGCGTGGTCGCCCAGGCTCCGCTTGAAGGCGGCGGTCTCGTGGCGGTCGTTCTGCTTGGTGCCCGAGCCGTGCGCGTTGATGTAGTCGATCTCGGTCGGGTTCATCCGCGCCTCGTCGAGCGCGACCCGGATCGCCTCGGCCATCTCCGCGCCGTCCGGCCGCAGTCCGGTCATGTGGTACGCGTTGGAGCGGGTGGCGTAGCCAGCGATCTCGGCGTAGATGTGCGCGCCGCGCTTCTTGGCGCTCTCCAGCTCCTCCAGGACGAACACGGCGGCGCCCTCACCGAGGACGAAGCCGTTGCGGGTCCCGTCGAAGGGGCGGGAGGCGTGCTCCGGGTCGTCGTGCCGGGGGGTGGTCGCCTTGATCGCGTCGAAGCAGGCCATGGTGATCGGCGAGATCGGGGCGTCCGAGGATCCGGTGATCATGATGTCGGCGGAGCCCTCACGGATCAGCTCCACGGCGTGGCCGACGGAGTCGATGCCGGAGGTGCAGCCCGTGGAGACCACCGTGCTCGGGCCCTGCGCGCCCACCGTCCACGCGACCTCGGCCGCGAACGAGCTGGGGACCAGGTAGTTGTACAGGTGCGGTACCGCGTACTCGTGGTCGACGAGGTGGAGCCGGCCTCCGTCGCTGACGACGTTGTACTCCTCGTCGAGGCCCATAGTGGCGCCGACGGCGCTGCCGATGGTGACTCCGACGCGGTACGGGTCGTAGGTGTCCAGGCTGATCCCGCTGTCGGCGACGGCGCCGCGGGCCGCGACCACCGCGAACTGCGCGGCGCGGTCCATACGGCGGATCTCCTGGGGGCTCAGGCCGAACTGTTCGGGGTTGAAATCGATCTCAGCGGCGACCCGGGAGCGGAACGGGCTCGGGTCGAAGAAGGTGATCCCGCGGGTGGCGGTACGGCCCTCGCTGAGCAGGTTCCAGAAGTTCTTCGCCCCGATGCCACCGGGGGCCAGCACCTCGATGCCTGTGATGACGACTCGGCGGCCGCTCACGCGGACGCCTCCCAGTTGTAGAAGCGGGTGGCCATCGCGTCGGACGGCGAGCGCCAGGTCGCGGGGTCGTAGGCCTCGATGAACGGTTTCAGGTTCTGGCTGATCCCTACGAAGCGCGGGTCGCTCTTGGCCTGCTCGATCAGCTCGCCGCCGTTGTCCTCGTCGAAGTCCTGGAGGTGGAAGTACAAGCCCTTGTACTGGAAAAGCTGGCGCCGGCGCGTGCCCATACGGTGAGGCATTTCCGTGCCGTCGAACTCACCGAAAATCTTGGCGACATCGCCAATCGACTCGGGACTCATCCGAGCCACAATCAGCGTGCTGTGCATAACGTTTTCCCTCTCCTCACGGCCCACCACACACCGGATGACGGTATTAAGGACAAGTGTCCTGGGCGGCCGGAACGGTTTCAATATCTCCAATGTCAGAGCATTGTCAGGCTCCGTCAGAATTCTGCAGAGAAATTCCTCGAATGAATCAGGTCTTGATTTCGCAGATGACGGCGCCGGAGGTGACGGACGCGCCGACTTCGGCGGCCAGGCCCTTGACGGTGCCGGAGCGGTGCGCGTTCAGCGGCTGTTCCATCTTCATGGCCTCGAGTACGACGACGAGGTCGCCCTCGTTGACCTCCTGGCCCTCCTCGACCGCGACCTTGACGATCGTGCCCTGCATGGG
>NZ_JBEXNQ010000067.1:0-4976 GCF_040611155.1 Streptomyces sp. NPDC002994
AGCACCTCGACGAGAAGGTCGCCCGCCTCCACCTCGACGCCCTCGGCGTCAAGCTCACGACCCTGCGCCCCGAGCAGGCCGCCTACATCGGCGTCCAGGTCGAGGGCCCGTTCAAGTCCGACCACTACCGCTACTGACCGGTCCGCAACGGGAGGCGGACCTCGACCGGGGTGCCCTCCCGCGGCCGCCCCTCCCCGCTCAACAAACCCGACGCGGCTGCGCGACGAAGTACAGGTTCTGGTCCGCAAGCATGTCGCCGACGTCAACGAGGGGATCGTGCCCGCACGCAAGGACCTGGCCGTCGTGGTGGCCGCGGGGCTGGAGTCGTTGGCCACACGGATACGGGCTGGTGGGGCCCCGATACCTCGCGGCGGCTCTGGGGAGTGCTGCGCCTGCTGCTCTTCCCGGCGGGGAACTGACGAATGACGTGGCCCCCACGCCCCGACGGAAGCCGGGGCGTGGGGGCCACGTCGTCATGTCACCGAGCTGGCGGCGGTGTGGTGCGCAGCCGGCCGAGCATGCCCGGGGTGGCCAGGCCCGGCAGCAGGAACTGCCAGAACGCGCTGACGCGTTCGGGCAAGTCCTCCCGGTTGGTGTAGACCTGGGACATGACCTGGAGGCCGGTGAAGGAGCCGATGATGGTCGACGTCGCCTGCTGAAGGTCCACGCCCGGAAGGATCTCGCCCTGCTCCTCGGCCTGCCGCAGCAGCCCGAGAATGGCCGCGTTGGATTGCTCGTACGAGGTCTGCGGCGGGCGGGAGAAGGACGTCTGCTCGACCGCCAGCCGCACGCTGGCACGCAGTACCGGGTCGTCCTGGAGCCGATGGGCGAACTCCAGGGTCAGGTCGATCACCGCCTGGAGCTTCATGGGCTGGTCCGGCACCGTCAGTGCCTCGCTGTGGGCCGCCACCAGAGCGATGGCGATGGACTCCTTGGACGGGAAGTGGTGGTACAGCGCGCCGCGGGTGAGCCCTGTGCTGGCCAGAATCTCGTTGGTGCTGGCCGCGTCGTAGCCGCGTTCGTCGAATACCCGGGCGGCGGCCTCCAGAATCGAGGCCCTCGACCGTGTTCCCCGTTCCTGCTGCGCCATGCCAGTCCTTGCCCTCGACCGCTGAATTTAACCGACTTGTCTATAATCCTATCGGCACGACGGGGCGTCTTCAGCTGAAGTACCCATGGTGAAAGAGCCTGCTGGGGCGATCTCGCGGAGCGGCCAGGGCGTACTCCGGCGAGCCCGGGACCGGGTGGACGGCGTGGACCGATGCCAGCGGGACCTGCTGGGCGGAGGAGGGGCGCGGGGTTCGGCCCGGCGCCGTGGACGGTCCCGCGCCGCCTACGGGTGTCCCAGCCGGAATCCGACCCCGCGGACGTTGATGATCCAGCTGCTCGAACCGAGCTTTCCGCGCAGGCTGCTGACGTGGGTGTCAATGGTGCGGCCGCGATGTGACCAGGTGTCGTCCCAGACCTTGGACATGAGCTGGCGCCGCGAGATCACGGTGCCGGGCTGCGAAGCCAGCAGCTGCAGCAGGTCGAACTCCTTGCGGGTCAGATCCACCGGCTCCCCGTGCATCGTGGTCAGCCGGATGTCGATGTCGATGCTCAGCGGCCCATGACTGATGAACTGGGCGCGGGCCGGCTGGGGGCGCACCCGGCGCATCACGGCCTCCATCCGGGCCAGCAGCTCGCGGAACCCGTACGGCTTGACCAAGTAGTCGTCGGATCCGGCCTGCAGGCCGAGAACCCGGTCGAGTTCCGAACCGCGCGCGGTGACGGCGATGACCGGGGTGTCGCTGACGGCCCTGATGCCCCGGCACACCTCCAGGCCGTCCAGGTCGGGCAGGTCGAGGTCGAGCAGCACCAGATCGGCCTGGTGGTACGCCAGGAGGGCTTTTGTGCCGGTGGCCACGCTCTGCACGGCATAGCCCTGCCGCAGCAGGCCTTGGACGAGCGAGTCGGCGGCCCGGGCCTCGTTCTCGACGACCAGGACGCGCAACGCCCCGGCTGCGGGCCCGGGTTGATCGGAGCTGACTGCCCGCTGGGGCTGAGGTATCACCGGATGGCGATACCTCTCCGATCTGGGTTCGAGTAGATCCACGGCCTGCCGATTCATATGCTCCCCCTGGAGTGCACAGTCGCGTCATCACGGACTGTTGAACGCTCACGACAGGGAACATAGCAAACAGACTTGTCTGATTGTCAACGCGATTGGGTTCGTCGGCACGCCCGCCCGCCCCGGCCTCGACACCTGCGGCCTGGCCTGCAACTACCTTGGAAAACACGCAAGTTCAGGTAGGTGAGCCCGGTGTGTCGGAGCGTGACGAGCGGGGCGTTGTGGGTACGAAGTCCCGTCTAGCCGTGCAGGACTGCATGGTTCGGAGCCTGGTGCCAGGATGGCGCGATCTCACCGGTGTCGTCGGGTGGGGAGCGTTTTCAGAAACGCAATCTTTACTTGAAAGATCCCGCCCTTCGGTATCTTGGAGCCTGCAAAGGTTCGTCGGCCATGGGGGTGGTTGTCGGCGTACCGAGGGTTGCCCACCCCTGTTCGGAAACAGACAGGAGTGCCGCGCATGCCGTACCTCACCTCTACAGCCCAAGTGCCCCTCCACCGCAGTGCCTTAACTGTGGAAGCGGGCACCGCGACTCCTCCCGCACCGCCATCGGCGGCAGCGGTGCTGCCCCGGCTGACCACGACCGTCCCGCGCGAGTACGTCCATCGCGCCGCGATCTCGGAAGTGCTCCTGACCGGCTGGGAGGCCGCCGGGCTCACGGAGGCCGGCAGCCCGGACACCTTCGAGATCAGGGCCCAGTGGCCGCGCGGTCACTCCCTCTTCGCCCAGACGAGCGGATACCAGGACCCGATGCTCCTGATCGAGTCCATCCGTCAGATCGGAGCCTTGCTCGCCCACGCCGAGTTCGAAGTCCCCTTCGGACACCACTTCCTGATGTGGGACATGTCCTTCACCACCACACCCGAACTCCTCGTCGCGGGCGACGCCCCCACCGAGATCGAACTCCGCACGGTCTGCCGCGACATCGTCCGCCGGGGCCGAGGGTTCAGTGGGATGCGCTACGAGGTCACAGCACTGCGCGACGGCAAGGCGCTGGCCGTCGGGGGAGCGGCCTACAGCTGTACGAGCCCTGCGGTCCACCGACGGCTGCGCGGTGACCGGCCCACCTCCGCAGACCACAGCGCGCCGCCGCCGGCGGTCGACCCGGCCGAGGTGGGTCACGCCAGCGAGCGGCACGTCGTACTCGCCGCGCCGAGACCCGGCGCAGGCAACCGCTGGGAACTGCGGGTCGACACGGCGCACCCGACCTTCTTCGACCACCCGGTGGACCACGTCCCCGGAATGGTGCTGCTGGAGGCCGCCCGCCAGGCCGCCCATGCCTCGACGGGGATGCCCGACGCCCTCCTGCTCGGCCTGGAAAGCAACTTCGAGCGCTACGCCGAATTCGACGCCCCGTGCTGGATCGAGGCCTACCCCGAGTCGGACCCGTCGTCGGGCGGCACTCTGGTACGGGTGCGCGGCACGCAGCACGCGCAGAGCGTCTTCACCGCCAACCTAATACTGAGCGCCCCGCTGAACCCGGGGCACCATCGGGAGAGCGTCGCGTGCCAACCCTCTTGATCACTGGCGCCACCGGCTTCGTCGGCACTCATGTGACCCGCGAAGCGAAGCTTCGGCAGACCGGCTTGAGGCTCATGTCGCACCGCCGGCCCCCGTCCTGTCCGGATCTCCGTGCCATCCCCGCTGATCTGGCCGATCCTGCATCGCTGCGCGGGGTGTGCGACGGCGTCGACATCCTGATCCACTGCGCTTCACAGATCGGCGGAACCGCCGAGGCCAACGAGGCGGTCAATGCCCGGGGCACCGCGGCCCTCGTCGCGGAGGCGCGCCGCGCCGGAGTCTCCCGCATCGTCCATCTGAGCACCGCGTCCGTCTACGGCCGGGGAACCTTCCGCGGCAGCCGGGCCGAGGAACTCACCCGCAACCCGCGCTCACCCACGTCGCTCACCCGAGCCGCCGCCGAGGACGCCGTCCTCTGCGCCGGCGGCATCGTGCTGAGACCTCATCTGGTCTACGGGGAAGGGGACGCCTGGATGGTTCCGGGCCTGGCCCGCATCCTGCGCGCTCTGCCCGGCAGCGTGGGAGGCTGGCGCTCCCGCACCTCCGTGATCGGCGTACCCGACCTGGCCCGCCTGCTGGTGGCGACCGCGCTCGCCCCGGCCGCCGACCTGACGGCGTCCGTCTACCACGCTGCCCACCCCGAGCCCGTCACCGTGGATGCACTGCTGCGCGCCGTGGCCGCCTGCACCTCGACTCCCTGGCCGGAGCGGGAGCTGACCGCCGATCAGGCCCGGGCGGTCCTCAAGGAGAACGGTCAATCGGCTTCCGCGCTCGACATGCTGACGACCGACCATTTCTTCGACAGTGCCCCGATCTGGTCCGACCTGTGCAGTGATCCCGGTGAACGTTTCGACGTCGATTTCCCGAACGTCGCCCCCTGGTACCGCAAGGCCCTGCAGGCCTGCTGAGAAATGCTGGCCCGGCACTTGGTCCGTCTGCGATCCGGGGGGCGATCCGGGTCCGTCGGCTCGTCCGCCGGACCTCTTATTTGACACGTGCCTGAACCTTTCCTTTCGTCTTTCGGACACTGCCGCACCGTGCCTGACGATTCTGACCCAGATATGAAGCTGTCCGTATTGAAGGGGAGCGTGCCACCGAACAGGCTTATGTCTCCGAGTGGAGTCAGGAGAGTGGATCGTGCGCAAGGTGCTCATCGCCAACCGTGGCGAAATCGCTGTCCGCGTTGCTCGGGCCTGCCGGGATGCCGGAATCGCGAGCGTAGCCGTCTACGCCGATCCGGACCGGGACGCATTGCATGTCCGTGCGGCCGACGAGGCGTTCGCTCTGGGCGGTGACACCCCGGCCGCCAGCTACCTGGACATGGCCAAGGTGCTCCAGGCCGCCAAG
>NZ_JBEXNQ010000068.1:0-4804 GCF_040611155.1 Streptomyces sp. NPDC002994
CATCTTCCGCAGAGCCCGGTGCAGCCCAAATCGAATGTCGTCAATCGCCGCGGCCGTCCTCACCCTGGAGCGGCAACGCTGAACGAGCTCAATGACAGCCGTTTGACAACGCCATTTGTCGTCCCCGCCACAGCCTTCGGGGCTGCCTGGTGGATGTTGCGGAGAGGGTCAGCGCTGGGTGAGCATCGGGGTCCAGCGGCCGTCGTAGCGCAGGTTCGCCTTCCGGAAGCCGGAGAGCGGGGTTATCTTATTGCCGTCCAGGCTAACCAGGAGTAGCTGGTTGCGGAACTCCCCCTTGCCGGGGTCGCATTGCTTGGGGTCGCACCGCCAGGCGATGAGGTGCTTGTCGTCGGCCCAGGCGAGCAGCTGCTGGCCGGGTACGAGTGCGGCCCGCCTGCCGGTCTTCGCATCCAGTACCTCGGAGACGATCTGGCCGCCCTCCCCGGCGAACGCACCGGTTACCAGCCTTCCGTCGCGGGACAGCACGGCCCTCGGGGAGGGCAGGGACGCTTCCTGCTTCGGGACCGGCATCTCCTTGCCGTTCACGTCGTAATAGAGGCCGCCCTCCTTGTTGCCCCAGGGCTCCCACACCAGCTTCCCGTCAAGGCTCCAGCGGAAGTCCTGACGCCCAACCCTAGGGCCAACCTCGCGCTCGTTCTTCCTGGGTAGCGGCTCAGCGAAGTCCGCCCGGCCGGAGGCGACATCGATGACGTAGTAGCCGGTGCGGCTCGGCTTCGGCCCCGGTACCGTCTTATCGTTCAGCCGGTACGACGCGTCCTTGAAAAGGCCGTCCGGGTGGAGACTGTACGTCGTCGCCACCAGGCGCTTGCCGTCCGGCGAGAACTGCACACCGCCGACTCTCTTGTCGACCTCGATCCAGCGCTCCACCTTGCCCGTGGCCAGCTCCAGCAGCCCGATCCGGTTGACCGGCAGATCGCGCTCCAGCACCACCGCGGTCTGCATCCCCGGGGCGACATCGAGCCAGGCCCAGTCGGTCTTCTCATACCGCTCGGTAGCCGTGTTGAGCAGGCTCCACTCGTAGGTGCCGATCGCGTCCCCGTCCGACTGCTTCACGATCTTCGTCGTGTAATACGCCGAGACGGCAATCCGCCCTGCGGCGACCAACTCCCGCGGCGGCGACTGGTCGGCATGTGCCACCACCTCCGGGGTGTCGAGCTCGCCTGCGGGCCGCCCTTGCGTACCACCGCCATCCACGGCCAGCGGCACTGCGACTCCCACGGCGACGATCGCCGCGACCACCCCGGCCACCACAAAGCTGCGTGCCTTGCGGCGCCGCAACGACCGATACACCTGCTCGGCGAAGTCGTCGGACAGCCGTACCTCCGGCGTGTTCGCCTTCAGCGCCCCGCGCACCCGCTGCTCAAGTTCTGCCTCGGGCCGAGCATGGCCCGCGCTTGGCGCACCGTGAATCCGTAGTTCGGCCGCGCTGATACGGTCGCTACCCGCCGGCCTCTCCGACGGCTCCCAGCGTCTGGTCTGCTGGCGGCAGAGCATCTCGCGTACGTACGCCTCTGGCTCGTTAATCCGGTGCCAGCGCCTGGCCGTCTTGACCAAGGCGTTCTTCAGCAGGTCCTCCGCGGCGTGCTGATCGCTGCCGCTGAGGAGCATGGCCACATGTAGCAATTCCGGCGATCTGTTCGCCACAAACTCGCGAAAATTCTGCTTCTCGTGGGCGTCCATAGTCACCTTTCGAATTCCTTTCAGTCCCCGGGACTACGGAGCGCTGCCGCTATGCCTGCTCGGGGATGTTTCCTCACGCCGGGTCATGTAACCCCCAGGCTCCGTTCGTCATGAATCAGCTGCCGCCCAGCAGAGCACGTCCGGGAAAGGCACGAGCCTGCGCGATGTACAGATCCTTGACTACGCAGTTGACGGCCTGAACTTGCCATCGCCGCAGGTGAGAGCCGCTACTTTGCCGTCAAGTGGAGAGTCAAGGATCTGTAGGACCGCTGTTGCGGCAGACGGCCATGGGCCCCCGACCGGTGGGACGGGGCTGTCCGTCACCGAGCTTCAGCTCGACGCAATCATCACGCATGACCGCTGCTGCAGACGTCCCCGCCCCAGAGCTGCGTCAGCGACCAAGTCGTCTCGCTGGAGCAGCAGCTCTTCCTATACCAAGTCTTGCGTGCGCGGGTCACCAGCAGTCGCCGCCGCCCGAAATCGTCACCCAACGCTGTCACGCTGAAACGGTTATTGCATGCGAAGCAGCGCTAGCGGGTTATTACCCTCATCGCGCGAGGGTAATAACCCGCTAGCGCTGCGAACTAAGCGCCATTGACGCTGCGGGTGAACGCCAAATAGCGTGGTGCGATATGGCTCCGCGGGATCCCATTTCGCGCCGCACATCTCACCGCCGGTTTAATCGCTGAACTCCCCAGACTTCACGGTGCCGTCACCGCCGTTCCACGAGAGCCACATCTGGACATCCTGGAAGACGCGGACAATCGAGTCCCTGGGACACGTGGCCATGGCGGCGGTTCCCAGGGCGGCGCTGAGCCAGCGGTTGCCATGGCGTCTGCGACCGGACTTGTGCCGGCTGCGGACTCGTGGTGATCGGGGCAGACCCCCGCCCACGGGGCCAGGTGGTCGGTGGTGCGGAAAACGGGATATGTCGCCGCCGGTCTCGGCGATGAGGACCTCGGCCGTGATGCGTCCGACGCCGGGGATGGTCTCCAGCAGCTCAAGCTGGAAGGTTCTTCAGAACCCTGTCGCAAGCTCTTCGGCGTGATCGCCGAAGATGCGATCGGTCTCCTCAGCGTAGCGTGCGAGCGTCCATTCTGAGTAACCTTCCAGGCAGGCTATTCCTGGAAGGGGGTCGACCACACTACCTTGCCATCGCCGCTCCACCAGAACCCCATGGCGTAATTGGTTGCGCCGGTTATATCGTAGCCCTTCTTGTCGCAGCCAGAATCCCCGCCGTCATTGATGTAGAAATACGTATGCCCGGTGAAGGTATCCTTCAGCGTGCCTTCCACGCCGTAGCCGTCCGCATTGGTGTCGCAGATCTCGAACACATCTACGTTGTCGATATGGGTCATGCGGCCATGCGAGTTGCTGATGGTCCTGTTGACGTCGGCGGCCAGGGCTGGCGACGCTATGCCGACGAGCGTTGTGGCGACGGCTGCACCGACCACAGCTATGCGGGTGAACGATCTGGCCATTGGTTCCTCTTCTCTGCTGGATGGGGCTGCAGCCTAAGGGAATTGGACTGCAGCCCCAGGGAATTGATTTCAATCGGGCGCCGAGCTTATGTTTATGTCAGGACTTGCCCGACCTCAACGCGAGCAGGGCATCTGAGAGCCTGCTTGATCGGGCATGAGCAGTTTCGCAGCCGTCAACGCGAACCACTCGGCCGAGGCCTTACTCGTAGAACCATACGGTCGACAGGGTCGCACCGCCCCCGTCCCACCAGAAGTTCATCTGGTAGTTGTTGGGGTAACCTTGGACGTTGTAACCAATTTTGTCACATCCGGCGTCGCCGCCATCGTTAATGCGGAAAGCCTCCTCCGAATAGGTGACACCACCCTTGTACACGCGATTGAGATTACCTGTGACGCCATAGCCGTCCGCATTGGTGTCGCAGATCTCAAACACATCTACAGAATCGTTGTAGGTCATTTTGCCGTGACTGTTGCTCAGGGTCCTGTTGACGTCGGCGGCCAGGGCTGGCGACGCTATGCCGACGAGCGTTGTGGCGACGGCTGCACCGACCACAGCTATGCGGGTGAACGATCTGACCATTGGTTCCTCTTCTCTGCTGGATTGAACTGCAGCCTAAGGGAATCGGACTGCAGCCCCAGGGAATTGCTTTCAACTGGGCGCCGAACTTATGTTGGGGCGATCAGTCGGTCAACACCCTGCTGATGGCGAACATTTATCACGCGTACAACAGGGGAGAAACAAGACCTATGCGGCGAACAGCATTTGAAAAATAGGACAAAAGTCCCTGGGGGTATCAAAGAGGCATGGCTTGGTGATGTGATCGTTATCCGGATTTGAGCGTCAGCTGAGCATGTCAGCCCACCGGTCCAGGCCCGAACGGGCTGATCTTCTACACAACGGCCCGGTGCTGCGTGCGGGCCGGACCGGCACAGGCGGGGCGATGAGCAGAGCAACGTCGCAAGCTCCCGCCGCACGGAGGTACCGCGGCACCGAAGCCGTAGCCACCCACGGGCGCGGCGATCTCTCGATCGAACACCTAGAGCGGGCGTCGCCCAGGCCCCGGCCCGCCTCTGCTGATGCCCAGTCAAGCCTGCTGGGCTACAACCACTGCGTGCTGGTCCGTGTCATGTCGGCGGCGTAAAGTTTAGCAAGTGCGGTCCCGAGATCCAGAACCTTGGTTCGATGAGAACCCCGCCTTCGGCGTCGAGTTCAAGAGTAGCGTCGGGGACTGGCGCGGTTGCTGACGCTCCGTTTCCAGTCCCCGCCACTTCAAACCGTGCATGTAGTTCTCCCGCACACGGCTTTCCGACATCGTTCACCGGCTGGCATGCGCAGTCGCCCTGCGTACGTTTCCGGTAAGACGGTAGACACCGAGCCGAGTGATCCACCCATAAGTAAATCGGGTGGCCCAGTTCCTGCCCGCGAGTCTGTGAGCTCTTTCAGAGTGGCCACTGATCGGGTGAAGGGGTCGGTGTCTGCAACGCACGAGGCTCCCGTGCCGTTGAGGGAGGTGTTCGACTTCTCAACTCATCGTCACCCGCGAGGGTGACCGCCGCTGCAAGCTCCCGCCGCACCAGCGTGCCCTGGTCGGCCTCGTGTACCTACGCAGGCATGACACTCT
>NZ_JBEXNQ010000069.1:0-3861 GCF_040611155.1 Streptomyces sp. NPDC002994
GGCACGTGCCGCATCCTGCCCCACCCGTCACCCCACACAACCCACATGCCCCAACCACACCTGCTACCTCCTCTGCACCGCCATCCCGCACTCCATAAATCGGCCTTTATCCAGCCACTACAGATGAAAACGACCTCTAAGAAGCCGACTTGGAACGAAGGAAGGTCCGTGAGGCTTCACCAGGTCTGGTGTGCCACGGCGCGAGCCGTCGTACACCAGCTGACCGACGCGGGCTTCGGCCCCGGTCTCCACCGTGGCGTCCGCATCGCCTCGCAGGCTCGCCCGGAGCACCGCTCCGCTGTGCGCGTCGCACCATCCCAGCCCCCGCAGCAGATCAAACCGGAGCCGCACGGGCTGCGTCGCCTCGCTCTGCCTCCACACCAGCGGGAGGTGCGGTGAACGATTCGTCCGGCCAGGGCAGCGACCTGACGCAGCCCGCTGAACTTCAGGCTTTCGGGGTGTTCTTCGCCAAGCACAAGGAAGAGTTCCTGCGCATCGCTGTACGGCGGCTGCGCAACCTGCACGACGCTGACGAAGCGCTCATGGACGCCGGGATACAGATGTGCCGCAAGTGGCCGCGTATCGAGGCTCATCCCAATCCGCTGGCCCTCGCGCACACCATCCTGCGCACGGCGATCACCGACTTCTACCGCAGGCGTGTCCGGCACACCAGCCGCGAAGTTTCCATTCCGGGAACGTCGTACACCGCGTACGCCGACACACCCACCGTCGACGACATCCTCATGCTCCGCGGCTACGACCGGCTCGACCGCGCCCTTGACCGCCTGCGAGCACGGGCACCCCAGCAGGCCGAGTGCGTCCGGCTGCGCTACCTCGAAGACCAGACCTTCGACGAAATCGCCGACCAGCTCAGCATCACGAAGGAAGCCGCCAAGGCCAACATCCAAAAGGGACGAAAGAACCTACAAGCTCTCATGGATCTCCCCGAACCGGGGGAAGGGGATTCCTGATGATCGAAGAAACTTTGCGCGCCGAGGCGCAGGTACTCCACGACATGATCAGCACACACGACACCGACGACTTCATGCAGCGCCTGGCCGTCCGCATCGCGCAAGACGCCGCTCGCCCGCCCAGGGTGCAGACCGGCCCCAGCCCACAACCCGCAGATGAAGAAGGCGAACCGGCCGGCCCAGTCGCACTACCCCCTTCGTACAAAGCGCCCCTTCAGCGGTTCGCCCGCCCACGAATCCGCAGGGCCCTGCGGCGCCGGCCCACGCCGATCATCACGCGCGACCCGGCAGCTCACCCGGCGGCGGTACTCGACTACGTCCGACGCACCTGCGAAAGCGTGCTGCGCTCCGACGAAATCGACACCCTGCTGGCCTTCGACAGCGACTACGATCGAGCGGGCGCCCGCACCTTCGCATGCCTGCTCTACACCTTGGACCGCTGCGAAAGCGCCTTGTACTGGTGGCGGTTCGCCGCAGGAGCAGGTGACTCACTCGCCGCTCACCTGCTCGCCGCACCCCACGCCGGCGCCGACTGCGTACGAGACGCCCGCCTGTGGCGCACCTTCGCCCGAATGCTCGGCTACACGCCTGACCGGCACCGCCCACAGCCTGTCCAGGGGAGGGCGACCATCGCCGAAGGTCTCGCCCGCCAAGCCCCGTGGAGCACCGAGCTGCGCAACTTCATGACGTTCGAACAGCTCCCCGACGCTCTCGTCAGGCACTGACTCACTTCTGCGGCCGCGCTGGTACCCCATGGCAGGTACCAGCGCGGCGCGGCAACGGCAACGTCGCCACCCCTCCTGAAGACCGGACCGACACATCAGCCGCCGGATAACGCCAAGGCCGACCGGGGGCTGCCCACCATGCCCGAATTCCGAAAAGGAGCACCCGATGCCCCCCACCCTGGCCCCTCCCGCTCCCCGCCCCGGTCCGCTGACCCGGTTCGTGCGCTGGGCAGCCCGCCGTCGGCGAACCGCCCTCATGCACCTGCTGCGCGGAATCTGCTACGGCACCGGCACCGCCCTGGCAGGAGTCCTCGGCGTGTGGATCCAGAGCCGTCTGTGACTCACCGTTCGGCTTCGATGCGAGCGACGCGTCCGGAGGAAACGGCGCATGCACCGCGACGCACGGGATCTTCTTCAGCCAGCCGATGTCGGGGCATCCTGGCATCGACGCGTTCGACGGCCTGGATGCCTTCAGAGGTGTCCAGGCCGTCGCCGTTGGGCTGGTTCAGATGGTGAGGGTCAGTCGTCGTCCTGGGCCGAGGGGTAGATCCGCCACAGCTGGGAGAGGTTCGGGCCGCCCCACATCCGGGTCAGACCCACCAACCGGTCGTTGCCCTGCAAGTGGTCGGAGATGGCGAGGGCGTAGCCCGGGTGTACGACGGAGACGATGTAGAAGTCGTTGCTCCTCTCCGAGTGGGACACCAGCTGCCACTGCTGGTTGAGACTCTTGCCGCGCTCCTGGAAGGTCACGATGTCGGGCGGGTTGGCTCCCGCCGTGATGGACCGGCGGTTGGCGTAGGACTCGATGCGCACGGTGCTGCTGTCGGCGGTCTGCCGCAGGAGCCATCGGTGCGAGGTGCTGTCCTTGTGGAAGGGGTCTTCCGCCCAGGTCTGGATGTGGTTGCCGACGCCGTCGTGCCAGTCGTTGCACATCAGGTACGTGCCGGTGACGTGATGTGTCATCGTTACCGGTCCGCCTGCGAGCAGGATCAACTCTGGCATGGCAGTGCTCCTCAGTCTCGGGTGCAATACGGGACAGGTGGCGCGCGCCGGGCATTACCTTAGGTTCCGCCCCACTGCAGCCGCAGGAGGGCGAATCAGCCACTAGCTGGAAATATCCCCTGGCCTGTCGCCGGGTAGCTGATCGCCCCGAACGCGGCCTGACGTCAAAGATCAAATCCTTGGCGTCAACGGCTGTGCCGATGGTGCCCCCGAGGCCGCACATAGATCCCCGCGTTCACCTCGCCTCTGATCTTCGAGCCATAGCCTCCAGCCGCAACCGACGCCTTGAACGCGAAGCAGGCCAGGTCAGGCCCCTACGCATGGCGACTAACGGGTACGGGTACGTACCCGTACCCTTGAGGGATGGGAAGGAGTACGACGATGTCTGATGCCAATGTCCGTATCCCCGAGGAAGCCAAGGACCGGCTGGCCGCCATCGCGGCCGCCGAGGGCCTGTCGCTGCGTGCCTACCTAGCCCGCCTCGCCGACACTCTGCTGACTCCGCAAGAACGCGCCGAGCGCGCGGAGCAGGCTCGTGCGGCACTGGAGGCGTGGAACGGCTATGCCCCGTCCACGGCTGAAGAACACGACTTGGACAGTGAGCTGGACCGGCGCCTTGCCGAGGTGAAGAGCCGGTGACCGAGGCCATGCACATCGTGCTGGACGAGACGGCGATGACCGCGGCCGGCCAGGGCAACATCCTTGCTTCCCGGCTCATCCACCGGGCCCACGCCGAATCCGGCTGGTTCCTGTACGCCCCGGCGTGCGCACTGGTCGAGGCAGAACGTGCCAGGCCGGGAAACAGCCGAGCATCTGGCCACCTTACCGGGCATCACGGTCGTCGACCTAGACCTGGCCGCCGCCCTGACTGTGGCACGGCAGGAAACATGGGCGGCGGCGCACAGCCAGTACGCTGCGCAGCCCACGCCCGACCGGCCGGACGGCGCGATCGTCGCCACCACCGTCCCGAAGCGGTGGGAGGGCGAGCCGGTCCGCGTCCTGGACTTGAACCCCTGAGCCGGTCCCGTCGACGCGGTGGCGTTCCGAGGTGGTGTCAGACCTGCGGCTTAGTAGTGCTTCGTTAGGTTTTGGGTCTGCTCTTGGCGAGGGGGCGGCCGCAGGTGGTGCAGATGCCGGTCCAGCACTTCAGCAGGTCCTGAAAG
>NZ_JBEXNQ010000070.1:0-3588 GCF_040611155.1 Streptomyces sp. NPDC002994
AGCACCTCGACGAGAAGGTCGCCCGCCTCCACCTCGACGCCCTCGGCGTCAAGCTCACGACCCTGCGCCCCGAGCAGGCCGCCTACATCGGCGTCAAGGTCGAGGGCCCGTTCAAGTCCGACCACTACCGCTACTGAGCCCAAGCTCGACCCTCAGCAGCAGCAGTAGCTGTCAGGCAGGCCCCCGCACCCCCGTGCCGGGGGCCTGCCCCATGTCGGACCCGAAGAACCGGACAGACCCATGCCCCGAGGCCGATACTCACTCCACGACCCCCACGACCACACCCCCCTAGGCGAAGAACACTTCCACTGCGCCCCCGGCCCCTCCGGCTGGCGTTACGTCTCGCAGATCACCACCCCCTCCGGCGACCACGCCGGCTCGGTAGACCTGGCCATCGATGAACTCGGTCGCCCCATCCGCCTGGAACTGCACGCCTTGAGCTGGCAAGTCCGAGGCGCAGCCATCGACGGCGTCACCTGGGTCCGTACCGACCCGACCGGCACCCACGCCACCGAAGGCAACGTCCCCGCCCACACCTTCACCGGCACATCCCCGGCCTTCCTCATCGCCACCACCCGCCTTCTCCGCCTCATCCCCGGTTCCCCCGCGACCCGCGTCCGCCTGGTCGCCTTCACCGACCCGGTCCTGGCGCCCCGCACCGTCGACCAGTCCTGGGCCTTGCTGAAGAGTGAAGCGCATGCCACTGACAACGGCCCCCTGATGGTGGACGAATACCAGGTCAACGCCCTGGACACCGGCGAGCAGCATCAGATCCACATCGCAGGCGACGTAGTGCTCTCAGCCCCCGGCATCGAACTGGAACACCTGGAAACCCCACCCTCAACCTTCCCCTGACGCGCGCTCGGCGGGGCGCTGTCGATGGCTACGGGGGCGGGGCGAGCGATGCGCTGCTCAGCGTGTTTGATGCGCGGGAGGGCCGGTAGATCTCCATGCGGCCCAGCAATTCCAGCCTGTCCGGCGTTTGAGGACCGGGGTCTGGGGCGGAGCCCCAGTTACGGGAAGGGGCGGGGTGGGGAAAAAGAGCCCCGCCGCCTAGGCCGGCGGCGCGAACCCGGTCCCGGACGAAGCGGCCCGCGCCTCCGCCTCAGCGCCCACCCGCACCGAACCTTCCACCGAAGCCGAAGCCGAAGCCGAAGCCGAAGCCGAAGCCGGAGCCGGAGCCGGACCCGGACCCGGACCCGGACCCGGACCCGGAGCCGGACCCAGAGCCGCATCCCCCCAAGCCGCAGCAGGGCCCGCGCCAGTCCCCACCACACCCTCACCAGAGGTCCCCGCAAACGCCCGCCGCGCATCCCGCGCCTGCCGCTCGTTCACCACAGCCGCCAGATACGCCGCCGCCGGCACCTCCCGCGGAGCCGGCGCCCCCGTACGCGCCGCCAGATCCCCGGCCAGCCGCTCCGCCATCGCCGCACCCACCTGCGGATCCAGCTGCCCCATCCGCGTCAGGTACTGCCGTATCGCCAGCCAAAGCCCATCCGGCACCCCGGACAGATCGAGCCCGGCGAACCGCCCCACCAGCCACGGCGGCGGAGGCGGCACAACACCCACCCGCCCCGCGGACACCCGCTCCCGTACGACGAGAGTCCCCGCGAACACATCGCCGATCCGCCGCCCCCGCTCAGACACGAGCGAAGCAATACACGCAACGACCCCGAACGTCATCAGGATCTCCACGACCCCCACCGCACCCCGAACCAGCGCATGCCGGAACCGGATGGGCCCCCCGTCGTCCCGCACCACCCGCAGCCCACAGGCCATCTTTCCCAGCGACCGCCCATGCGTGAGCGTCTCCACCGCAATAGGAGCCCCGACCAGCACCAGCACAAACGACGCCACCGCGATCGCCATACCGGCCGCCTCGTCCAGCGAGGCAGTCGCTATCGCCAGGCCGACCGACACGCTCAGATAAACCGTCCACACCACCGCCATGTCGATCGCCAGAGCAAGCGCCCGGCTGGGCAGCCTCGCCGGCCGCAGCCCCAGTACCACCGCGTCGCCCGTAACAAGCTCACTCACCGGAAACCCACCCTCCGCCGCCCATGGCCACCCTTCCCTGCCCCTTGAATTCCCCAGTCTGCCAAGCTGGCCCGCAGCGCGCGCCGCGCAGTACGGACCGTACGGACTTAGTGCCTGGAGCAGCAGCCGACCATGGACCTCGACGTCTTCGTCACCGCCCATCACGCAGAGTGGGACCGACTGGACCACCTCCTGCGCCGCGGCCGCCGTCTCACCGGCGCCGAAGCCGACGAACTGGTCGCTCTCTACCAGCGCACGGCCACCCACCTCTCGCTGATCCAGTCCAGCGCTCCCGACCCCGCCCTGACCGCGCGTCTCACCCAGCTCGTGGCCCGAGCCCGAGCCACCGTGACGGGCACCCGCCGCGCGTCCTGGCGGGACGCGACCCGCTTCCTGACGTCCGGTTTCCCCGCCGCGATGTACCGCACCCGCCACTGGTGGGTCCCCACGGCCCTGCTCTCCATCGCCGTGGCCACCGTGATCGGCTGGTGGATCGGCACCCACCCCGAGGTCCAGTCAGCCATCGCGGCCCCGGCAGAGCTACGCGAAATGACCCGCCCGGGCGGCCAGTACGAGACGTACTACTCCAGCCACCCCGCAGCGTCCTTCGCCGCCCAGGTCTGGACGAACAACGCCCAAGCGGCAGCCATGTGCCTGGTCCTGGGCGCCTTCCTCTGCTTCCCGGTGCTCTGGATCCTGTTCCTCAACATGCTGAACCTCGGCGTCGCCATCGGTCTGATGTCCTCGGCCGGCCGCCTCGACGTCTTCCTGGGCCTGGTCATCCCACACGGCCTGCTGGAACTCACCGCGGTCTTCGTAGCTGCCGGCACGGGCCTGCGCCTCGGCTGGACCCTTGTCGACCCCGGCCCCCGCACCCGCCGCGCGGCCCTCGCCCAGGAAGGCCGAGCCGCTCTCGGCATGGCGATCGGCCTGGCGCTGGTCCTCTTCGTCTCCGGCCTGATCGAGGGCTTCGTTACGCCGTCGGGCCTCCCCACCTGGGCCCGCATCGCCATTGGGGTCGTCGCCGAGCTGGCATTCCTTGCGTACGTCTACATCCTGGGCGGCCGAGCCGCCCGAGCCGGCAACCGAGGCGACGTCGAAGAGACCGACCGCAGCGCCGAGCTCCCCACGGCCGCGTGATGTGCGTACGACCCCTCTGACCTGGTACTGTCCTGTCCGCCCACAAAAACCGTTGACGCGGCTGGCGTGGGGAGGTAGATTTAAACGGTTGCAACGGGTGGACGTACCCACTGGCAGCGGTTAGCATCTGTCTCGCCCTCCAGGAGATCATCTCCGCAGGGCCTCTCGATACACATTGGAATCACGAAGCCGATTAGCTCGGCGGAAATGATTCTGATAAAGTCGGGGACAAGCCGAAAGGCAAAAGGCCACTCCAAAGGCCACCAGAAATAAACTCCGAACCGGAAACGGAACGGAAAACGGATCTGGTAAGGTTGGAAACACGAAATACCGAACGAAAGCCCGGAGGAAAGCCCGCGAGGGTGAGTACAAAGGAAGCGTCCGTTCCTTGAGAACTCAACAGCGTGCCAA
>NZ_JBEXNQ010000071.1:0-2115 GCF_040611155.1 Streptomyces sp. NPDC002994
GAAGCTCCGCCATCTTGAAGTGGCTGGTCAGCGGGGTGGCGTGACTCCGTTTCGGGCTGCTCGTACTGGTCGCGGGCGGCGGTCTGTGTTGTAGATCGTTTGGCAGGGCGGTTTTGCCGATGAGTTCACCGTCCTCGGACGGTCTACCCAGCGACACGACCGTTCTCGACAGGAGTGCCATGTCCACCATCCAGCCAGTGATCGTGACTGCCGACCAGGACGTTCTGCTCGGCTTCTATACGAAATTGTTCGGCGCTGAGGAGATCTTCCGGGTACCGGCGGAAGGCCCGGCCTTCTACCTCGGCTTGCGCATCGGCGACACCGACCTCGGGCTGGTGGCCAAGGAGAACCCGGGGACTGGGGCGGCACCGCGGATCCTGCTCAGCATCGGTGTCGACGACGTCGACGAGACGCTCGGCCGGGTGGCGGCGCTGGGCGGCTCGGTCCGCAGCGGCCCCAACAACATGCCGTGGGGACAGCGCGTCGCCCACATCCAGGACCCCGACGGCAACCCGGTGAACCTCACCCAGCCGATCCCGGCTCAGTGACGCTGTTCCGGAGTGCTTGTGCTGGTCGTGGGCTGCCTGCGGTAGAGATCAATTGTCGGTAGTGGCCTCGATGTTCGTCAGTACGAGCAGCGCGCGAAGCAGGGGGGTGGCGCGGGCGGGGTCAGTGCGGAGCTTGGTGAGGATCCGCCAGTTCTTCAGATGGGCGAAGCCGCGTTCGACCGGGGCGCGTCCGGCGGCCAGGATGCGGTTGGCCTCCCTTTCGGCGGGTGCGAGCCTGCGGGCACGGGTGGCCTTGAAGCCGGTGACGACCACGGGGTCGTCCCCGTAGTCGTCCAGGCCGATAAAGCCCAGGTCGGCCAGGGCGCCGAGACCGGCAGCGCGCAGGTGGGCCAGGATGCGGTCGCGGCGGGCGGCGGTGATGTCGTGGGTGCGGCCGGGCCGGGCGGCCGATATCCACACCAGACGGCCCCGCTCGTCGGTCAGCGCGAGGACATGCAGGCCGTGGCGGCGATGCTTGCCGGAGTAGTTCGGGCGGTTCGCCTTGCCGGTGCGGCGCTGGGTGGGGATGAGGGTGCCGTCGATCAGGACGACCTCCCCGCCCCGCTTGGCGATCTTCTTCAGGGCGCGGTCCAGACGCGGGGACCTCGCGTCGAGGAGCGCGATCAGCTCGTCGCGCCAGCGGCGCACGGTGGTGGCGGAGATGTCGTTGCCGCAGGCCATGTCGGCCAGGCGCTGGTCGTGCCGGAGCACGGCCAGGACGATCACCGCGATCCTCCCGGGCGGCAACGCCCGCCACCGGGAGCGTATGGCCTTCAGATGGCGGCGCAACAGGTCGGCGAGGTAGTTCAGGGTGCGCGTGGACAGCGGCAGGCGGCACTGGTAGACCAGGGACACGGTGTCCCCGGCGTGCTCTTTGGTATTCGTCACACAATTCCAACAGCCGCCGGGGGCACCTTGGTTACGCCCCGATCGCCGTGCGGATCGGTCACGGGCGGATGGTGAACTTCCCGTCGGGTCGTTTGTGCAGCCAGCCGCGGTCGGCCAGCTTCGTGAGCTTCCCGCGCAACGGTTCCAGCTTGCCCCGTACCCCGGTGTCCAAGCCCAGCACCTCGCCGATCTGCCGAGTGGAGACCGGACCGGCGGCCTGCCGCACCGCGGTCAGGATGCGCTGGTACTCAGCCGGCAGTGCGGACTCAGCCACCCCCGGCCCACGGTCCGGGACCAGCCGCACCGCCCGACCTGCCACCTGGACCACCGGCGACCCGGCCTCCGTGCGCTCGTCGGCGAGCTGCTCGCTCATCCGCTGCCACACCCGCTCGGCCACGGCCAGCTCATCGCGCTCAGCTCGTACCTCCGACAGCTGCTGGACCAGCTGTTCTTCGAGTCCGTCCAGCTCCGCACGCCGCGCGGCGATCCGCTCCAGCACCTCGGGATCCATCATGGGCCGGAGCGTGGGAGCAGGACCCGCGACGACGGACGGGAATCCACAAACCCACTCCTGCCAGACGATCTACACCCCAGACTGCCGCCCGCGACCAGTACGAGCAGCCCGAAACGGGGTCACGCCACCCCGCGGACCAGCCACTTCAAGATGGCGGAGCTTCAG
>NZ_JBEXNQ010000072.1:0-2077 GCF_040611155.1 Streptomyces sp. NPDC002994
GCTGCTGCGGATCCATCGCCACCGCCTCACGCGGAGAGATCCCGAAGAACGCGGCATCAAACTCCCCCGCCCCGTGCAGAAAACCCCCCTCCCGCGCATACGTCTTGCCGGGGACGCCGGGCTCCGGGTCGTACATCGCGTCGAAGTCCCAGCCACGGTCCGTGGGAGGTGTACCGATGACGTCCCGCTCCCCCAGTACGAGGTCCCACAGCGCTTCGGGGCTGTCGACGTCTCCCGGATAGCGGCAGGCCATGCCCACGATGGCGATCGGGTCGTCGTGCGCGGCGGCCCGGAAGGCCTGGGGAAGGTCTCCGGCCCGTTCCGTCTCCTCGTCACCCCCCTCCTCGCCGTCTGCGAGCTTGGAGAGGATGTGGCCGGCGAGCGCGGCAGGGCTCGGGTAGTCGAAGGTGATCGTCGTGGGGAGTGACAAGCCTGTGGTCGCGTTGACCCGGTTGCGCAGTTCCAGGGCGGTGAGGGAGTCGAAGCCGACGTCCTTGAAGGCCCGCTCCGAGCCGATCGCATCCGTGGTGTTGTGCCGCAGTACCGTGGCGGCCTCGCCTCGGATCAACTCCACGAGTTGGTGCAGCCGTTCGGCCTCGGCGCGGCCGGCCAGGAGCCCCGACAGTTCGGCGGTGCCGGAGGCGGCCGGGCGCTGTCGTCGAGCTGAGTCCAGGCTCGCCCGCGCTTCCGGTACGGCGGAGAAGAGGCGGGTTGCCCGTACGGCTGCGGTATGCGGCGCGAAGCGCTCCCAGTCGACGGCGGCGACGGTCACGCAGGTGTCTTCCCGGTCGAGGGCCTGCTGCAACGCTTCGACGGCGCGCGCGGGGTCCATCGCCTCGATGCCCCTGCGGACGAGGCTCGCCTCTCCGGCGCCCTCCGCCATTCCGCCGCCGGCCCACAGGCCCCAGGCGATGGAGGTGGCCGGCAGTCCGTCGGCGCGGCGGCGCTCCGCGAGGGCGTCGAGGGAAGCGTTGGCGGCTGCGTACGCCGCTTGGCCGCCGTTGCCCCAGACGCCCGTGACCGAGGAGAACAGTACGAACGCGTCCAAGGCACGGTCGGCGGTGAGTTCGTGCAGCAGTTCCGCCGCATCGGCCTTGGCCCGGCCCACAAGGGCGAAGTCGTCGTCGGTCAGCCCATCGATGACTCCGTCGGCGAGTACGCCCGCGGTGTGGAACACGGCGGTGGGAGGATACTCGTCCAGCAGTGCGGCCAGTGCCTCGCGGTCGGCGACATCGCACGCCGCCACCGTGACCCGGGCACCCAACTCCTCAAGCTCCGCAGCAAGACCGGCCGCCCCGGGGGCGTCCATACCCCGACGACTGGTGAGCACCAGATGCTCGGCACCGTTCGCCGCCAGCCAGCGCGACACATGTCCCCCGAGCGCACCGGTGCCCCCTGTCACCAGCACCGTCCCCCGCGGTCGCCACTGCCTCCGGTCCACGCCGGCGAAGCGTGCGACCCGGCGTCCGTACGTCCCGGCGCTCCGGATCGCCACCTCACCTTCGGGGGTTCCGGTCGCTCCGATGACATCGACCGTACGGCGCAGGGCGCGCGCGCTCAGCGGCCCCGGCGGCAGATCGATCAAACCGCCCCATATTCCGGGCAGTTCCAGGGACGCCACTCGCCCGAAGGCCCACAAACGGGCTCCCGTGTCGTGAGGCACCGCCCCGGGGAGTGCAGCCACGGCACCCTGGGTGACGGCCCACACCCGGGCGCCGAGATCCACGTCGTTCACCGCCTGGACCATGGAAACGGACGCTGTCACGGCAGTCGGCGTGCGCGAGAGTCCGAGCAGGGACAGCACTCCCTGGAGAGCCGGCTCCCCGTTCTCCGTACGGTGCGCGGCGAGCACCTCCGCGAAGCGAGCGCGATCAGCAGTCGGCGGCACGGACACGGTCGCGACCTCGGCCCCGTTGCGGGTGAGTGCGTTGGTGAGGTCGGTCGCGAGGCCGGGAGCCGTACCTTCCGAACCCTCGGCACCTTCCGTACCTTCCGGCAGTACTAGCAACCAACGCCCCGACAACCGGGGCACCTCCGGCACCGACAGCCCTTTCCACACCACCTGATAACGCCACGC
>NZ_JBEXNQ010000073.1:0-1976 GCF_040611155.1 Streptomyces sp. NPDC002994
CGCCTCACCGGCGAGAACACCATTTCATGGCGCGACCCGATACCCCAGAACAAACAGTTGATTCCGGGATAAAACACTAGGAGAAAACGACCTCTGAGCAGGTCGGTCACGGCGTGGGACGCCTGTCAGGGACGCGGGGCTTTCTCACCATGCACGGCTGTGTATTCGGCCGCGAGCCAAGAACCGAGGTCGTTGATGAGCATCCTGAGCACCGCCGGGTCGGGTGAGGGCGCACGTCCAGCGGACGCGGCGACACGCATCTGCTCGACGCGCTCGGGGTAGTAGCGGCCGAAGAGCTCGGCGGACTGGTCAAGGTCGCTGGTCCAGCCGCCCCATCGGGGCATGATAAGGGTGAATCCTGTGCGGACGATGCGACGACCAACAAAACGGCTGAGGGTCCGGCGATCGGTGTCCGTGGTGGCTTCGGCTGCTTTGGCACGCCAGCGTGGAAGCACACGGGCAAGGTCACCGTTGGTCTCCCGCGCGAGTAGGGCTGTGGGGCGGTAACGGGGGAGTTGTTCTGCGAGGTCAGGACCCAGCAACGGGGTGCACAGGCAAGCGATGAAGAATCCGCCATCGTGACGGTCGACGTCGCTGAGCAGAAACCGGGTACTGGTCAGCAAGATCCCGACGCCGTCGATCTGCGGGAATGCACGGTCGAGCACGACCTCGATGGCTTTGGCGTCAGCGCGGTCGGCTTCGGTGGGCTCACCGTATAGGGCGAGCTGGAGGTCAAGGTCGGAGACTCCAGGGGTGGCGGTGCCACGGGGGATGCTGCCGTAGAGGTAGGCGCTGTGCAGGCGCGTATCGTCGAACGTCTCGGTGATACGAGCGCGGGCAGCATCGACGACGGGAACGAACGCTGCCCGCACTCGGCCCAGTGCGCCTTCGCGTGCGATCGTTCCGTCGCGGTCCAGCCCTCGTTCATCCATGGGGCCACTGTGCCTTGTGCTGTTACGTGCTGCCGAGCGGATTTCCGAGACGGTGTGGCGTCCGCGAATCGCACCGCCCACGCATCCCCAGCGAGAGGTGTAGCACCGGCCCTCCAGGATCGATCGACGCGGCCTTGCCGTCCTCGTTCGTTCCCCAACCCGCGGGCGGGGCGCTGCTGCGGGGCGTGCGTGGCCTCACGCGAGCCCGAGTCTCGCAATCGCACACCGCGGTCACCCTCCGCGACCGCTCCCCAAGATCTGTGCCAGAATCGAGTTTTGAAGGCACCTGCTGAGGTGTCCGCGTACGACCTACGGTCCCCAGCTGCGTTCGCTTAAACGTCCCCAGCTGTCAGGACGCGTCGGTCAATCGCTCGAAGGCTTTGAGCCTGTCATTGAGCCGGTAGCTGGGGCCGTTGACGGAGACCGTTACGTATTGATGCAGGGCCGGTCGAGGATTGCGGTAGTCGACACCTCGTCCGGCGACCTGCTGACGCTGGCGGGCTGGGGCGCCCGGTAGGGTAGCGATCTTCGGTTGGCGGAAGCCGCCCGGAGTCCCCTTAAGGCCGTGCCTACAACGATGAACCTCGATGACACTCCCGCACGACTTCGACTCGACGGTGCGCTGGGCAGCTTGGCCGTCACCTTCCGCGGTATGACCGCCCGCCCCGATGAGAACCAATGTGACTGCCACTGGGGCAGCGATGAAGAGCTTGCGCGGTTGAAGGTCCCGGACCTGGAGCTGGACCCCGACCTTCTGCGTCGCACCTGGCAGGCCGGCGACTGGCACGACCACGGGGCGGTGCTGCGCCGCATCCTGCCTCAGTTCGCCAGCGCTCTTGTCAGCGGCCTTGTGGAGCCCTTCTCCGGCATGCACGAGGTGGGACGCTCGTTCGCTCGCGGCCACTGGCAGCAGTGGCCCCCACAGCAGAGCGCGGTGGTGTGGGAGGGTGCTTGACCCCGGATCTTGGACACTCGAGACACTTGGATCTTGAGTCCAGGAGAACGGATGTCCCGTGGTCATGAAGCACTATCCGCCGGAGTTCA
>NZ_JBEXNQ010000074.1:0-1891 GCF_040611155.1 Streptomyces sp. NPDC002994
TCTGCGATGGGGGCCGCCACATGTAAGTGTGGCGGCGGAGGCCCGCCCCTCAAGGGCGCTCCTGCGTCGCGTCGCCTGCGGCGATTGCGCTGCGCTCCTCCCTTGACCGCCGGACCTCCGCCGCAATGCTTCTGGGGGGCGGCCCCCGGGGGGAGCCCACGGGGAGGTCCGGTAATTGGCTGCTGTGCCGCTGCCGACCGACGGCTGAGTGGGTGGGGCGCACCACGTCTAGGGGGCGGCTCGGCCCCGGGCTCAGCGGCTGACGGGAACGGCCGTTGGCGCGACAGCCCCATTCCGGCGCACACGACCACCCACGTAGGTGGCCGGCCGTCCTGTCCGGTCGACGTGCGGACTCATGGTCGTGGCGGGTGGGGCGCGACAGTTGAATGGGGCGACTCGGGCGGGCGTGGCGTCCACCCCGGTGGATGGCCGGCTGAGCTGCAAGCCCGTTGCTGATGTGGGTGGGTGGTGGGCACTGGACTCTGGGCGCAAGGCCGGCCACGTGACCACTCACTCCCCGGCTTCTGTGCGCGCGACGTGTGCTGGTGGCGTACGGAGGGTTGGGGGCCGGGTCAGCCGCACCTATTCCCGTGGAGTGCGCGGTCTGGGCTGCGGACGTGGGTCGAAACGCCCCCGCGATGGCCGGGAGCGAAGCAGCTGAGACTGGTGGGACGGGCGAGGTGTTGTGATTCACCAAGTGGAGGGTTCGTCGCATTCCGGAGCCGCGAGCCGGGCCGCCTTGGCGGCTCCCAGTTCCCGCCCCCATTCTCGTCGGGGCAACGGCCGCGAACCACCGCACTGGCCGCAACGGTCACATCAGCAAGCCGTCCACGTGAACCGAAAGGCTCTGGTGATGGTAGTGAGCAAACTCTGTGAGCCGAGGCGGCAGCGGAATGGATGTCCCTGACGCCCCCCAGTCGACCGGCCTCCTCCCCATAGGCGTCCTGTTCGGTCTCACCAGCTTCCGCGCCGGGGTCGAAACGCTCTCGTGATGGCCGTAAGCGAAACGGCTGAGACGGTGGGGACTGAAGCGGCATTGGGATTCATCAAGTGCGGGGTTAGTTGCGTTCCGAGCCCGGAACCGGATCCTGGAGCGAGGATCCAAACTCCACCAAGGACGAAGGCCCTCCCCTCAGGCCGCCAGGCCGATGGCCGGTGAGCCGTCCCAGCCAGCTCACCAGCTACACGAGCCACACCAACCGGTCCTGCGGGCGGATCGTGTGGGGCCGACGCGGGTCAAAACGCTCCCGTGATGGCCGAAAAGCGAACAGCTGAGACGAGTGGGACCGGAGGGGCGATGGGATTCACCAAGTGCCGGGTTCGTCGTGTCGAACGGACGGAAGGGGCCGTTGCAGCGACCAAACCCCCTCAACGACGAAGGTGGGCTGCTACGGAAGCCGAGGCGGCGGCGCAAATGCATGCCTCAGCCCGCTCCCAGCGGCACCTGTCGCACCACCATCCCAATAGCCGCCCTGTTCGGGGCTCACCAGCCCTCCACCTGTGGGTCGAAACGCTCCCGTGAGGGCCGCGAGCGACACCGCTGAGACGGATGGGACGCGAGGGGCGTTGCGGGATCATCAAGTGGCGGGTTGGTAGCGGGCGAGGTAGTCGGGTTGGCAGGACATCCGGAATCGCCCCGTGGTGGGTTGGTCGCACCCCGAGGCCCATGCCGGCCCGTTGGTGTGCGCCCAACCCGGCATGTCGGGCGGCATTGACGCCTCGACCGGCCCCTGCCCGCCGATTTGCGCCGCAGCAGTCACATCATTCACATCCGCAGGACCGACCGTCTCGCCGGCCGCCCCTTTCGCTCTCACGAGCCTTACAACACGGCCTCACCACGGCAGCCAAAGCGGCTGGGACTGAGGGGACTGGCGGGCCGTTGGGCATCGAC
>NZ_JBEXNQ010000075.1:0-1849 GCF_040611155.1 Streptomyces sp. NPDC002994
GGATGGGTAGGGGAGCGTCGTGTGCCGGGTGAAGCAGCCGCGGAAGCGAGTTGTGGACGGTTCACGAGTGAGAATGCAGGCATGAGTAGCGATACACACGTGAGAAACGTGTGCGCCGATTGACTAAGGGTTCCTGGGTCAAGCTGATCTGCCCAGGGTAAGTCGGGACCTAAGGCGAGGCCGACAGGCGTAGTCGATGGACAACCGGTTGATATTCCGGTACCCGCTTTGAAACGCCCAGTATCGAATCCATTAATGCTAAGGCCGTGAAGCCGTCCTGGAGCCTTCGGGCAAAGGGAAGTGGTGGAGCCGCCGGCCCAAGGTGGTAGTAGGTAAGCGATGGGGTGACGCAGGAAGGTAGTCCAGCCCGGGCGGTGGTAGTCCCGGGGTAAGGGTGTAGGCCGTGTGGTAGGTAAATCCGTCACACATTAAGGCTGAGACCTGATGCCGAGCCGATTGTGGTGAAGTGGATGATCCTATGCTGTCGAGAAAAGCCTCTAGCGAGTTTCATGGCGGCCCGTACCCTAAACCGACTCAGGTGGTCAGGTAGAGAATACCGAGGCGTTCGGGTGAACTATGGTTAAGGAACTCGGCAAAATGCCCCCGTAACTTCGGGAGAAGGGGGGCCATCACTGGTGATCCGTTTTACACGGTGAGCTGGGGGTGGCCGCAGAGACCAGCGAGAAGCGACTGTTTACTAAAAACACAGGTCCGTGCGAAGCCGTAAGGCGATGTATACGGACTGACGCCTGCCCGGTGCTGGAACGTTAAGGGGACCGGTTAGTGCGCTTTCGGGCGTGCGAAGCTGAGAACTTAAGCGCCAGTAAACGGCGGTGGTAACTATAACCATCCTAAGGTAGCGAAATTCCTTGTCGGGTAAGTTCCGACCTGCACGAATGGCGTAACGACTTCTCGACTGTCTCAACCATAGGCCCGGTGAAATTGCACTACGAGTAAAGATGCTCGTTTCGCGCAGAAGGACGGAAAGACCCCGGGACCTTTACTACAGTTTGATATTGGTGTTCGGTTCGGCTTGTGTAGGATAGGTGGGAGACTTTGAAGCATGCACGCCAGTGTGTGTGGAGTCAATCTTGAAATACCACTCTGGTCGTGCTGGATGTCTAACCTCGGTCCGTGATCCGGATCAGGGACAGTGTCTGATGGGTAGTTTAACTGGGGCGGTTGCCTCCTAAAGAGTAACGGAGGCGCCCAAAGGTTCCCTCAGCCTGGTTGGCAATCAGGTGTTGAGTGTAAGTGCACAAGGGAGCTTGACTGTGAGACCGACGGGTCGAGCAGGGACGAAAGTCGGGACTAGTGATCCGGCAGTGGCTTGTGGAAGCGCTGTCGCTCAACGGATAAAAGGTACCCCGGGGATAACAGGCTGATCTTCCCCAAGAGTCCATATCGACGGGATGGTTTGGCACCTCGATGTCGGCTCGTCGCATCCTGGGGCTGGAGTCGGTCCCAAGGGTTGGGCTGTTCGCCCATTAAAGCGGTACGCGAGCTGGGTTTAGAACGTCGTGAGACAGTTCGGTCCCTATCCTCTGCGCGCGTAGGAATATTGAGAAGGGCTGTCCCTAGTACGAGAGGACCGGGACGGACGAACCTCTGGTGTGCCAGTTGTCCTGCCAAGGGCATGGCTGGTTGGCTACGTTCGGAAAGGATAACCGCTGAAAGCATCTAAGCGGGAAGCCTGCTTCGAGATGAGTATTCCCACCCCCTTTGAGGGGTTAAGGCTCCCAGTAGACGACTGGGTTGATAGGCCAGATGTGGAAGCCCGGTAACGGGTGGAGCTGACTGGTACTAATAGGCCGAGGGCTTGTCCTCAGTTGCTCGCGTCCACTGTGTT
>NZ_JBEXNQ010000077.1:0-1266 GCF_040611155.1 Streptomyces sp. NPDC002994
CAACACAGACCGCCGCCCGCGACCAGTACGAGCAGCCCGAAACGGAGTCACGCCACCCCGCTGACCAGCCACTTCAAGATGGCGGAGCTTCACTGGAGCGCTTCGGCGCACAGAGATCGAACAGGTCAGTTGGTCTGGGCAGTGCGACGCAGCTTGTGTCGCAGTAGCGCCGGTTTTCGCCCGTTTCCGGGCTTGGAATGCGACTAACCCGCCACTTGATGAATTTTAACGCCCATCCAGCCCTACCCGTCTCGGCTCCCGCAGCAGTCCTGTCATCGTCGTTGGTGGGTGTCGGTCGCCTCAGTGGCCATGCTCCTGGCGTTGGAATGCGACTAACTCGGCACTGGGCGAATCACAGCGCCCCTCCGGTCCCACCCGTCGCACGCGCAACGCCTTCGGCCACCACGGGCGTGTTTCGGCCCACGCGAGGCCCCATACGGGCCGTGCCGACCGTCGCATGGGTGGTGTGCTGGGTTCGCGCCTCGGAAATCGGTTTGCGTCGCCACCCATCCACATCAGCAACGGGCTTGCAGTTCAACCGGCCACCGGCCGGGGTGAACGCCACACCCGCCCGAGTCGCCGGTCGACCGGACGGACACCTCAGGCGTTTAACCCGTCAAGTCGAGGGCCTCAAGTCGCTGTGTAGCCTGGCGATCTGTTCGAACTGATGAGGGGCTGAGGGTGGACGTCGAAAGACGGCATGCTGGGATCCAGCTTCCTGAGGGGCCCTGGTGGGACTGGGACGTGGTCGGCTGGAACGCCGGGCAGCTCCGGCTTGCCGCTGGTCATGATCTGACCTACCACCATGGTCTGGAGCTGGTCTTCGACGATCCGGTCTTCGTCAGCTGCCCGTCGAGCTTTCACGATCCGACGTTCCGTGCTCCGTCGCCTGACGAACTGCTGAAGGTTACCCGTCAGCTCGGCGGAGAGCTGGCCGTCGTGGTCGCCTTCGAGGCCGACGCCGGCGGGCAGGAGCCTGTCTCGTGCCTCATCGCCGCCGAGCGACTCGAGATTGTCCCGGAGACCGTCTTGAGGTACTGGCGCGAGGACGCGGCACCTGGCCAACGCTTCGCTCCCTGGGTGCGGTCTTCGGGCCAGTAGAGGCGCCCGCCTATGCAGCTGCCGTACGCGTCTCGTTGGATTAGGCCAAACCGGCGCCCGGAGTGGGTGGTCGTGTGCGTGGGAATGGGGATGGTGCACCAACGGCCGTTCCCGCAGTCGCTGAGTCTGGGGCCGCACCGCCCCCTAGACGTGGTGCGCACCGCC
>NZ_JBEXNQ010000078.1:0-1084 GCF_040611155.1 Streptomyces sp. NPDC002994
AGAGGTCGTTTTCTCCTAGTGTTTTATCCCGGAATCAACTGTTTGTTCTGGGGTATCGGGTCGCGCCATGAAATGGTGTTCTCGCCGGTGAGGCGGCGGGCCATGAGGTCGGCCATGGCGAGGTGGATCATGGCTTCGGAACGGGCAGGCAGGGTCTCGTAGTCGCGGGCCAGGCGGCGGTGGAGCATCAGCCATCCGTAGGTCCGCTCGACCGCCCACCGCTTCGGGATCGGGGTGAAGCCCCTGGTCCCAGGGGTGCGGCCGGTGATCTCCATGTCGATGCCGAGGGTGGCGGCGTGCTCGACGAGGTGCTGGCGGTAGCCACCGTCGACCCAGACCTTGCGGATGCCGGGGTGCTGGGCGGCGACCTGGTCCAGGAGCCGGGTGCCGGCCACCGAGTCCTGCACGCTCGCCGCTGTCACCAGCACCGCCATCAGGAGCCCGATCGTGTCGGTGACGATGCTCCGCTTCCTACCCACGATCTTCTTCCCCGCGTCGATGCCCTGACTCGAGGCATGAACGCTGGTGGAGGTCTTGACGCTCTGGGCATCGATCACACAGGCCGACGGCTCGGCTTCCCGCCCTTCCTTCTGCCGCAACAGCTGCCGGAGCAGGCCGTTGAGTTGGGCGAACACGCCTTCTTGCTGCCACTTAGCGAAGTAGCCGTAGACCGTGTTCCAGTGCGGGAAGTCATGCGGGAGGTAGCGCCACTGGACCCCAGTCCGGTCCACGTACAAGATCGCGTCCATGATGTCGCGCAGGTCATGCTCGGGCGGCCGGCCGAACTCCAGGGCCCTGCCGCGGCGCTCGAAGCGCCAGGCGGCAAGTACCGGCTCGATCAACTCCCAGCGGGCATCGGACAGATCACTCGGATACGGGCGTCGCGTCGGCATGCTTCCGGCGTACCGCCGCAGACCGAGTGCGCCCAGGCGTACAACGATGACGGCGGAAGCACACGACGCGAAGGCCGGGCGTCTTGGGATGAGACAGGCACGTGCCGCATCCTGCCCCACCCGTCACCCCACACAACCCACATGCCCCAACCACACCTGCTACCTCCTCTGCACCGCCATCCCGCACTCCA
>NZ_JBEXNQ010000079.1:0-1071 GCF_040611155.1 Streptomyces sp. NPDC002994
GGTGGGGTAGGTGTTTGTAGATCTCTCGGGCGACGAAGCGTTTGAGGCAGCGCATGATGTCTTTCTTGGCCATGCCTTCGGCGGTGCGTCGGGCGACGTAGTCGCGGGTGCGTGGGTCGTAGCGCATGCGGACCAGGACGATCGTGTGCAGGGCGTTGTTCGCCTGGCGGTCGCCTCCTCGGTTGAGCCGGTGGCGGTGGGTGCGGCCGGAAGAAGCCGGGACGGGGGCTGCTGCGCACAGGTGTGCGAAGGAGGCTTCCGAGCGGAGCCGGTCGGGGTTGTCCCCGGCCGTGGTCAGCAGCTGGCCGGCGGTTTCAGGTCCGACACCGCACAGAGCGAGCAGTTGCGGGGCGGCCTGGGCCACCAGCGGCCCGATCTCCTTGTCCGCCTCGGTAACCTCCGCATCGAGTGCCTGGTAGCGGCGGGCCAGACGCCGCAGTGCTGTTCTGACCGCCCTGGCAGGATCTTCGAGATGACCGGCGGGCCTCGAGCGGGCCAGCGTGTCGACCAGCTCCCGCACCGGCAGGTCCCGCAGCCTGTCCCGCACGGCTGACGGGGCGGTGACGATCAGGGTGCGGATCTGGTTGATGACCTGGGTGCGGGCCTTGACCGCACTCTTGCGGACCACCCGCAAGACCCGTATCGCCTCCACGATCCCGTCCCGGGACTTCGGGATACCGCCTGCCCGGCCGCCCAGGACCGCGGTCGCGGCCGCGTAGGCGTCGACTGGATCGGACTTGCCGTGGGCCCGCCTCGCCCTGCGGTCGGGCCGGTCGACCTCCACCACCGTCACACCGTTCGCCGTCAGAGACCGGGCCAGTTCCGCACCGTAGGCGCCGGTCCCCTCGACACCGACCGCAAGGAGCTCCCCGTGCGAGAGCAGCCACTGATGCAACTGCCGGTAGCCGTCGGGCGTGGCCGCAAACGACTCGGTAGCCAGATGCCGGCCGATCGAGTCGATCACCGCGGCCTGGTGGAAATCGGTGTGGGTGTCGACGCCGCCGACCACCGCTGTCTCGTCTGCCATGCTGATACGTGCTGCCTTCCGTGCGACGCGTGAGGACAGTGCAC